>NZ_JABBJJ010000053.1 GCF_012933655.1 Pyxidicoccus fallax | reverse complement strand
CCCCAGCCTCCCCCGCCGCCTCCTCCGCCGGAGCCCGTGGTGCTGGAGGAGCTGCCGCAGTTCTATTACCCACTGGGCGACTCGGGCTGCGGCTGTGGGGCAGGAGGGGGAACGGCCTCCGGTATCTGGCTGTTGCTCGGGGTGATTGTTCAGCTTCGGCGTGCGCACCGTCGCAAGAGCGATACGAAGCGTTGACGTGGAAGGTCCGGATGCCTACGGTCGGCGCCCTCGAATTCGACGTGTGACGTGACGACATGCGTGGGCACTCGCGCTCACGCCCACAAGGAGACACCTGAACATGGCTACCCGCATCGCCATCAATGGCTTCGGTCGCATCGGACGCTGCATCCTGCGCGCTGCCCTCAGCCGCAAGGAGGACCTCGAGATCGTCGCCATCAACGACCTCGACAAGCCCGCGGCGCTGGCGCACCTGTTCAAGTACGACTCCGTGCACCGCACCTGGCCGGGCACGGTGAAGGCCTCCGAGAAGGGCATCGTGGTGGACGGCAAGGAGATTGCCGTCACCGCGGAGAAGGACCCGACCGTCCTCCCGTGGAAGAACATGAACGTGGACGTGGTGCTCGAGTGCACCGGCCGCTTCACGGCGCGCGACGGCGCGGAGAAGCACCTGAAGGCGGGCGCGAAGAAGGTCCTCATCTCCGCCCCGGCCAAGGGCCCGGACCTCACCATCGCCTACGGCATCAACCACAACGAGTACGACCCGGCCAAGCACCACATCATCTCGAACGCCTCGTGCACCACCAACTGCCTGGCGCCCATCGCCAAGGTGCTGGTGGACAACTTCGGCATCGAGAAGGGCCTGATGACCACGGTCCACAGCTACACCAACGACCAGCGCATCCTGGACCTCACCCACGAGGACATGCGCCGCGCCCGCGCCGCCGCGCTCTCCATGATTCCCACCAGCACCGGCGCCGCGAAGGCCATCGGTGAGGTGATTCCGCAGCTCAAGGGCAAGATGCACGGCCTCGCCGTCCGCGTGCCCACCCCGAACGTGTCCCTCGTGGACCTGACGGTGAACACCGCCAAGCCCGTCACCGCCGAGGCCGTCATCGACGCCTACCGCAAGGCCGCCGAGGGCCCGCTCAAGGGCATCCTCCAGTTCAGCGACGAGCCGACGGTGTCCATCGACTACAACGGCAACACGCACTCGGCCATCTTCGACTCCACGAACTGCTTCGTGATGGGCGACAACATGCTGAAGGTCATGGCCTGGTACGACAACGAGTGGGGCTTCTCCAACCGCATGGTGGACACGGCGAAGTTCCTCGTCTCCAAGGGCATCTAGTCCAGGCCGCCGAAGGGTACCTCAGAGGGAAGGACCGAGATGATCCGCTACATCGACGACCTGCAGCTGACCGGGAAGCGCGTCTTCATCCGCGTGGACTTCAACGTCCCGCTGGAGGGGCGGCGCGTGACGGACGACACCCGCATCCGCGAGGCGCTGCCCACCATCCGGCGCGCGCTGGAGATGGGCGGGAAGGTCATCCTGGCCTCCCACCTCGGGCGCCCCAAGGGGCCGGACCCCAAGCTGTCGCTCGAGCCGGTCGCCGCGCGGCTGGCCGAGCTGCTCGGCGGCAAGCACGAGGTCATCCTCACGGATGACTGCGTGGGTGACGGCGTGAAGAAGCAGGTGAAGGAGCTCAAGGACGGGCAGGTCATCGTCCTGGAGAACCTGCGCTTCCATAAGGAGGAGGAGGCCAACGACGAGGCCTTCGCCCGCGAGCTGGCCAGCGTCGCCGACGTCTACATCAACGACGCCTTCGGCACCGCGCACCGCGCCCACGCCTCCACCGCCGGCATGGTGCCCTTCGTGAAGGAGAAGGCCGCCGGCTTCCTGATGCGCAAGGAAATCGAGTACCTGGGCAAGGTGCTCAAGAACCCGGAGAAGCCCTTCGTGGCCATCCTGGGTGGCTCGAAGGTGAGCGACAAGATCAAGGTCATCGAGAGCCTGCTGCCCAAGGTGGACGCGCTGCTCATCGGCGGCGCCATGGCCTACACGTTCCTCAAGGCGCAGGGCGTGGAGGTGGGCAAGTCCCGCGTGGAGGGCGACAAGCTGTCGCTGGCCACGCGCATGCTGGAGGCGGCGCAGCGGCTGAAGACGCCGCTGGTGCTGCCGGTGGACCACATCGTCGGGACGGAGCCCACGGAGAACAGCCCGGCCAAGGAGACGCCGGACAACGCCGTCCCCGTGGACATGATGGGCCTGGATATTGGCCCCAAGACGCGCGCCATCTACGCGCAGCACATCCGTGACGCGCGGACGGTGGTGTGGAACGGGCCCATGGGCCTGTTCGAGGTGCCGAAGTTCGCCGAGGGCACCCGCTCGGTGGCCGCGGCCATGTCCATCAACACCCAGGGCACCACCGTCATCGGTGGCGGCGACAGCGCGGCGGCCGTGGAGCAGATGGGCTTCGCCGACAAGATGAGCCATGTGTCCACCGGTGGTGGTGCGTCCCTGGAGTTCCTGGAGGGACGTGAATTGCCCGGTATCAAGGCGCTGGAAACGAAGTAGGCTGCGCGCCCGCAGGACAACCCGAACGTACACCCCTGGGGGGAGACATGGCCGCCGCTGCTCGTCGTCGGAAGATCGTCGCCGGCAACTGGAAGATGAACAAGACGGTGCCGGAGGCACTGGCACTGGTTCGTGAGCTGCGGGGCATGGTGGCCTCGCTGGGCGACACGGTGGAGGTGGTGCTGGCGCCTCCATTCGTGGCGCTGCAGCCGCTCCACATCGCGCTGGAGGGTGCGCCGCTGGCGCTGGCGGCGCAGAACTGTCACTGGGAGTCGTCGGGCGCCTTCACGGGCGAGGTGTCCGCGCCGATGCTGGTGGAGCTGGGGTGTGCCTACGTCATCGTGGGGCACTCGGAGCGCCGCCAGTTCTTCGGCGAGACGGACGAGACGGTGAACAAGCGGGCCCGGGCGGTGAAGGCCGCGGGGATGACGCCCATCATCTGCGTGGGCGAGACGCTGGCCGAGCGCGAGGCGAACCGGACGCTGGAGGTGGTGGAGCGCCAGGTGCGCGGGGCGCTGACCGGCTTCGAGGCGAAGGACGTGGCGGGCTTCGTGCTGGCGTACGAGCCGGTGTGGGCGATTGGGACGGGGCGGACGGCGACGTCGGCGCAGGCGCAGGAGGTCCACGCGGCGATCCGTGGGCTGCTTGGCCGGCTGTACGACGGGGAGACGGCCGGGCGGGTGCGCATCCAGTACGGCGGCAGCGTGAAGCCGGACAACGCCGCGGAATTGTTGGGGCAGCCGGACGTGGACGGGGCGCTCGTCGGAGGGGCCAGCCTGAAGGCGGGCGACTTCGCGGCCATTGTCAAGGCGGCCACCTGAACCTGGGGCAACCTGGAATCGGTGGGCGGAAGAAGTTGTCTCCCGTTCACCAGTTTGTGTAGGGTGCGCCTCCTTCTCACGGAACGTCTGGAAGAAAGCCCATGCTGACCTTCGTCACGATCGTGCACGTCGTCATCTGCGTGTTCATGATCTTCGTCATCCTGCTGCAGCCCGGTAAGGACGCGGGCATGGGCTCCGCCCTCGGCGGCGGCGCGGCCACGAGCGCCTTTGGTGGTCGCGGCGCGGTGACGTTCCTGAGCAAGCTCACGGGCGTCTTCGCGACGCTCTTCTTCCTCACGTCGCTCGGCCTGTCCTTCGTGGGGCTGCGCTCCTCGGTGGCGGCGGGCGGCTCGGTCGCCGCGCCTCCGGCGCAGGCGGCTCCGGCGACGCCGGGCGCGGCGGGGGCTCCGGCTCCGGGCAGCGTGGAGCAGCCGCGCGGTGAGACGCCGGTTCCTCCGCCTCCTTCCGAGGGCGGTGGCAACCCGGCGACGAACGAGAACAACACCCAGGGGCAGGGTGCCGCGGCGCCGCAGTCGGCTCCGCCTGCTCCGGCTCCGGCGCAGTAGGCGTCAGGAACAAGCCGGCTCACGCGTTCGTTGAAATTGTCGTTGCGTGAGCCGGGTAGGTCCGGTAGATGGTCCGCGCGGTTCGCGGTTGCAGCGCAGCAAAGAAGCCCAGGTGGTGGAACTGGTAGACACACCATCTTGAGGGGGTGGCGCCGAAAGGTGTGCGGGTTCGAATCCCGCCCTGGGCACTCCGATTTGAGCCTCCGAGTCGAAAGACTCGGGGGCTTTTTTCGTTTCTGGGCTGTGCCTTCGGCTAGGTGCCCCATGTGCCCCTCGGGCGCATGCTCATGGCCTTCATTGCGCTCTTCTTCACGCTCGGGTTCAGGTTGGTCGTTGCGCATCGTCATCTCGACGGTGGCGTGCCCCATGGTTCCTGAACGGCCTCAAGGGACACCCTACGCCTGACGAGGTGGCTGGCGTGTGGTGCAGCTGTGCTACACGCTGGGCCGATGGCTGCCCCCTCTGCGTTGCGGAGGATGGCCTCCGCAAGCACGGACAATTCCTGTTTAAAGCGTGAAAAGGGCAGAGAGGCAGTTGACGGCGCTCCTCCGTGAGCACCGCGTCGCAGTGTTACTGGGGACGGCTGCTCGCCAGGGTGCACCCCTCCTGGGACCTTAGAGCCAGGGCTTGGTCACAGGCCGGGCCACTGTGGCTTGGCGGTTAGAACTGACTCGGGCACAGGCGACGCAGTTGCTGAATTGGCTGCTGCTCGTGCCGGATGTTCAAGGTCCGGGGGAGCGGGTTGAGGCGGTTGGCGGCACCGCGGCCATAAGCGAGTGTGCCCAGCGTGCCATTGCTCACTTCGGGAACTGGAGGGCGCAACGGGAAAGGTGGGCAGCAATCGCATTTCACCGACTCTGACCGACTCACGCAGTTCCTTGGATGGACATGTGGATCTTGGTATGTCTGGGGATGCGAGCCGCGACGCAGACTCAACCTGCCGTGCCCTGGGTATCCGTCGACGTCATCGCGGCTTCGCATCGGTGTCGCCAGGGACTTCGTGTCCCGATGGAGCGACTCGAAGGGCCTCCCGGTTCATTGGCGCGGCAAGCTTTGGAAGTTTGAGCTCCCGAAGGTAGACAACTGGGTACGCGCAGACGGATCAAATGAGACGCGTGCGCGGGCTAAGCCAGCGCGCCGCAGCGCTAGAGGAAGAAGAAATGACCGCCATCCACGCCCGTACCTCCACACGCTCGACGCCGATGTTCGCTCGTCAGAGTGACGGGAAGCCTCTCCGAGCCGAGGGCCATGGTGAGGAGGGGGCGAAGTGACGACTCCACTAACCTCGCAGGAACGCACGGCCTTCTACAGCGCCGCGGTGGTTGGCCTCCGCGCCCTCGACGCTCGGGAGCGCACGGCTCGTCGTTTCGGTGCCGATGCGGACGCCCGATGGACGCAGTTCGCCGGAGCACTTGGTCCCGGTGACCGTCTTGACATTCTGCTCCGCGACGCAGCGGGAACGTGGGGCGCCGCGTTCTCTCCCTCGGCGTGCTTCGGCTTCTTCGGCCTTGCCGACGATGAGCCTTTCGGCCCCGACTGGGGCGGCATCGACGACCACACGGCGAAACGGCTGCTTGCCGAAGCGAATGGTCCGCCGACCCTCGACCACGTTGCTTCCGCGCTCGGCGTGAAAAGTGCGTCTGTTTCGGTTCCGCCGCTCACGTCGGCCACCAAGCTTGTTATCGCGGGCGGTGCTGCGCTCGTCGCCGTCGCCAAGGCGTTCGCCGAGGACCGGGCGCTGTCGTGGACCGATCAGGTAGTTGCTGTCGCGGACAACGCCGCCTTCCGACAGCTTGCTGGCCTTGCTGCCGTCCTGCTTGGTGCGCGAGGTCGCACGGTCATCGTTCGCCCGATCGCAGATGCGGCGAGCGCATTGCGCGCTCTTGGCTTCGCGCACATTGACGCGGCCCTTGTCTCGGACGACGCCGAGCCCTCAGCCGCCGAGTTCGCGCGCAGCGTGGGGGGCAAGTAGCGTGGCTTTCCCTGAGGGACGAATTCATCGTGGTCGCGCGACTCCCTATCCGTGGGAGCGGCAGGCGCTCGACCTCGTCTACAAGCACGAGTCCCTATCGGACACCGATCCGCATCAGGCGTGGGAGCTTCACGAGCTCTACGACCCTGCGTCGGGCCGACTGTACGAAATCGATCTGCTCTTCTTGTCTCGTCATGGCCTGTTCCTCGTCGAGATCAAGAGTCACCCCGGCGCGTTGACGGGTGACATCGTGGACTGGACCTTCACCGACGGAGGAAGGCGACGCACGATCGAGTGCCCGTATCCCGGCGCCAACCTGAAGGCCAGGGTGCTCGCCGACCTTCTCGAACGGCAGCTCGGCAAAGAGCGCCCGTACGTGCATGCGGCGGTCTTTCTCTCCAACGTCACCGAAGTGCGCCTCGACAGCGGCCGGCCGCCGTGGCTGCTGCTCCCGAAAGACGTCGGCGCCAGGCTCGTCAACGGGTTCGATGGCCGCGACGCTCAGCGCATCGTCAACCGGCCGATGATGAAGCAACTGCTCCAAGCGGCTCATCGAATCGGCCTGCGCCCGAGCAAGACCGCGCGTGTGGTGGGGGGCTACCAGCTTGGCGCACTCGTCGACGACGGCGAAGGCTACCAGGAGCACCTCGCGAAGAACGCCGCCGTTGAGCGCGATCAAGCGCGCGTCCGCAGTTACCTGGTGCCGGCCGCGACTTCCACTGAGAGACGAGCGCAACTTCACCGCGCAGCGCGACGCGAAGCAAAGACGCTCGCGCAGATCGGGCAGCACCCCGGTATCCTCGCCTACCGCTCCTTCGTCGACGACGCGCCGCTTGGCCCGGCGGTGCTCTTCGAGGCCTTCGAAGACTCGCTCCCGCTGCACGCCTTCGTGCGCCAGGAGCCCAATCTGACCTTCGACGAGCGGCTCGGGCTTCTCCAGCAGATCGTTGAGGCGGTCGCCCACTGCCACCGTTCTGGTGTTCTGCACCGCAATCTCTCGCCCGCGTCGGTGTTGGTCCGGCGTGGGGCGGACGGGCGCATTCATGTGCGCCTCCATCGCTTTCAAACCGCGGCGTGGATCGGGCACAGCAGCGTTGGGACCCGCCACTTCCACGAACTGTTGCAGGCTGTGGATCGCCTTTACCAAGCGCCCGAGGTTCTCGCGGACCCCGAGAAGGCGACGTACGAGAGTGATGTCTTCTCGGTCGGTTGCCTCGCATGGCTAGTCCTCACTGACCAGCACCCCGCAGCAACGCTTGCCGAGCGAGAGCAGCGCATCAAGGGAACGAAAGATGGCGAAGGAGGTCTTCGCCCCTCGGCGGTTCGCGCCGATCTCGCGATCCTCGACGAGGCGATCTCTTTCGCGACGCAGCCGAACCTCCACGCCCGCGCCGACGACATCTCCGATTGGTTCAACGCCTTCGTTCTCGAAGCGCTCACGCGTCCGGCGGTCGACATCAACGCGGGCGCCGATCCACGCGAAGCCCAGAAGGGTGACACCCTTCAAGGTGGCCTTCGCGTTGAGCGTCGCCTGGGCTCCGGCGGGACGGCGCTAGTGCTCCACGTGCGTCGTGAGGGGCGCGACTTCGCGCTGAAGGTTCCCCACGATGTGGGCTGCGGTGAGCGGCTGCTCGCCGAAGCGAAGACGCTGCGGGAGCTGCGGCACGAGCACATCGTTGCGCTGCGCGACGTACTCACGCTCGGCGGGTTGCCGTGCCTGCTCCTCGAGTTCGCGGGTGAGCGGAGCTTGGGTGACGTGCTGCGCGAGCAGGGGACGTTGCCGCTCGAGCTCGCGCGTCGGTACGGCGACGACCTGCTCTCTGCGGTCCAGTACCTCGAAGAGGCCGGCGTCACGCACCGCGACATCAAGCCCACCAACGTCGGCTTCACGAGCCAGTCGAAGAAGCAGAGCCACCTGCTCCTCCTCGACTTCTCGCTCTCGTCTGCTGACATGACCGCCATCAGCGCTGGCACCGCGGAGTGGCGCGACCCCTGGTTGTATCTGCGCGGCGCGTGGGACGCCGACGCGGATCGCTACGCCGCCGCCGCCGTGCTCTATCACGCGCTCACCGGCGCGCGGCCCGCGCTCCCGCAGGGCGACGCGACCGCCGAGGTGGTCGTCGAGGCCGAGCGTTTCGATGCGGCGGTCCGCGACCGGTTGACCTCGTTCTTCCGCAGAGCCTTCGCGCGCGAGAAGAAGACCCGGTTCGCCAGCGCCGAGGCCATGCGACAGGCGTGGGCGCATGCGCTGTCGGTCGAGGCAGAGACGGACGACGGCGTGTCCGCCATCGCCATTGAGCAAGTCCGTTCCGAGACGCCGGTCGATGCCTTGCCGCTGTCTGCACGCGCACGCAATGCGCTCGACCGAGCCGGCGTGTCTACGGTCGCTGAGCTGCTGCTCTTGCCGCGCAACCAGCTCTCGGTCGTTCGCGGCGTCGGCACTCATGTCGCGCGCGAAATCGTGGCACTCGCCGATCAGCTTCGCGCTCGGTTTGAGGTCGAGAACCGCCCTGTGTTCATGCCGGGCTTTTCGCACCCGCGTCTGTTGCTGGAGGAGCCAGATGCCGGTATCGAGGCGAGCACGGTCGACCGCTTGATGGCTGCGGGGCTCAAGACCACCATAGATGCCGCGCTTGCTCCCGCCGCTCGCATCGCAAAGCTTCTTGGGCGTGTCCGCGCCGACGCGCTTCGTGAGCGGCTCGCAGCCATCGCTGCTGCGGAGCCAACGCCGGGCTCTCTCGGCGATTGGGCTCGCGAGCTCATTGGACGCGCCAGCGCGAACGAGGCGAATCGTCGGCTCCGTGTTCTGGTCGGGCTCGATCCGCTGCCCGATGAACGTCCGGATTTCGGGCTCCCGGCTGCGCGCACGGTGTCCGAGGTTGCTGGGGCGTTCGGCATCGAGCCCGCGCAGATCCACTCGAGCCTTCAATTCCTGCGCAACAAGCGCTGGGCGGACAACGCTGCCGCGTCCGCGCTCACGCAAGCCCTGTCATCGGCGCTAGACGCTGCGTCGCCCGCGACGCCCTTCATGGACCTGGCCCGCGCGCTGGCCAAGGCCCGCATCGAGGGGACGCCCAGCGATGACGATGTGCGCACCGCTTCAGCGCTCGTGCGTGTGGCGCTGGAACTTCGCCCCAAACCTCCTGCCACCTGGCGGCGCATTGGCAGCACGCCTTGGGTGGCGCGTGACTCCGAGGTACTCGACGCGCTCGCCGCCCTCGCGGAGACCGCCGACAGCCTTGCCGTGACCGAGCCACTTCCCTCGTCCGAGGTCGTTCGTGCCTCGCTCGCGGAGGTCGCCGCTGGAACTCCCTTGGCGACGTTGCCGGCCGACCAGCGGCTCACCCTCGCCGCCCGCGCCAGCGATCGCGCGGCGGCGTCGGCGCGGCTCGAGCTCTACCCGCGCGGCATGGACGCGGCGCGCGCGCTGTCTCTGAGCCTCGCCGCGCTATCGGGCGCAGGGCTCTCTCCGGAGGCCGTCCGGCGGCGCATCGCGGCTCGCTATCCCGAGGCGGCTCCTCTCCCCGAGCGCCCGGCGCTCGACGCGCTGCTCGCGCCGCACGGCCTCGTCTTCATGCCGGACATCGGTACGGGCGAGTACGCGCGGCCTGGGCAGCACGCGAACACGTCGATGACGGTCGCTTTTCCCTCGCGCAAGCCCACTGCGCCGGGATTGCCACAACGACGCAGCCCCGACGCGCAGCGCGCCGCCGCCTTCCAAGACCAGCTCGATCGCGGCGTGGCGGCGGGCCGATTCCGCGTCGTCCAGGTGCGCGCAGACATCGCGAGCCGTGCACTCGACGCGCTCGCGATGGAGCTCAAGACGCAGGCGGTGTCGCTCGATTATGTCCTGACGAGCGCCATTCGTCGTCAGGCCGAGGAACTCGGCGTTGACTGGTCCAACGTCGAGGCTGCCGACCGCGCCGGTCCTGGCGGACCCGATTGGTCACTCCTCGTCGAACTGGTGCGCCAAGCGACTGACCGCGTCGTCGACGAGCTGCTCCACTGGCGCGAGCAGACCTTGGTGCTGGCATGGCCAGGTGCGCTCGCGCGATATGGCTTGGCTTCTGCGCTCACGCGCATCGTTGAAGGGGCCGAGCGCGGTGACGCGCCCGCCATTCTTCTCGTGGTGCCCGCTCACGCCGACGGCACCGCCCCCTCCATCAACGGTCGGCTGCCAGTACCCGCGCCGCTACCGAGCCAGCGGCTCGTCATGCCCGATGCGTGGCTGGCAAACGCCCACAAAGCCGCGGAGACGCCCTGATGATGAATCTGCCCAAGCTGTTACAGCCCGCGCTCAAGGCGCTCGAGAAGGACCTGCTTGCACGCGCCAAGACCGAGCGCGTCGAGGCGGGGCTTCGGGCCGCGTGGACGGAAGAGCAGAACGCCGGTCAGACCGGGCTCGGGTTCGAGCCGTGGCGCCGCGAACGTGTGACCCAGCTCGCAGTCGCGTGGATTCTGTCCGTGGTCTTTGTGCGCACGCTCGAAGATCGCGGCTACGTCGACCCGCGCGTGGCGGGCGCGACAGCCGATGCACTGCGCGCGGCCGAAGACCGCGAGGCGCTCTTTCTCCAGGTTGCGCCATTCTTGGGGCCGCGCGAGTACCTGGTCGCGGTCTTCCGCGAGCTGGCGAAGCTTCCCGGTGCGCGCGACGTCTTCGACACGCGCCACAATCCAGTTTGGGTACTCGCGCCCTCAAGCGAAGGTGCCAAGGCGCTGCTCGACTTCTTCCGCAAGCCCGACGCGAACGGCGCCCCCGCGCTTGTGTTCACGGGCGAGGGCACGCGTTTCCTCGGCGACCTATACCAGGACCTCTCCGAGGCGGTACGCAAGCGCTACGCGCTCCTCCAGACGCCTGAGTTCGTCGAGGAGTTCATCCTCGATCAGACTCTCGACCTGGCGATCTCTGAATTCGGCCTCGCCGAGGTGAACCTGATCGATCCGACCTGCGGCTCGGGGCACTTTCTGCTCGGCGCGTTCCGGCGGCTGCTCGGGCGATGGCAGACCCATGCGCCGACAGAGGCTATCGCGGACCTCGTGCGACGGGCGCTCGGCCAAGTCTATGGGGTCGATATTAACCCCTACGCGGTCGCCATCGCGCGCTTCCGGCTCGTGCTCGCGGCGCTTGATGCGGTCGGCATCAAGCATCTCGAACGCGCGCCGGACATTCGACCGAACGTCGTCGTCGCTGACAGCCTCTTACATCGCTTCGACCAGCGCGCGCTCAGCGTAGGGCAGATCTCGATGGACGATGACCTGCGTTGGGGGGACCGGCTCTTCCGCCTCGAGAATCGCGGCGACGTCGAGCGCGTGCTCACTAAGCGTTACCACGCGGTCGTTGGCAACCCGCCGTACATCGTTGAGCCCGATTCCCAAAAGAAGGCCCGGTATCGGGAGATGTACACCTCGGCCAGCGGCAAGTTCGCACTGGCCGCTCCTTTTACGGAGCGATTCTTCGAGTTGGCAGAGCCCGGTGGCTTTGTCGGTTTGATCAACAGCAACGCCTGGACAAAGCGCGATTTTGGAGCCGCGCTGATACAGCAGGTTCTGCGTCGCCTTGACATTCAGAAGGTCATCGACACATCAGGCTGTTATCTGCCCGGTCACGGAACCTCGACGTTACTGCTATTCGGGCGGAACCGCCCTTCCGGGCATGAAGGGTTTCATGCGGTTCTGGGGAAGCGAGGCGAAACTACGGAACCGTCGGACCCGGCTGCAGCTCCCGTGTGGAACGAAATCGTCTCCCATCACAACGAGCCTGGCTTCGAGGGGCGATTCGTTTCCGTCGCCCGATTCACCGAACTAGAGCGCAGAACCCATCCGTGGGTCCTGGCAGGGGGCGGCGCGCGCGGCCTTTTGGCGATGCTCTCGAACTCCGCACCGCAGCGACTCGGCTCGATGTTGGACTTCATCGGTCGTACCACGCACACGGGTGACGACCCCTTCTTTGCACTACCCGCAAGCACGGCCCGACGATTTCGCGCCTTCGGAGTTCGCCTAGTGCAATTCGTTCGTGGCCAAGACATCGAAGACTGGCACGTCATTGCGAATGACGACACTCTCTTTCCCTATGATTTCAATGGAAACGAGTCTTCGCTTAGCGCTTCAGAATCGAGGTGGTTTTGGCCTCAGAGGCAGAGGCTTCGCGTTAGGCGAGACTTCGGCAAGACCATCGAAGCGCGTGGGCTGAACTGGTACTCGCATTCAATGTTCTTTGCGGCGAGATACCGGGCGAGTCCCGTAGTGGGCTTTGCGTTCGTATCCACGCACAACCAGTTCGTCATCAGTCGGGGCGATCGGGTGTTCAATCGCTCCGCCCCTGTGTTGGCACTCAAGTCCGGGCGAAGCGGCGAGGACCATCAGTCCCTCCTTGGCTACCTGAACTCCTCCACCGTCGCGTTCTGGTGCCGCCTCGTCATGTTCCCGAAAGGCGGCGACCAAGTCGGAGAGGGCGCGAGGCTTTCGAAGACGCCATGGCAAGATCGTCTCGAATATGCCGGCAATCTCCTCCAGCAGCTCCCCGTTCCGAGTCTGGCCGAGCTGCGCGAAAAGCTTCTCAATCTCGTGGTCGCAGCCGAAGAGACCGTGCGGCAGATGGCGGAAATCGCGCCCGAGACGGTTGTGGCTGCCGCCCTATCGACGACGCCCACACTCAAAGCGCTTCGTGAAGCCCGTACGCGCTGCTTGGCCGAGCGCGCCCGGCTGCGCGGCATCCTCGTCTCGCTGCAAGAGGAGATGGACTGGCGCGTGTACGGCCTCTTCGGCCTGCCGACGCTCGTGGCGCCGTCCGTCGGTGCCGTTCGCGTCCCCGTCGAGCCGAGCCACCGCCCCTTCGAAGTACACCTCGCGCGCGATGTGAAGAGCGACATCTCGGCTTCCGAGTGGTTTCGAGTGCACAAGCGCGATGCGCCCTCGGACGTCGGGGGCCCGCTCGCCGAGCTCTATCGCCAGCGTTTGCGGCTCCTCGATGATCCAGAGCACGGAAAGCAGCTTCGCCTGCTCGAGACGCCGGAGACCAAGCGTAGGTGGTCGCTTGCCGACGACGCCAAGGCGTTCACGGATGCCGTTCAGATGTGGCTGCTTGAGCGCATCGAGGCCGCTTTCCGTGATCAGAGTACCCCAGAGTTGCGCACCGCACGCCAGCTCGCCCTTGAGCTGGGTCACGATCCGGCCGTGCAAGCCGCGCACGAGCTGCTCACCGAGGAGAGCGGCCTCGAACTCGTGCGGCTCATCTCGGACCTCGTCGACGGCGAAGGCGTACCCTTTCTTGCAGGCTACCGTTACGCCGAGACCGGTATGGAGAAGCGCGCGAGCTGGGAGGAGACCTGGCGGCTCCAGCGCCTCGAAGACGCAGGCAGGCTCACGCCCGAGCTGAATCGGCTTGGTCTCAAGGCTATCCCGCTTCCCGACAAGTACGGGCCCAAAGATTTCCTCCGGCACTACTGGGGACTGCGCGGCAAGCTCGACGTACCCAAGGAGCGGTTTGTCACCCTCCCAGGTGGCAACACCGACGAGGACACGACACCCCTTGTGGGCTGGGCAGGCTGGGACCACCTGCAAGTGGCGCAAGCGCTCTCGGGCCTCTACCAGCGCCGCAAGTCCGAAGATGGTTGGACCAAGGACCGGCTCGTTCCTTTGCTCGCGGGCATCGATGAGCGCGTCCCCTGGCTCCTCCAATGGCACAACGAGCCGTCGGCTGCATTTGGCGGGATGAAGCTCGGCGAGTTTTTCCGTGACTTCGTAGCCGGTGAGGCGCACACGCTCGGCGTCGCGGTGGGCGACCTGCGCGCGTGGACGCCGCCCGCCGCTCCGAAGCGCACGACGGTCGACCCGAGTGACGTGCTCGCAGCGCTGAAAAACTGGAAGCCCGAGAGCGATGACGATGAAGGCGAAGAGGAGGAGGCCGAGTTGCCAGAGGGCCCGACCGAAGCGGACCTCGCGAGCGAAGTGGGCGTCACGAAAGCCCTTATCAAGAAGGCGCTCAAGAAGCTCGAAGCCGACGGTCTGGTCGAGAAGCTGAGCGGGCGACCGGCTCGGTACGTGGCCACTGGAGACGAAGCATGACGACACGCATCCACGACCTTCTAGACCTGCCGGAGTCCGTTCGGAAAGGCGACTTCGTCCAGGACCTCACGGGTGGCATCGCTCAGCCCGAACGCACGGTGAAGGACTACGCGATCACGCCGAAGATCCTGCAGACCTTCGGGCACGCGCTGTCGATCATCGGCAGCGCGCTGCGCGATGGGCGCAGCCAGGCGGCGTACCTGCACGGGTCGTTCGGCGCGGGCAAGAGCCACTTCATGGCGCTGCTCGACCTGATGCTTGCGGACCATTCGGCGCCCTGGCGTCGTCCCGAGCTGCACGAGCTGCGTGGCAAGAACCCGTGGATCGGCAAGAAGAAGCTGCTTCAGCTCCCGATTCACATGCTCGGCGCGCAGGATATGGAGTCGAAGATCCTCGGCTCCTACGTTGCCTGGGCTGCCAAGCACCATCTTAACGCGCCCGTTCCCGCAGTGTATGCGGACCAGGGGCTCTTCGACGATGCACGGCGCCTGCGCACCACGCTCGGGGACGACACCTTCTTCGGCAAGCTGAACGGCGGTGTCCAGCAAGCTGCGACCGGCTGGGGTAAGCTCGCCGAAACGCGCAAGTGGGATGCTGCATCGTTCGACGCCGCAGCCTCCGCCTCCTACGTCGGCGAGAGCGATCGAGACGCGCAGAGCCCTCGTGCCAAGCTGTTCAGCGACCTCGTTCGGACGTTCTTCACGTCGTGGACCGCGCAGCAGGGCCGTTTTGTTGACCTGGACACCGGACTCGGCGTGATGAGTCGGCATGCCAAGTCGCTCGGCTTCGACGCCATCGTGCTCTATCTCGACGAGCTGGTGCTGTGGCTTGCCGGCAACTCGAGCGATCTCCCGTTCGTCGGGCGCGAGGTCCAGAAGATGGTGAAGCTGAAGGAGGCGCAGGATGCCGATCGCGCCATCCCGATCGTGAGCTTCATCGCGCGGCAGCGAGACCTGTCGCAGTTCCTAGGGGAGCAGGCGCAGGGCGCGGTGCGCACGGAGTTGTCGCGCAATCTGTCCCATCACGACGGGCGCTTCGAGACGGTCACCCTCGCCGACAGCAACCTCCCGGCGATCGTCGCTCATCGCGTGGTTCGTCCCAAAGATGAGTCGGCGGCGCAGCGCCTCGCCGACGACTTCGCGAAGACGTGGCGCGCCGCAGGGCAGGCGCAGAGCGTGCTGATCGGCAGCGAGGGTGATGAGGCCGACTTCAAGAAGGTCTACCCGTTCTCCCCGGCGCTCGTCGAAGCGCTCGTCGCCTTATCGGACTGCTTGCAGCGCGAACGCACTGCGATCCGCATCTTGATGGAGCTTCTGGTCAACCATCTGCCGGACCTTGAGACCGGCCGGGTAGTTCCCGTCGGCGACGCGTTCGACGCCCTCGCGGAGAGCGAAGACCCCATCGACGATCCGGTGATGAAGGCGCGCTTCGACCGCGCCCGCGACCTCTATCGTGAGAGCTTTCTTCCAATCATTCGTCGCCACCACGACACGGACGCGCCAAGCGCATGTCAGCGCCTGCGTGAGGACCACGACCGCCGGCTCGGCTGCAGCGGCTGCGCTCAGCGCATGTGCCGCAATGACAACCGCCTCGCGAAGACGCTGCTCATGGCCGCGCTCGTTCCTGAGGCCAAGCCGTTCAAGGGGCTCACCGTCAAGCGCTTGGCTCACTTGAACCACGGGACCATTGCCTCGCCGATCCCCGGCGCCGAGATGCAAGTGGTCGCGCAGCGGCTGCGAGACTGGGCGAGCCAGGTCGGTGCGCTTCGCCTGGGCGAGCAGGCAGATCCCGAGGTGAGCATTCATCTGGCTGGCGTCGACCTCCAGCCGATCCTCGCGCAGGCCGCAGAGGCCGACACACAAGGAGCCCGAAAGAACGCGATGCGGCGCCTGCTGTTCCAGGCGCTGGAGCTCGACAGCGACAGCAATTTGGTCGAAGCCGAGCTGCCGTTCCACGGTACGCGCCGGAAGGGACGCATTCGCTACGGCAACGTCCGCGAGATGGACGAGACCACGCTGACCTGTCCGCACGAGTTCGAGTGGCAGCTCGTTGTCGACTACCCCTTCGATGAACGTGGGCACGGCCCCGAGGAGGATCTCCGAATCGTCGAGCGGTTCAGAGACTCGCGGCCCGCAGATGCGCCGCCGAACCCGACAGTGGTCTGGCTGCCAACGTTCTTCTCCCACTTGCTCGAGCGCGAGCTCGGCGAGCTGGTGGTCCTGGAGCACATCCTCGACGGGGACGCTCGCAAGTACCTCGGTCACCTTCGCGTCGAGGAGCAATCGACCACGCGCGCGGACCTTGCAAGCCTTCGCGCGCAGAAGGAGGCGCTGGTCAAACGAACGCTCGCGCAGTCCTACGGGCTTGCGATGGTGAATGATAGCCCGTTCCTCGACCACTCACGCACGGTTGACGAGCACTTCATCCCGCTTCTCGGCGACCTCGACATTCGCACCGTCCTCGCGGGCACCATGAAGGAAGGCTTCCGACAGGTCGTCGATACGATGCTGTCGAAGAAGTATCCGCATCATCCGCGCTTCGACGGCCCGGTCTCGGCGACGCGCATGGAGAAGGTGGGCGCGCTCGTCGAGAAGCTGCTCGACGAGCGTGACCGCCGAATGAATGTGGAGCGCGGCGAACGTAACGACCTCCGTGCTTACGCCGATCCGCTCGGCATCACGGAGACCGGCGACGTTGCAGTGCTGCTCCGGGAGCGGCCGTTTCAAGACATCGAGCAGCAGCGGCAGCAGGCCGGCATCGACACGCCGACGGCCGGCAACGTGCGAGGCTGGCTCGATCCACAGCGGACGCGAGGGCTCCCGCCGGAGGTGCAAGACGTCATCATCTCGCTGTATGCATCGTGGAGTGGGCGAACCTTCCGTCGAGACGGTCGCAGCTTTGCGCTCCCGCGTCCCGGGCAGCTCCCCGACGACGTCGAGCTTCTACGTCCCGAGCTGCCGACGCTCGCCGAGTGGACGGAGGCATTGAACCGAGCCGGAGACCTGCTCGGCGTAGCGATTGGAGGACGAGCGCTGGGAGCCCGCAACCTGTCGGCTTTCGCGGACAAGATGAAAGAAGCGCTTGCTGCTGTTCGCGACGCGAGAGACCTGCCGGCCCCGCTCGAATCGAAGATTCGTGACTGGGCCGAGCCCGGAGATGCTCCACGTCTGGCCACGGCGCGAGCATGCGCGACGCTGCTCGAGCTGCTGGGGCGCGGTGACGGAGCATCGATGGTGCGCGACCTCGCGCGCTTCACGCCGATGACGTCACTCGCCGCGATGGGGCGAAACTTCACGACCGCCGCCGCCTCGAAGCGCTTGCTCCAGGAAGATGCGCGCTGGATCGTCCTTCGGCAGGTGAAGGGGCTCCTTGGAGATGCCGAACGTGGCGAGCGCGCGAAGTTGCTACTTGAGGACCTCGCTGCGCTGCTCACCGCCGACGAGGTCAACAAGATGCTCGCGGACGGTCTTGCCGATCTGACCCGGCGTGCGGACGAGCTGCTTCGCGTACCCACCCACAAGCCACCGAGCCCGTCGGTGCGGGATGAGGCGATCGTCCTCGAAGAGTCGAGCGAACTCGGTGACCCGCAAGCTGCTGCCGACGCGCTGCGGAAGCTTGCGGGGCGCCTCGAAACCGAGGGCAAGGGGGTGTCGCGCATCGTCATCAGGCTTACGGCCTGGAAGCGGAGGCCGGAATGACGGAGTCGCCGCTCCTCTCAGAGGCTGACGTTCGCTTGGAGGTCGAGCGGCTCTTTCGTCGCGACCACCGTTCGCGTCTCCTTGCGCTCTTCGGTCGAGGTCAGCCGGGGCGCTTCGAGCTGGATGGCCTCGCGTGGGAGATCATCCCAACGGCCTGCGAGCTCGAGCTGCGCTCGAAGTTGCCGGCCCCTGGAGAGAAGACGTCATCGGGGAACGTGTACCTTATCGACTGGGCCGAGGACGCGCTTCCGCTCGACGTTTCCTGTCGACTCGCGGGCGGTCGCATCTATCACGTCGCTCGTGACGCACGCCTCGCCGCTCTGTTCGGTGCACGACAGGTGGACCCCGGACTCTCCTCAATGGCGCTCGCGCGGCTTGTCCTCTCCGGCACCATCGAGGGGCTTCGCAAGATCACGGGACTTCGGCTGACTCGCAGCGGGCTTTGGCAGCGCTTTCTTGAGGCGCGGTTCGGCATCCCGGAGCGCTCACTCGAGGGGCCCTCCGAGTGGCTTCGCTGGGTGCGCGGTTCGGACGCGGGGCCTGCGTTCGCTCTCGCATGCGAGACGGACGATCTGCTGAGGGCGGTGCGGCGCGAGGCACTCGATTGGTTCGGGGAGTGCCTTGGACCCATAGGAGTGTTGGGGTTTCGCGGGTGGGAGCTTGGTCTCGTCGACAGGGCACTTCAGGCTCTGCTGCTGCTGGTTGCGGTAGAGCAGCACCCCGATGCGTATCTGCGCGGCCTCGTAAGCGGCCAAGTCGCGAGCATCGCGCCCGGAGTCGCAAGTGAGGTCCGAGCTGCGTACGCCGCGGGAGCAGCGTCGGCGCTGCTGGAAGCCGTGCTGTCCGTCGAGAATGCTGACGATCGTCGCCTGCTCGAAGAAGCAGAGCAGCATGCCGTCGGCGGTGGCGCTTCGGCGCTAGCTACGGCGAGCGAGTGGTTGCCGGCCGGTCACAAGGCGCGCGAGGCAGCTCTCGCCGAGTCCCTGTCGGCGTTTGTCGATGCGCCGAGTCCCGAGGCTCTTGAGGCGGTGTTCGCGGCCTTCGAGCGTCTGAGCGCCCATCGGTTGGATGGGGCGATTCGTCGTTCAGAACACGTCGAAGCGCGGCGGATGGCGGCGCGGCTTGCCGCGTGGCTTCTCGCGCGATGCGTGCGGCCTCAGCTCGCCGAGCACGGCACCGCGTGGCAGGCAGCCCTCGACCTTGCCCGGCGCTATGCCGAGGAAGGGGGCTTCCTCGACTGGGCGAGACAAAGCGTACGTGGCATGCGGGGCGCGGGCGAAGAGCTGATGGCGGCCGTTCGCCGATTGCTGGACGCGGTGGATGCAGTCGCGCGAGCAGACGACCAACGCTTCGCACAGGCCTACGTGGCCTGGGTGGATGCCGGAAAGCCGTCGAGCGAGGTGCTCCCGATCGAGCACGTCACGAAACGCGTGGTGGCCCATTTCCTCAAGGGCGGCGAGCACCGACGGCTGCTCCTGGTCCTCATGGACGGCATGAGTTACGCGGCGGCCGTCCAGGTGCTCCAGCGACTGCGCGATCAACGGAGATGGAGCCCGATCGCGTGGCGTGTGCCTGGCTGGAATGGGCAGCTACCGATCCCGCCCGTGTTGGCTGCCACCCCCACGCTGACCGAGGTGAGTCGGGCCGCGCTGTTCGCCGGGGTGGCTGATCCCCGCTTCGGGGACCAAGGCACCGATCGTGACGACGCTCGCTGGGCGGCGAATCCGCACGTGCGAGAGCTGGTGGGTGATGAGCCTCTCACGGTGTTCTTCCGGCGCGATATCCACGCGGGACACGAACTCATCGACGAAGTAAAGCAGGCCATCGCCAGCGATCACCGGGTCGTCGCCGTCGTGGTGAACGCCATCGACGAGCAGCTCAAAGGCAGCCTACAGGTCGCGGTCGACTACAGCCGAACGCCCATCCTTCCGCTCGATGCGCTCTTGAGCGCTGCCGATGGTGCTGAGCGCGCCGTCCTTCTCGTTGCAGATCATGGCCACGTCGCCGGTGATGCGATGCGCGTCGCGGCTGGCCGCCTTCCTCAGGGGCGTACGGGAGGAGCGCGTTGGCGCGCGCTGGCCGAAGGCGAGCAGCCACGGGCCGACGAAGTACTCTTGCCGAGGACGTCGTGGAAGCCGCTCGGGGCGGTAGGGGTCGCCGCGCTTTGGGACACGTCAGTCGCAAACCGCGCGCCCCACTACGGAGAGCACGGCGGGCTGTCATTGGCCGAGGCGGTTGCTCCTGCGTTCTTGATTGGACCCGAGTGGCTGGACCGTGTCGTTGGCGAGGATGTTGAGCTGTCATGTCGCATGCTTCCTGAACCTGACTGGTGGGCGCTGAAGATCGTGCGACCAGCGGCCCCAGCCGCTGTCATCCAGCCGACTCAGACCGCGCCTACCACGAAGCAGTTGCAGCTCATTCCCGAGGGGCCCGCGAAGGCGGCCTCGGCGCCGCCCGCTCCGAGCGAGCAGGCCCTCGTGGGTCGGCTCAGACAGTCCAAGCTCTTTGCGCAGCAGGTTGCGGGCGTGTCGAAGCCCGAAGTCGAGCGCGTGCTCACCTGGCTTGGTGTGCTCGTGGACGCGGGTGGCAGCATGACCGCTGCGGACTTCGCCCGCTTGTGTGGCGTGCGTCCCCATCAGGTGGGCGGCGTCGTTGCGCGGATGGGTGTCCTGAACGCCGACGGCTTCGCCATCGTGGAACACGACGTCGCCGGCCGCAGAGTCGTGTTGCAGAAGGCGAGGCTCCTCTCGCAGTTTGGAGTGACCGAATGAGCGCGCCGAGCGTGCTGCTCCGCAAGGACGTCATTGAGGCGCTGCGCCGAGGAACGGTACCGCGTCGAGGTCTCGACCTATTTGCAGTGGGGACCGAGCGCTTTGCTGTCTCACTGCGCGAGGAACTCGAACGCTGCGCGACTGGGGGGGCCGTGTTCAAGGCGCTGCGAGGCGACTTCGGCTGCGGCAAGAGCTTCACCGCCCGCTGGTATCAGCAGCAGGCGCTCGCACGCGGCTTCGCCGTCGCCGAGGTTCAGATCTCGGAGAACGACACTCCGCTGCATCGGCTGGAGACGGTCTACCGAAGGGCCACCGAGGGTTTGCGAACCTCCGAATGGGACACGGGAGCGTTTCGCGCGATCATCTCGCAATGGCTGATGGGCCTTGAGGAGGAGGTCTCACGCACGCTCCGAAATCCAGACGACATGAAGGCGCTGGCCGCGGGCGTGGGCGAGCTGCTCGAAGCACGCCTCAAGGACGTGAGCGCGGTGCAGCCGCAGTACGCGGCGGTTCTGCGTGCCTACCACGCAGCCGAAGTGGCCGGGGACCATGCGCTGGCCGAAGGGCTCATCGCCTGGCTGATGGGGCAGCCGAACGTCAGCGCGGACATCAAGCGGCAGGCGGGTATCAAGGGCGAGGTAGACCACACGGGTGCGATGGGCTTCTTGCGGGGCCTGCTCGCTGTCCTTCATCAGTGTGGAAGGCCTGGTCTGATGCTCGTCCTCGACGAGGTGGAGACCATCCAGCGGGTTCGCTCCGACAGCCGAGACAAGAGCCTCGAGGCGATCCGAAAACTCATCGATGACCTCTACGGTGGTCGGTTCGCAGGGCTGTACGTGCTCATCACCGGGACGCCTGCCTTCTTCGATGGGCCAAACGGCGTGAAGCGACTGCCGCCGCTGGCCCAGCGACTGCATGTCGACTTCTCTGGCGACGCCCGCTGGGACAATCCGCGCGACGTCCAAGTACGGCTGTTTCCGTTCGACCATGAGCGCCTGGTCGAGGTGGGCCGTCGCGTGCGCGACCTGTATCCGACGGACGCGCCTGACCACATGAAGGCCCGCGTCACCGACGCGGTGCTCTCCGGACTTGCGACCGAGGTCGCGGGAAAGCTCGGCGGCAAGGTTGGCGTGGCGCCCCGCATCTTCTTGCGAAAGCTCGTCGCGACCATCCTGGATCGCGTCGACCTTTTCCCCGAGTTCGACCCAAGCAAGGATCTCGACATCCGCATCGATGCGCAGGACCTTACGCTCGAGGAGCAGGCCGCAGCCGCCGGCAAGAAGCCGGATGACATCGAGATCAACCTGTGACGCCCCCGCGAGACGCCATCGACCGCCTGAGCCCTGCTGTTCGCTACCAGATCGCTAACGGCCTCGGGTGGAGCGGTCTGCGTCCAGTGCAAGCGCTCTCGACCGAAGCGATTCTCGACGGTGCGAACTGTGTCGTGCTTGCGCCCACTGCGGGCGGCAAGACCGAGGCGGCGTTCTTGCCGTTGCTCTCGAGAATGGATGTCGAAGACTGGCGCGGCGTGTCGGTGCTCTATGTGGCGCCAATACGTGCCCTGCTCAACAATCAGGAGGCGCGCCTTCATCGGCTCACCGGCCTCATCGGCAGGCGTGCCGGCAAGTGGCATGGCGACGTCAAGGAGCCTGCTCGCCGACGATTGATGGACGAGCCGCCCGACGTGTTGGCGATCACGCCCGAATCACTCGAGGCGATGCTGCTCAGCACCCGCACGCCGGCACGGCGCTTTCTTGCTCATGTTCGAGCCGTCGTTATCGACGAAGTCCATGCGTTCGCGGGCGATGATCGCGGTGCCCACCTCGTGGCGCTCATGGAGCGCATCTCTCGAATCGCCGAGGCCGACATCCAGCGCATCGGTCTCTCGGCGACCGTAGGCGATCCGGAAACCATTGTTGCATGGCTCAGCGGCAGCAGCTTGAGACCGCAACGGGTCGTTGACCCTGGTGGCACGCGGAAGCCGCCGGAGCTTGCGCTCGACTTCGTCGGCTCGCTCGACAATGCCGCATTGCTCATCGATCGCCTGTATCCGGGAACGCGGCGGCTCGTCTTCGTTGATAGTCGTAGGCGTGTCGAGGAGCTTGGCCATCGTCTCTCCCAGCGGGGCGTGGATGTCTACCTCTCGCACTCGTCGCTTGCGCTCTCGGAGCGAACGGCCGCCGAGAAGGCATTCGAGGAGGGCACCAACTGCGTCATCGTTGCGACGTCCGCCCTCGAACTCGGCATCGACGTCGGCGATCTGGATCATGTGATTCAGATCGACGCGCCCAGCAGCGTGTCATCCTTCCTGCAACGGATGGGGCGCACGGGGCGTCGTGCCGGAACGAAGGCGAACTGCACCTTCCTCGCGACCGATGACGACGCGCTGCTGCGTGCTGCTGCGATCATCGACCTGTTCAGGAACGGCTACGTCGAACCCGCAGGGCCGTCGTCGTGGTCGCCACATGTTCTGGCGCATCAATCCATCGCGCTGTCGATGCAGGAGCGCGGAGCCGCCGCACATGCGTGGTGGGGTTGGCTCGAAGGCTGCGCGGCGTTCCGTGAGGTTTCGACGTCAGAGCGCGAGGCGATTGTTCGCCACATGGTGTATAACGACATCCTCGTCGAGGCGGACGCACGCCTTGCTCTCGGCGCTCGGGGCGAGCGGCTCTACGGCGCACGCAACTTCCTCGAGCTCTACGCGGTGTTCTCGACCCCGCGGGTGCTCCGCGTGCTGTACGGACAGACGGAGGTCGGTGTCGTGGATGCGGCCTTCTTGCAGGACAAGGAGCGCCAGAGCCCGAACTTCGTGCTCGCGGGCCGGCCGTGGCGCATCGTCGGAGTCGACTGGAAGGGCGGGACTTGCTCGGTGGAGCCTGCGGAGGCGGGCAGCTATCCGCGTTGGTTTGGACAACCCGTAACCCTGGCGCGTTCGCTCTGTCAGGCCATGCGACGAGTTCTGCATAGCTCGGACCACGATGCCTCGTGGTCGAAGCGGGCGGTCGCAGCCATCGAGGCCCAACGCGCCTCGCATGCGTTCCTCGATGATGCGCCGCTTCCGCTAGAGGAGGACTCAAACGGTCGGTGCCGTTGGTGGACTTTCGGTGGTGGCGCAGGCAACCGCATTCTCGCAGGACTTCTCGAAGCGGAGCTTGGAGCGCGTGTGTCGCCGGGCAATACCTTCATCACGTTTGTCGATGGCGCTGCCGAGAGCGCCGTCGCGATTCGGCAGGCCATCGACGCACTCGTCGCGCGCGCCCCGCTCGGCTGGGCCGACGCTGCTCGCTTGGTCGACCCCGACCAGAGATCGCGTGTGTCGAAGTTCCAGCCGTGCCTTCCAAAGGAGATCGAGCATGGGCTCATCGCGCGGGAGACGATGAGCGTCGACGACGCGAACGAGACCCTCGCGGCGTGGAAGCGCAGCGCATCGAACCCCGAGAGCCGTGCGTGACAGGCTTCTGCGGCTGCCGAGCCCGCTCTCGTGCCAGCCCATGAAGGGCTCAATGCTGAGGCAGCGCCAGTTTAAACTGGTTGCCACTTCGGGTCATCCACCGCTCCTCCTGCCCTCCAACAGGGCAGCGGTGGACGCTATCTACCCAGACAAAGATTTACCCCGGATGCTTTGTGCGATTCCCGCTCCCATCGCGATGCTCGGTTGCTGCATAGCAGGGCTGGGGGATGCTGCGGGTGATGCGTTACGCAGCGGTGGGCGGCGAGGCGGAGGACGCCACTCGAGGCGAGCCAAGTACGCCCTCGAGGATGCGCAACGCCTCGGCGGTCGTCACGTGCATTTCAGCATGCCAGCGTAGCTCGTCGGCAGTGGGCTCACGGATCGTCTCAAGCCGGCGCTCCATGTCGTTCAGGAATGGACGCATCCGCTGGTGCACGCGGCTCGTAAGATCGCGTCCGAAGGCCTCAAGCGCGGCGTCAACTGATTGTTTGAAGGATGTGAACGCCTCGTTCGTATGCTGCTCGACACGTGCGCGTAGGGCGGAGTGACTGCCCACGCGGTCTGTAAGGAAATTGACGAGTGCGGACACACCGAAACCGACTCCCGCAGCGACGAGAAATCCCACGGGGTTGGCGAGGGCAAAGAACACCGCCAGGCCGGCGGTTCCGCCAGCAGCAGTCCGCTTCAACTTGCGTTCGCCGTCACCTGTGTCGGGCAGGCCGACCGTCTCACTCCAGTTTCTGAGTGCGCCCAAGGTCGCACGGGCTTGTATAGCCTGCGCGGAGAGGCCCACCTCTTCTCGCAATAGGGAGAGGCTCCGTGTGATCGCTTTCTCCGTGCTCTCACACTGCGCTATCACCGAGGGCGTCACATTTTCGATGATTGCTCGGCAGGCCGTAGACAGACGTTCCTGAAGAGCCTGCATCGTTTCAGAAACCAACGGAATCTCGCCCTCCGCGGGCAGGGAAGCAATGTGGTCCGCGATGGCACGGAGGTGCTTGCTTCGGGCTGACTCAACGAGTTCCGCAGTCTGCTGCCTTAGGGCATGGGCGTCGTGCCGGCTGGTCGCGAGAATATTCGACTTATCTTGTTGACAGCGTGCAAATGCGGTGCGCAAGCGTTCACGCTCGCTCCCCTTGGCTTGGCGGGCCGCGATGAGTGCGTCCACCTCCTCGTCGGCAACACGCAGCGCGTCGAAGACCCTGAACAGCCGCCGTAGGCCCACCGACTCGGTGTTCCAGAGCTGTTTCCAGAGAGTCTCTTCGAAGTTCGAGAAAGGAATTGGAAGCGGCTCGTTACGGACACGTGTCTCCAAGGCCTCTCTGGTGCTCATGAGGAATGGACCGTGCACCAGGGGCAAGCGAAGGCCGAAATGGTCGAGTGCCTCCAGTACGTACTGCTTGGCTTCCTCCCGCTCCGCTTTCGAGAGCTTGTCCGCCTTGTTGCAGACGATCAGAACTGGGCATGCGCGCTTGTGCGCCTGTTCCAGGACTTCCCGCGTCGCCTTGTCGATGGTGAAGCCGCCACTCTCATAAGACGATACGTCGAGCACTAGGACCAACGCATGAGCTTTGCTGATGACCTCCTGCGTCGCGGACCAAATCCGCCCGCTCGGGTCGTCAAAGCCTGGGATGTCGACGTATTCGACACCGAGGTCGAGCACCTGATGTCCCAGGCGGACCTCGATGCAGTCCACGCGCTTCTCGTTGTCCCGGTTATGACGCTGGTCTGCGTAGGGGGCGAGCATGTCGGCCGTGATGGGACCATCGAGGTGGAGTGGCGATCGCCCATTGGGTTGATACTTGATGGTTGCTGATTCGTTCTCGCCTGGGCCGATGATGATTGGAATGGCAGTCGTGATAACCCGCTCCACGGGGCAGATGGTGCGGCCCACGAGGGCATTTACCAGCGAACTCTTCCCCGCGCGGGACCGACCCGTGATGGCAACCCGGTAAAGATCCTGTTCCAGGGCTTGGGATAGGTCGTTGCCATGGGCACAGATGCTTTCCCACTCGAGCAGGTGCGTTAGGGCAGTGAGCCGCTCGACGGCTTCTCGCCCTTTCTGCTGGAGACGAACGTACTCGCCAGCCGAAAGGACAGGGCGCGCCAGCTGAGTGACTCTTTCCGGTACCGATGCCGCCGGGGCAAGTGCTAGGGGTCTGATGTCTGCAGCCCGGGACGGACGTAGCGATTCGATGAACGCGGGGAGCTCATCGTAGGCATCGCCATATGTGACCACGCGCACGTGGTGGCCCCTGTCGTTGTGCCATTGCTGCCGGTGATCTGCGTCAGTCTTGCGTTCGAGGCGAAAGTGGCGGTGCCGCACTCCCTTGAGGACCACCGCCATCCAGTCGAGGAACTGTTCGAAGTTCGGATCTGCGAGACCATCACCGCACCCTACAAAGACGAGAGACCACGCCTCTCCCAATGTGCGGAGGCCCGCCTGGGCCAACTGAGCGCCGAGAATGCGTTCATAGTCTCCGCCGTCGAGGATGACGGTTTCCGGCTGCCGCCAAAAGCCATGCAGGTGGAGGACGGTTTCACAGGATTCGACGCGAGCAAAGGCAATCTGGTCTGCCTTGTCCATCCATGTGATGGCATGTCGATGAAGCCGGCGCTCAAGGATGTCGTCGTAGTTCGTTGTGAGAATCGGAGCGTTGAGACTCCCGAGCGCATCAATGAGCTCGAACCGTGACGCTTTCAGCGTACCGATGGAGTCTTCGAGCCATCGTGACCACTCATTTTGCCGGTAAAGCGTTCGGCGCACCTTTGACGCTCCCGCCAGAAGGTCATCGAGCCGCCCGGAGGTAACATCGGCGAGCGTCCTCTCATGCCAGTCCCCAGCAAGGTGACCATCAAGCTCGACGCATCGCTCCACACCGTGCTTGAGGAGCCCGGTCCAGGACGAGGCCGGCGAATTATTTGTCGCGGCGACCGACACGCCGGAGCCTACGACCAAGACCGCGCGTCTAGCGGCAATCTGTGCCTTGAGATCATCGAGGACTGCATGCGTCATGCGCGCCACCATAGCTGGATGGCTGCTTTGGAGTCTTCAAGATAGCCAGGGCTCGATGAGCACGAACTCCGCTGTTCGACCTCCGTAGGGGGGAGTGTGAGATACCCCACCCGAGGTGCTACTTCGGACTGAGCGAACCGATCCTGGGTACTGGCCCGGATCCTGCCCCGGTAGTCACCGCCAACCCAGGTAACGGCACGACGGTGGGACAATCTCCTGGGCGGTTGAGTCATGGTGGGCGAGGGACCTGAAGATTAGTCGTGAGATGTCCTTCTCCCTGGGGGGCGGCGACTCCCCTCTGGGGATACCTCCCCTCGGGAGGTGGATGAGGAGCAGCGGAAGCAGGTTAGGGAAGCGGAGCGCAGTTGGTTCTCAGCGAAGCGGAAGAGAGATACGGTGCTCCGGCTTCTCAAGTGAAATGGGCTCGATGCTCTTCTTCAGGAGCACCTTAGATGCTCAGGATGCGAGCGTCTGTGGCTGTCATGGCCGAGCAGCCGTTCCGCCAGCCGGTGGACGGAGCCCTCATGCGGCTGGCACACTGGGGTTACGCGGTTCCTAAAGGACTCCTGGACGATGGCGACCCTCATTCCCTCGCTGAGCCAGTGTCTGCGGCGCATGCAGGCCGGGGAAAAGCGCCTTGCCGGGCAGCTCGAGGACAAGCTCGAGTCCGACTACCTGCTCTGGTACGACGTGCCCATCGGAGCCACCGGGCACCACCCCGACTTCCTCGTGCTGCATCCCCGGCGCGGGTTGCTGGTGCTCGAGGTGAAGGACTGGAAGACGGACACGCTCATCTCCATCGACAAGAGCCGAGCGGTCATCCACACGGCGAGCGGACCGAAGGAGACGGTGAACCCCTTCGAGCAGGCTCGGGGCTATGCGCACGACATCCTCACGCTGCTGGAGCGTGACCCCGCACTGGTCCACACCGAGGGCGCGCACCGTGGCAGGCTCGCGTTCCCGTGGAGCTACGGCGTGGTGCTCACCCACATCACCCGGGCACAGTTCGAGGCGGCGGAACTCGGTCAGGCCATCCCTCCCGACCGGGTGCTCTGCAAGGACGAAATCGCGGAGAGCGTCTCGGCCGAGGCCTTCCAGGAGCGGCTGTGGGCCATGTTCTCCTGGGTGCCGCGCGTGCCGCTCGCCATGCCGCAGGTTGACCGCATCCGTTGGCACATCTTCCCGGAGGTGCGCATCGGTGGCTCGCAGCTGGACCTGTTCGCCAGGCCCGACTCCGTGGAGGTGATGCCGGACCTCATCCGGGTGATGGACTTGCAGCAGGAGCAGCTGGCGCGCAGCCTCGGTGAGGGGCACCGGGTGATTCATGGCGTGGCGGGCTCGGGCAAGACGATGATTCTGGGGTACCGCTGCCAGTACCTGGCCCGGCTGCTCCAGAAGCCCATCCTCGTCCTCTGCTTCAATCGCACCTTGAGCGGCTTCCTCCAGCAGATGCTCGAGGCCCGGGGGCTGACTCAGCAGGTATCGGTGCGCACCTTCCACGGCTGGTGTCACGACCAGCTGCGCCTCTACCACGCGGGCCTCCCCGCATCCGACCTCCCGCCGGGCGAGTTCGCGGAGCAGCTCGCGCAGCGGGTGATTCTGGCCGTGGACCGCGGCTTCATCCCTCGCGCCCAGTACGGCGCGGTGCTCATCGACGAGGGACACGACTTCCAGCCCGAGTGGCTCAAGCTCGTCACCCAGATGGTCTCTCCCGAGACGAGCTCACTGCTGGTGCTCTACGACGACGCGCAGTCCATCTACCGGCGCAAGCACTTCAGCTTCCGCAGCGTCGGTATCCAGGCCCAGGGCCGCACCACCATCTTGCGGCTCAACTACCGCAACACGGCGGAGATTCTCGAGTTCGCCGCGAGCTTCGCCGAGGAGCTGCTCACGCCCGAGGAGGCCGAGGAGGACGGGGTTCCCCTCCTGCGCCCCCAGGCCGCCGGGCGCCGCGGTCCGCGCCCCCAGGTCATCCAGTTGCCCTCGCTCGGCAAGGAGCTGGACTACGTCGCGGGCCACCTCCAGCAGCTCCATGACGAGGGCTATGCCTGGCGGGACATGGCACTCCTCTACCGTGGAGGCTCCACGGGGGAGGCCGCCGCTCAGCGGCTCCGGCGGACCGCCATTCCGTGCCAGCTCGTGGGCAAGCGGGCAGGGCAGTCACCCCTCGACACCCGTGCGGACAGCGTGAAGGTGCTGACCTTTCACTCGTGCAAGGGGCTCGAGTTCCCCGTCGTCGCGATTCCTCGCCTGAAGCGGCCCACTCCGGGCGCCGAGGAGGCCAAGGACGAGGCTCGGCTGCTCTACGTGGCGATGACGCGGGCCATCGACCGGCTCGTGCTCACCACGAGCGGCTGACGGGACCGCCGCTTCGACCCTGGCGGCTTGGACGCGCATCGAGCAGCGCTACCGCCACGACCCAAACGCTGGCGTGCTGGAACCCCGCATCAGGCCCGGCGGGAGTGGATGCAGTCGAAACAGGCAACCGGGTGTGTCTCAATCGTCCGGTGCGGTGCATCCCCGGAATGGCTCTGGAGCATTCCCTGACGATGCGTTCCAACTTCGGCCGAACCTGTTACCGCCGAGCAGGTGCCTCCGCAGGACTCGACATGGGAGGGCTCTCGCTCCGCATGGACGGCGTGTAGCAACTGCCCTGGTGCACGTAGCCGTCATGCTTCGCACAGTCCTTCGGGTCGATGTTCACCTTGAGCCAGCAGCCTCCATGAATGGGCACCTGTTGCTTCCCGGGGCAGCGGCCGTTGGCATCCGTCCGCCTCTGCCCTGGGAGGGGCTTCGGCGGTATCTGCATGACAGCGGTGGACCATGCCGAGGGTGCCTGGACGGGCGCCACCGGAGCCGTCAGCGCCGAGTCCCCGACCGCTACCGTGCCCCCATCCTTCGTCTCCATGCCCACCGCGACCGGCTCCTCCGTGTTCCACATCCCCACCATCCAGCCGACTCCCAAGGCCAGTGCACCTCCCAGGCTGACCGCCGCGAGCCAGGACGACCACGTTCGTCCCGTTGCTCGCGGCTCCACGCGCCGGGGCACGGCCCTGACACGCAGCGCCCTCGGCGCGTCCAAGTCGTACAGGGGCACATCCGCCTCCGGCCCCACATTGCCCGCTGCCCGCTCCAACGCCTCGGCCAGCTCCCGCGCACGGCCTCGCGCCTCGGGCCGCACGTCGAGCATCCGTGACACGAGGGCGCTCAGCTCGGGACAACAGCGGGCATTCAGCTCCCGCACCGCTGGAACCCCCGTGCCCTCCAGACTCCAGACGTGCGACTCCTCCTCCCTCGGGTCCGTCGATGGCGGGTACAACTCCGCAATCAGCCGGTACGCGGTGACGCCCAGCGCGAACACATCATCCGCGGGTCCAGCGGGGTAGGGCGGGGCCGAGTCCGGGTCGGCACCGAGCGCGTAACCCCAGGCCTCCGGGGACCGATAGGCCGGCGTGCCCGGAGGCAACAACGGCCCGGTCAGCGTCGAGGCCCCCACGTGGTGTCCTGCCCCGAAGTCGATGAGCACCGGCCAGTCATCTCCGGCCCGCGCCAGCACGTTGTCGCCCTTGAAGTCGCGGTGCACGCCTCCGGCCGCGTGGGTGCTCTCCAATGCCCGCGCCAGCCGGCCGAGGACCTGGAGCACCTGCCGTGATGAAGGCTGCCGCCTTCGTGCCCAGGCGTACAGGGGCTCTCCCTCTACCCACTCCATGGCGAGATACGGATGGACCTTGCCCGAAGGCGCCACCCACTCACCGGCCTCCAGCAGGCGAGGAACCCCCGGGCAACGGATGCGCGAGAGCAGCTCCGCCTCGCGAGTGAAGCGCGCATCCCTCGGGTGGAGGGCCACCTTGAGCGCCACGGTGCCTGGCGCGTGCGGCTCCACGCCCGTGGCGCGGTAGACGGCGCCATACGTCCCCCGGCCTCGCAGGCCCTCAACGCGCCATGGCCCCACACAGGTCCCCGGGGGAAGCGCTGCCGGATTCAGGTCGCAAGTCTCCATGCACCGCCTATCAAGAGGGGAGGCGCAGACTACCCGTCTGGTATGGCAGTGTCAGCGCGGCCCGATGCACCCTGAAGAAGGGGCAGACCGCCGCGAGGATGGGCGCGGGCATGTCTACGACTTCGAGGTGCTCATCATGTACCCGCCTTGAGCCCTTCCGGTCCAGGCGGGCTCTCCTGGCCACTGTCGATGTGCTCCAACTGCTCCTCCAGCCACGGAAGCAGGCGGCGGAGGACCTCGACCCAGGCATCCAGGCGACTCCCAATCATTTCGATGAGCGGCGTCTTGCCCCCGAGCCGCACCTGCCACTTGGTATGGGTTCCCCAGGGCATCGGGTCGACCGTTCCTCCCCAAGCGGCGGCCAGTTCCTCGTTGTAGCGGCGTACGAAGGCCTCGGTGCTCTTCATCCCCGCCTCGCTGGTCCAGACCTGGCCGTTGCGCTGGAGGATGCCGAGGTTCACCGTCCTCCCGTCAGGGGCATCCCACTTGAGGTTCAGCGCGCTGAGGAACTCCCCGTACACACCGAGCGGCGAGAGTTGCTCGAGGAAGTTCTGGAGCTGACCCGGCAGGGCGGGGGCGCGAGCGCGCATGACATCGAAGAACTCCTCCGCGCTGATGCTGCCGGAGAACCGCTTGACCTCGGGGGCGGTGGAGACGGGCCTTGCCGGCGCGACGGAGACCCGGTCGTCTTCAATGCGCACGACGCCGCGCTCCACCATCTGGGTGCGCAGGAGCGTCCGTGGAAGGACGAGCCGGTCCGCCGTGCCCGGAAGCGAGAACACCGAGAGCTCGACGAGCGCGAACGTGAAGTGGAAGCCCGCATGGGACTGCAGCACTTCGACAAGCTGCTCGGTCCCTTCACGGATGCCATCACCGACGACCAGGATGACGATTCGCCCTCGTTTGAGGTTTCGGCTGACCGCATCCACGAACTGCGGCTCGGACAGGCCAGTTCCCTCAGGTACCAACTCCCACAGGTGGGAGGGCTTCTTGTGTTTGCCGAAGTTGCCACGCAGCGCGTGGGACTCGAACTCGGTGTAGCTCATCCGGAAGAGGCAGCTCGCGTAGTCCAGGGCCTGCGCAACCACCTCGCGCCTGGCCTGCGGGTTCTTCCACAGCTTGGCCTCCGCGATGACGATGTGCCCATCCCCGGTGATGAACAGGTTGTCGATGGGTCCGTGAGGTGTCGGCATCTCCCGGCAGACGGAGATGAGCTCCTCGATGGCGCCCTCAATCTCGGTGAGAGGCAGGACTTCCGGGTGCTCGAACATGAGCTCCTGGATGAGCGCCTCCTGGAACGCTCCCTGGGCTCCCGAGGTCAGCTGGACCTGGGTCAACGGCGAAGCGAGACCTGAGGCCAGGAGGACAGGGGTTCCGTCACGTCGGTTCTTTCGTGCCATGGGGCAGGCAGAGTACGACGTGCAAGGGGAGGACGACGCATGCCGAGGCCATTGACTGTCAGTCTCCAGGAAGAACCGATGCACATCCTGGTGGGCTCCCGTGAAGACCTCGACGCGTGGCAGGCGGCGGAAGCAGCGGGCAGGTCCGTGGACTGGCTCGTCCCCAAGCGAGCGCATCCAGGCGAGCGGGTCCTCTTCTTCTTCAAGCCCGAAGGCCTGATGGGGGAGGGCTCGCTGGCAACCGCTCCCGAAGGAGGACGCGGCGAACTGCCTGGGCGTTATGGCTCCGAGGTGGCGGACCTTCTTGCCTTTCCACGACCCATTTCGGGCGAGACCCTCATTTCCAAGCTTCCGAAATGGGGTTGGCCCACGTATCCCCGCAGCTACGTGACGATTCCCGAGGAGTACCGGGGCGCGCTGACCAGGCTTCTTCAGCGAGTCCGGACTGGTACGACGTCCAAGCCCAGGGCTCGCAAGGCGCGTTCGGGCTCCACCCGGCAGGGAGGAGGCCAGTCCCTCTCCGAGAGGATGGCCACGCGGATGCAGCGCCTCGCGGAGGTGCTCCCACCGTTCGACCCGCGGAGTCTGGAGGATGGACGCAGCAGCACGCTCGTTTCGCTCATCCGACGCCAGGGGCAGGGCATGTTCCGGCAGGACCTCCTTGGGGCGTACGACGGCAGGTGTGCATTGACGGGCTGCGGCGTCCCGGAGGTGCTTGAGGCTGCCCACCTGATTCCCTATCGGGGCAGGTCCACCAATCACCCGCGCAACGGAGTCCTGCTTCGCTCCGATCTCCACGCCCTCTTCGACCAGAGGCTTCTCAGCTTCGACGGGAGGACCTACCGCGCTCGGCTGGACCCATCGTTGAAGGGAACGGAGTACGAAGAACTCGATGGGCGCAAGCTGCGCCTGCCGCGAGAGCGGAGTCTCTGGCCCGACGTGGCGGCGCTGGCACGGCGTACCGGCTAGCGCGTCTCCGGCCCTTTGGACGGCGTGGGCAGCCTTTCGAGCACCTCGTCGATGACGCCGTACTGCCGGGCCTCGTCGGCGCTCATGTAGTAGTCGCGCTCGGTGTCCTTCTCGATGCGCTCGATGGAGTGGCCGGTGTGCTTCTGCACGATTTCGTTGAGCCGGGCCTTGAGCCGCAGCATCTCGCGCGCCTGGATTTCGATGTCCGTCGCCTGACCCCGCGCGCCGCCGTGGGGCTGGTGCATCATGATGCGCGCGTTCGGCAGCGCGTAGCGCCGGCCCTTGGCTCCGGACAACAGCAGCATCGCGCCGAAGCTCGCCGCCTGTCCGATGCAGATGGTGGACACCGGCGCGCGCACGTACTGCATGGTGTCGTAGATGGCCAGCCCCGCCGTCACGCTGCCTCCCGGCGAGTTGATGTACAGGTTGATGGGCTTCTCCGGGTCCTCACTCTCCAGGAAGAGGAGCTGCGCGACGATGATGTTCGCCACATCGTCGTTCACCTCCGTGCCCAGCATGATGATGCGGTCCTTCAACAACCGGCTGTACAGGTCGTACGACCGCTCACCACGGTGCGTCTGCTCGACGACGTAGGGGATGTTCATCGCGCTTCCTCGCTCTGGTGCTGAAAGGGACTCCCTGCTTCACGCCGCGCGGCGCACCCGGTGCCAGCGAGCCACCGCGTGCGGCCGCCGAACAACGCGCACCCGCGGCGCCCTGCGGGCTCGCATCCGGCCGCCGGCAACCTTCGCGTCGAGCAGCGTGGCGAGGGCTTCCAGCACTCCAGCCGAACCGCCCGCGCCGGACGCGCTCGCGTGCACCGTCGACCGCCAGTGCGTCAGCACCAGCCGGACCTTCTCCCCTCGGGGCACCAGCTCCAGGGTGACTTCCGAATGCGGCGTCGTCGCATCGCTCCAGGTGAAGGACAGCACGCGCGGAGGCTCGCATCGCGTCACCACGCCCTGCACGGTACGCCCCGAGGGCTTCTGCTCCTTGCCCTCCGTGCGCAGCGGCTCCAGCTCCACACGGCCTCCCTCGCGCAGCTCGAGCTTGGAGACGCCGAGCCACTCGGCCAGCAGCTCCGGCTCGGTCAGGTAGCGCCAGACGTACTCCTGGGAGCCGGAGAGCAGGCGTTCCAGGCGCATGCGGCGGGAGTCGGGCGGCGGGGCGGAGGTGCTCATGTCGGTCTCCGTTTCTTCTTCTCGGGGTTCGCTACCAGTCGCTGCTCCAGCACGTCGAGGCGCTCGGTCCAGAAGCCCCGGATGCGGTGCACCCAGTCCTCCAGCTCCTCGAAGCCCTCCGGGTCCAGCGCGTAGATGCGCCGCTGCGCCTCGGCCCGGACCTGCACCAGCCGCGCTTCCTTCAGGACCTTCAGGTGCTGGGAGATGGCCGGGGCGCTGATGTCGAAGCTCTCGCCCAGCTCGCCCGCCGAGCGCTCACCTTCGGCGAGCAGCTCCACGATGCGTCGGCGCGTCGGGTCGGAGAGGGCGGTAAAGGCGAGCACGCCCTCTATTTAAGGCATGGGCTAATTAAGCGCAACCTTAAGTATCCCGTCAGGGCCGCCGGCACAGGAAGATGTCGTCGAAGGAGCCGTCCCCTGCGGGGCGCTGAATCGTCTCGAACTGGAAGCCCGCCCGGGAGAGGACGCGGTGCCAGGTCTCGCGCGGGAAGAGGCCCTCGACGTGCCGGTCGTGCACCGCCCTGACGCTTCCTCCCTCCCGCAGCAGGAAGGCGTATTCGGTGCGGCAGGTGGTGTCTTCCGGGTCCGGGGCCCAGGACCATATGAGGCCTCGCAGGGAGCGGCCTTCCCGGTCGGCCTCCAGCATCTCGGTGGCATCCTCGAAGGTCTCCCGGAAGCAGTCCGGCGCGATGATGGTGGCGCCTCCCGGCCGCGTGTGCTCGAAGGCCGTCTGGACCGCGGCGGACAGGTCCTCCTCTGTCAGCATGTACGTGATGGCGTCATGCACCAGCACCACGTCGAACTGCCGTCCCAGCCGGAGCGTGCGGAGGTCCCCGAGGACGTGCTCGCACTCGGGGTTCTGCTCGCGGCTCAGCGCCAGCATGTCCGGGGAGAGGTCCGCGAGGGTGCAGGTGAAGCGCTTCTTGAGATGGAGCGCGTTGTTCCCGGCGCCCGCTCCCAGGTCCAGCAGCGTCTCCGGGCGCGGCGACACCGCGCGCTCGAACGCCTCCTGGATGCACCGCGCCTCGTCCTCGTGGTCCTCGGGTGGGTCCACCAGGTGATACCAGCCGACCAGCTCACCGTAGAGGAGCGGAGTCATGGACGTGTTCCTTCCCACCGGGAGGCTGGATGCACGGGCGCGTCGGTGTGATGCGGGCCCTTGCGGCGAGCAGGGCCTCGCCCGCTCGCTGGGCGCAGGTTACGACGTCCCGGGGTGGCTTCGCTCCAGGAGCGGAGCGTCGGTCCGCTCCGGGGCCTCGTGCGGCGCCTGGGCGGGGAGCGTCGACGCCATGACAGTCGGGGTGCTCGACAGCGTGAAGCCGAACGTGTTGCGGCCCTCGGCGCTCGTCGCGAAGACGGTTCCACCGTGCATCTTGGCCACGGCCTTCACGATGGACAGGCCCAGGCCGTGGTTGTCGCGGCTGTTCCGGCGTGCACCGTCGGCCCGGTAGAAGCGGTCGAACAGCCGCTCCAGGTGCGGCTCTGGAATGGGCGCCCCCGGGTTCGTGACGGCGACGCGCACCTCGGAGTCCCGCCGGGAGATTCCCACGACGATTTCCGCGCCGGGCTCGGAGTGCTCAATCGCGTTGAGCAGCAGGTTGCTGGCCGCGCGCCGGAAGAGGGAGCGCTCGAAGGATGCCTGCGCATCACCCTCCACGCGCACCGTGACGCCCGCCTCCTCCTGGAGCACCTCCAGGTACTCCACCGTCTTCGACACCTCCTCCGCGGCCGACGCGTGGACCCGGTCGAGCGCCGTCGCCCCCTGGTCCGCGCGGGCCAGGAAGAGCATGTCGTTGACGATGGCCCGCAGCCGGTCCAGTTCCTCCAGGTTCGACTGCAGCACCTCCTCGAGCTGGTCCGCGGTCCGCTCCTTCGACAGCGCCACCTGCGTCTGGCCGATGATGTTCGTGAGCGGCGTGCGCAGCTCGTGGGCCACGTCCGCGTTGAAGCCCTCCAGCTTGGCGTACGCGCGCTCCACCCTGTCCAACGCGCCGTTGAACGAGGTGACCAGGTCCCCCAGCTCCCGGGGCAGGGGAGAGGGCTTCAGCCGCTGGGACAAGTCCCTCGGACTGAGGGACTGCGCCTCCCGGGACAGGCTGGCCACCGGCGCCAGCCCCATCCTCGCGATGCGATAGCCGAGCAGCGCCACCAGCGCCACCCCGCCGAGGCAGAGCGCGACGAGCGCTCCGGTGAAGGCCTTCTGCGTGCCGATGAACCGCGTCGAGTCCACCGCCGTGACGAGCTCCACCGCGGGGCGCTGGCCATTGGCCTCGATGCGCCGCGCGGACGCCCGCAGCGAGTGCTCGTCCAGGTCCAGCACGAACGGCCCGTTCGGCAGGGTGCTCAGCCGCTCGCGGAGGAGCTCCAGCTGGTCGCCATACTGGAAGCGCTCGTCGGGGCACATGACCCAGAAGCGCGCGCTGCCGTCGAGCGGGGTGAGCGCGTCGAGCTTGTTGCGCACGCCCTGCCAGCGCTCGGCGCTGTCGTTTCTGGCAATCATCATGCTCGCGTAGTCGAGCCGGGTGTTCACCTCGCTGAGCTGGTGCTGGTCCAGCTCGCGGTGCAGCACGCGCTTGAGCGCGAAGCCCACCAGCGAGAACACCGCCAGGGAGGCCACCGCGAACATCACCGCCAGCCGCGTGGCAATCGAGACCTTCATGGCTCCTCCCTATCGTCCCGGGCTTCCAGCACGTAGCCCATGCCGCGAATGGTGTGCAGCAGCTTGCGCTCGTAGGGCCCGTCCACCTTCGCCCGCAGGCGCTTGATGGCGACCTCCACCACGTTGGTGTGGCTGTCGAAGCTCATGTCCCAGACCTGCTCGGCAATCACCGTCTTGGACAGAATCTGCCCCTCGCGCCGGGCGAGCAGGGCCAGCAGCGCGAACTCCTTCGCCGTCAGCTCCAGCCGGCTCCCCGCGCGCTGGGCCTTGCGGCCGAGGAGGTCGATTTCCAGGTCGCCGATGCGCAGCTGCGTCGACTCCTGCGCCCGGCCGCGCCGCGTCACCGCCTGCAGCCGGGCGACCAGCTCCAGGAAGGAGAACGGCTTTGCGAGGTAGTCGTCCGCGCCCTCCTGGAGCCCGTGGACGCGGTCGTCCACCCTGTCGCGCGCGGTGAGCATGATGACCGGCGTCTGCTTGCGCCGGCGGATGGCCCGCAGCACCGCGAAGCCGTCCAGCTCCGGCAGCATCACGTCGAGGACGATGACGTCGTAGTCGTTCTGCACGGCCATGACGTGCCCGTCCGTGCCCGTGCGCGCCACGTCCACCGAGTACCCCTGCTCGTTGAGGCCCCGGTGCAGGTACTCGGCCGTCTTCGGCTCGTCCTCGACGACGAGGATTCTCATGCCGTCCCCTCGCGCGGGGGCATGAGCCCCATGGCCAGATACAGGCGCACCAGGCGGAGCGACACGTCCGCCGTCGCCTGCGCCGCCTGCAATTCGAGCGCGTAGAGGGTGCGCTCGGCGTCGAGGACCTCCAGGAGCGAGAGCGTCCCCTGCGAGTACTGCCGGCGCGCGAGCTCGGCCGCCTTGCGCGCGGAGTCGGTGGCGGCGGCCAGCTCGGTCCGCCGGACCTCTCCCTGCGCGAAGAGGATGAGCGCCGTCTGGACCTCCTGGAGGCTGGTGCGCGCGGTCAGCTCGTAGTCCAAGTACGCCTGCTCCTGTCTGGCGTCCGCGGCGTCGACGTTGGCCCGGATGCGTCCGAAGTCCAATATCGGCGCCAGCAGGTTCGCACCCAGGGACCACAGCAGGGAGCCGCCGGACAGGAAGGCGCTCGTCTCCGTGCCACTCTGGAGGCCGAGGAGCCCGCTCAGCGTGAGCCGCGGATAGCGCAGCGCCTCCGCCGCCTCCCTCCGGGCCACCGCCGCCAGCAGCCGCGCCTCGGCCGCCCGGACGTCGGGCCGCAGGCCGATGACCTCCGTCGGCGAGAGGAGGACGCCCACCGCGTTCGCGCTCGGCAGGGGCCCGGTGTCGGGGAGCACGGCCGCGAGTTCAGCCGGAGTCGTGGCCAGAAGCAAGACGAGGCGGTGGCGCGTGGCCTCCGCCAGCTCCGACAGCTGTGCGACGCGGGCGCGTGTCTCGCCGCGCGTCGTGAGGGCGCGCTCGACATCCAGGCGGCTCGCCACGCCTTGCGTGAAGCGCGCCCGGACAATCCGGAGCGTCTCCTCCGCGGCCTTCGCGTTGGACTCGGCGATGGTGTGCTGCGTGCGGTAGAGGCGGTACTCCACGTAGGCCCCGGCCACCTCCGCGGCCAGCGCGAGCCGCACGCTGTCGCGCTCGGCCACCGTGGCCACCCACTCCGCGTCCGCGGCGCGGGCCTCGCCGCGCAGGCGCCCGAAGAGGTCCGCCTCCCAGCTCGCCTGCAGGCCCACCGAGCCGGTGGTCCGCCCTTCGTCGCTCCCGACGGCGCGGCCGTGGCTGATTCCGGCGGTGCCGTTGAGCTGGGGCAGGCGCTCCGCCCGCGCGCCCTGCCGCAGCGCTCGCGCCTCGCGGATGCGCGCCTCGGCGATGCGCAGGTCCAGGTTCCGCTGCTCGGCCATGCCCATCAGCGCATCCAGCACCGGGTCGCCGAAGGCGTGCCACCACGCCGCGTCCACGGCGGCGCCGCGCTCCAGGGCGGACGTCTGCTCCCAGTCCTGCTGGAGCCGCGCGGACGGCAGCTTCGGGGGCGGCGCGCTCGCGCAGCCGGTGACGGTGAGGAGCACGGCGAGGAGGGTCGTGGGCCGGCGCATCACGTCGCCTCCTGGGGCGCCGGGGCGGGCAGCTCCTCGCGTGCCGCGCCCTGCTTGCGGTGGAAGAGCCGGTCCAGCGCCAGGTACACCACGGGCGTCGAGTAGAGCGTCAGCACCTGGCTGACGAGCAGGCCGCCGACGATGGCGATGCCCAGCGGCTGTCGCAGCTCGGCGCCGGTGCCGATGCCCATCATCAGCGGGATGCCGCCCAGGAGCGCGGCGAGCGTGGTCATCATGATGGGCCGGAAGCGGACGAGGCAGGCCTCGTGGACGGCCTCCAGCGGAGACAGCCCGCGCGTGCGCTGGGCGTCGAGCGCGAAGTCCACCATGAGGATGCCGTTCTTCTTCACGATGCCGATGAGCAGCACGATGCCGATGAGCGCCATCACCGAGAAGTCGTGCCCCATCCCCCACAGGAGCAGGATGGCCCCGAGGCCCGCGGACGGGAGCGTGGAGAGAATGGTCAGCGGGTGCACGAAGCTCTCATAGAGCACGCCGAGGATGATGTAGACGGCCAGCAGCGCCGCGAGGATGAGGAACGGCTGGCTCGCGAGCGAGTCCTGGAAGCCCTTCGCCGTGCCCTGGAAGCTGCGGGTGATGGTGGTGGGCATCCCGATTTCAGCCTCGGTCCGCTGGATGGCCGCGACGGCGTCACCCAGGGCCGCGCCCGGCGCCAGGTTGAAGGAGATGTTCACCGCGGGGAACATGCCGTTGTGGCTGATGGACAGGGGGCCCGTCGTCAGCGGCTCCAGCTTCGCGACGGCGGACAGCGGCACCACCTGTCCCGTCCTCGGTGAGCGGATGTAGAGGTACGCCAGGCTCCGCGACGTCCCCCGCTGCTTCTGGTCGATTTCGAGCACCACCCGGTACTGGTTGACCTCCGTCTGGTACTCATTGATTTGCCGCTGCCCGAAGGCGTCGTAGAGCGTCTGGTCGATGTCGCGGGCGGAGATGCCGAAGCGGGCCGCCGCCGCGCGGTCGATGGTGAGCCGCGTGACGCTCGCGCCGAGTTGCTGGTCGTTGGACACGTCGCGCAGCTGCGGCAGCTGGGCGAGCCGCGACGTGAGCTTCTCGGCCCACTCGGACAGCACGGGGCCGTCGCTGCTCTTCATCGCGTACGTGTACTGCGCGCGCGAGGGGCCGCCGCCCAGGTTGATGTCCTGCGACGGCCGCAGGTACAGCATGATGCCGGGCACCTGGGCGAGCTTCGGCCGCAGCCCGTCGATGAACTCGCTGATGGACGCGTCCCGCTCGGAGCGGTCCTTGAGGGCAATCCAGAAGCGGCCGCTGGAGCTGCTCTGGCTGCCGCCCGTCGCGCCGACGGCGTGCGCGAACTGCTGCACGGCCGGGTCCTTCGCGACGATGTCCGCCAGTGCCTGGTGCTTGGCGATCATGTCCTCGTAGGAGATGTCCTGCGCCGCCTGGGTGGTGCCCAGCACGAAGGCCGTGTCCTGGACCGGGAAGAAGCCCTTGGGCACGAAGACGTAGCTCAGCACCGCGGCCGCCACCGCCAGCCCGAAGCTGAGCAGCGTCAGCCGCTGGTGGGCCAGCGCCCACCGCAGCGTCCTGTCGTACGCGTCCAGCAGGCGCTTCGAGAGGCCGCCTTCGCCCGAGCCGTGGTGGGCCATGGCGGGCATGAACTTCGACGCCAGCATCGGCGCGAGCGTCAGCGAGGCCACCACCGACAGCAGGATGGCCGCCGTCATCGTCATCGCGAACTCGCGGAACAGGCGCCCGACGATGCCGCCCATGAACAAGAGCGGGATGAACGCCGCGATGAGCGACAGGCTGATGGAGACGACGGTGAAGCCAATCTCCGAGGCGCCGGCGAGCGCCGCCTCCATCGGCTTCATGCCCGCTTCGAGGTGGCGGTGGATGTTCTCCACCACGACGATGGCATCGTCCACGACGAAGCCGACGGCGACGATGAGCGCCACCAGCGTGAGGTTGTTCAGGCTGAAGCCGAGCGCGTACATCGCGCCGAAGGTGGCGATGAGGGCCACCAGCAGCACCGCGCCCACGATGAGCGTGGCCGACACCTGCCGCAGGAAGAGGCCCATGATGAGGACCACCAGCGCGATGGTGATGACGAGCGTCAGCTGGACCTCGTGCTGGGTGGAGCGGATGGTCCGCGTGCGGTCGATGAGGATGTCCACCTCGACGCTCGCGGGGAGCTGCTCGCGCAGGCGGGGGAGGGCCTCCAGGATGCGGTCGGCCGTCTCCACGAGGTTGGCGCCCGGCTGGCGGCGGACGAGGAGGTTGATGCCCGGCCTGCCGTTCTGCCACGCCTGGACGTAGTCGTTCTCCGCGCCCAGGCTCACGCGCGCCACGTCGCCCAGGCGCACCGGCGCGCCGCCCCGGTACGCGACGATGAGGTCGTCGTAGTCCTCGGGGCGGAAGATCTGGTCGTTGGTGGAGAGCGTGGAGACGCGGGCGTCGCCGAAGAGAGCGCCCTTGGCCTGGTTGACGCTCGCGGCCTGCACCGCCGCGCGGATGTCGGCGAGCGTCAGGCCCTGCGCGGCCAGCCGCTCCGGGGAGGCCTGGATGCGCAGCGCGGGGCGCCGCTGGCCCGTCATGTTGATTTCGGCGACGCCGGAAATCTGGCTCAGCTGCCGGGCGAGCTGCGTCTCCACGATGTCGCTCAGCTCGTTGAGCGGCATCAGCTCGGACTGGACGCGGAGCACGAAGATGGGGCTGTCGTTCGGGTTGACCTTCCTCCACGTTGGCAGGTTCGGCATCTCCGAAGGCAGGCGGCCGGAGGCGGAGTTGATGGCCGCCTGGACCTCCTGCGCCGCCGTGTCGATGCTCTTCGCCAGGTCGAACTGGAGGGTGATGGAGGTGGTGCCGAGCGCGCTCGTCGACGTCATCTCGGTGATGCCGGGGATGGCGCTGAGCTGGACCTCCAGGGGCGTGGCCACGGCGGAGGCCATGGTCTCCGCGCTCGCGCCGGGCAGGCCCGCGTTGATTTGAATCGTCGGGAACTCCGCCTCCGGCAGCGGGGACACGGGCAGGAGGGGGTAGGCGATGACGCCCAGGAGGATGATACCGAGCGTGAGCAGGGCCGTGGCGACGGGCCGCGCCACGAACCAGCTGGAGATGCCGCGCTGGGAATGAATCACCGGGACGCTCCCTTCACAGCGCCGTCGTCCCCACCGGAGACGACCTTCACCGCGCTGCCGGGCTTGAGCCGGGAGTGGCCGTCGCTGATGACCGTGTCACCCGGCGCCACCCCCGAGGCCACCACGGCGAGCTCGTCGTCCGCGTAGCCGACGGTGACAGGCACCACGGTGGCCTTGCCGTCCTGGACGCGGAACACGAACGGACCCTGGAGGCCCCGCTGGACGGTGCGCGCCGAGACGACCGTGGCACCCGGGCTCTCCCCGGTCTTCAGCTCGACGGTGACGAACTGGCCCGGCCAGAGGCGGCCGTCGGGGTTCGCGAACTCCGCCCGCAGGGGGATGGTGCCGGTGGCGGGGTCCACCTGGTTGTCGATCATCGTCAGGCGTCCCTCGGCGAGCGCGACGCCACCCGCCCGGTCATACGCGGTGACAGAGGCACCGGACGGGTCCTTCAGGAGCGCCCGCAGCCGCGGCAGGTCGTCCTGGGGCAGCGAGAAGAGGACGGCGATGGGGTCCAGCTGCGTGACGGTGAAGAGCCCCTGGGCGTCCGACGTGCGCACGAGGTTGCCGGGGTCCACGCGGCGCAGGCCCACGCGTCCCTTCACGGGCGAGGTGATGCGCGTGAAGGACAGGCGGACCTGGGCCGCGGCAATCGCCGCCTCGTTGGCGCGGACGATGGCCTCCAGCTGGGCGACTTGCGCCTTCTGCTGGTCGACCATCTGGGATGCGATGGCCTCGTCCTTGACGAGGTTGGCGTAGCGCTCGAGGTCGAGCCGCGCGGCGTGCAGCAGCGCCTCGTTGCGGGCCTTCTCGGCCTTCGCCTGGGCGACCTCGGCGGCGATGGCGCGGTCATCGATGCGGGCCAGCAGGTCGCCCGGGTTGACCTGCTGGCCCTCCTTGACGGTCAGCTCGGTGAAGATGCCCTCCACCTGCGCGCGCACCACCACGCTGTGCAGCGACAGCACCGTGCCGATGCCCTGGATGATGTGGGGCACGTCCCGGCGGGAGACCTGCTCCACGGTGACGGGGACGGGCGCCGGTCCTCCGCTGGCGCGCGGCTTCGAATCACCGCGGGTGAACCACCATCCGCAGGCTGCGACCAGGAGAACGACGGCGACGAGGAGTCCGAGCTTCCCGGGCCGGGGACCGCGGGGGTGGGGGGCATGCGCATCCATGTACCCGCCATTCTTGGCGGGGCGAGCCGGCGTGGAGATGACGCGAAGATGACAAGAATGTCAGCGGGGGAGGGGCACCCGGAGTGAGAAGTCGTGCACAGGCGGAGCAGAAAACAGGGACACAGGTGTAGTCCTGGTATTCCGTGCTCACAGGTAGCTCTGTTACACCTGCTCCTTCCACCCTGGCCTCGTGAGAGCGCCATCGCAAGGAGGAAGCAAAGCATGTCGAAGCTCCTGAAGCGGACCGTGGCTTCCCTGCTACTCCCCGTGAGCCTGCTGGTCGCCGGCTGCGGCAACGACGCTCCCGATGCTCCGGCGGAGGTGAAGCCCCAGCAGACCGAGGTCTCACCCGAGCTGTTCGACCTGGTGGCGCGCTGGTCCCAGGAGACGGCCCCCTCTGAGTCGCGCCGCTCCGCCGCCGCGGTGGCGCCGGTGGACCTCGTCTCGTACGTGAAGCAGCACGCGCCCCAGCTCACCACCGAGGCCGAGCAGCTCCGCCAGCGGATGGCGGCCGCGCCGGAGCAGGGGGCCGACACGCGGACCGCGATGTCGGGCTGTACGTGCAACGTGCTGGCGGCCATCAGCGCCAATCCCTCGTCCAGCACCACGGAGAACGAGGGCTTCCGCGACATGCGCGCGTGGCCGAACCGCAACGACGTGAAGGAGGAGTTCCGGTGGACGGCCACGGCCGACGGCGCGGCCCACGCCGGCTCCATGTACCGCTACCACTACCATGGCGAGTCCGGGCACTCGCGAGACCGCCAGCACTACACGCGGCTGCGCACCCAGTTGACGTGCGTGGATGGCGCGGGGCTGGCGTGTAGCGGCTCGTGCTCGGCGCGCATGTACCCGTTCGTCGAGTACGGGACGCGCGTGTACGCCTACGGCGACACCGCTGGCGTCTGGGACAAGGCCGCGCACACCTCCGTCGCGGACGGCGTGGTGCTCGAGTACACGCCGCCCAACGGCGCGGCGAGCGCGCAGAAGCTCTTCGACAAGCTGGGTGCCGTCAGCCACTACGCCTCGCAGACGGCGTTCAACATCGAGGAGGTGGCCAACCTCGTGAAGTCCGCGCTGGAAATCGTCGCCATCATCAAGACGGGTGACTACACGCAGATCAGCGGGGACCTCATCAGCCGCATCATCCGCTCCTTCGCGGGGCTCGTCAGCCGCTCGGGCACCAACGGCTCCACGTCGCAGGACATGTATGCCAACTACGACGCCGCGCGCGTCGGGGCGTACACGGTGGAGTACTCGTCGACGAGCTACCAGATTCACACGCTGGAGCTGACCAGCCACATCGCCGTGAAGAACCGGGGCTGGGGCGGCAACAACACTGGCACGGGTCGCTTCTCCAGCTCGTACGTCATGGCCGTGGCCTTCGACAGCTTCCAGTGCAGCCCGGGCGTCACGCCTCCCGCGCGCGTGGGCCTCTGGCGCTACGCCACCGTCGACGGTACGCCGCACCCCCAGGCCACCCTGCAGCAGCTCACCCAGGACTTCTTCCGCGTGGCCTTCGGCCTGAGCGTCAACGCCCAGGGCGGCAGCGGCCAGTTCACCTTCTGAGCCGGAGGGGGGGGCCCACTCACGCGCAGCGTGTCTTTGGGTCCGGCGGAACATGACAGGTATGTAAAACGTAATTTCCTGGTTATCCAGGTCATGGCATGAGGAGGGGCCGGCGCGGCGGGAGGGCCGCGTCGTTCCCGTCGAGACCAGGAGTCATGCCATGAAGCTGAGATACATCGGGGTGCTCGCCGCCTTGTGGTTCGCCGGCTGCGGCGTCAATCCAGGGGAGGACGCGTTGGCGCAGCAGGCGCTGGCGCTGGCGGGCTTCGAGGTGAGCACGCCGCTGTCGCTCAACAAGGTGGCCTTCCTTCGTGGCGAGCGGCTCGAGGCCACCGTCACGTACAAGAACACCACGTCGCAGAACATCAACGTGGGCACCCTCGTCGTCGCCATGCGCTCGCCGACGGGAGGCCACGCGGACCTGTCGCCCGGCACGGGCGCGCGGACGGTGGCGCCGGGCCAGACGCTCACCCTGACGGCCGGGCGGAGCTTCACGGCCAGCGACGCCTACGGCACGTGGACCGTCTTCAGCAGCTGGATGGACACCAGCGGCGCGTGGCACGCGGAGGCACCCCGGAGCATCACGCTGCTCGCCCCCGTGACGAGCCGGTTGACGGTGACGCGACCCCTGGCGCTGGAGAAGCAGAGCCTCGTCACGGGAGAGGTGCTCCGGGGCTCGGTGACCTACCAGAACACCGGTACCTCGCCCTTCGGCATCCGGATGCTGGCCATCGCGGGGCGCAGGCCGGACGGCTCGTACGCGGACCTCACGCCGGCCTTGGGCGCGCGCACGCTCCAGGCGGGGGAGTCCGTCACGCTGGCGGCCTCCCGGACGCTCGACCAGGTGGGCACGTGGACGGTCTTCAGCAGTGTCCAGCTGTCGGACGGCTCGTGGCGCGAGGAGGCTCCGATGTCGGTGGAGGTGAAGGCCAGCACGCCCACGGGCACCTGGCGCCTGGTCTGGCGGGACGAGTTCGACGGCACGGGCCTGCCGGACGCCACGCGCTGGGACTACGAGGTCGGCTACGTGCGCAACAGCGAGCTCCAGTACTACACGCGGGCCCGGCTGGAGAACGCGCGGCAGGAGAACGGGCAGCTCATCCTGGAGGCGCGGCGCGACGGCTGGAACGGGCACGACATCACCTCGGCCAGCATCATCACCAAGGGGAAGAAGAGCTTCCTCTACGGGCGCGTCGAGGTGCGCGCGAAGCTGCCCACGGGCAAGGGGACGTGGCCGGCCTTCTGGATGCTGGGCACGGACATCGACCAGGTCGGATGGCCGGCGTGCGGTGAAATCGACATCATGGAGTACGTCGGCTTCAGCCCGACGACCATCCACGGCACCGTCCACACGCCGTTCTACTACCATGGTTCCCCCGCGGGCCCGCGAGGCGGCAACACGCAGGCGTCCTCGCCGTGGCTCGACTACCACCTGTATGCGATTGAGTGGTTCCCGGACCGCATCGACTTCTTCGTGGACTCGGTGAAGTACTTCACCTTCTTCAACGAGGGCACGAGCGACAAGTGGCCGTTCAACAAGCCGCACTACCTGCTGATGAACCTGGCCATCGGCGGCTCCTGGGGCGGACAGCAGGGCGTGGACCTGGGCCTGTTCCCCCATCGTGTGTACGTGGACTACGTCCGCGTCTACGAGCGGCTGTAACGGGCGGGCCTGGCTCGGCGCACCGGTCTCTCCCGACGCTGTCAGGCCGCCGTAAGGCACTGCACGGAGCAGGGCGCCACCTCTGGCGAAGCTCGGACGGGGGCGGTGCACGGAGCAGGGGGGGCGAGCACGCCTTCGCGCTGGAGGGCGTGTTCCGCTCCAGGGAGAGCCGCCACCGTGACGCACTCCCGTCGCTCCGAGCACTTCTGTCCCGGAGTCGCGGGCCGTTGAAGTGTCCCCGGGCGTCTGACCCGAGTGCGGAGTTTCCACGCCTCCCGCACCCGAGGCTTCCGTTCCGAACGCTTCATGCGTCACGGCGCCCCCATGCGACGCGCCCACGTCACCGGGCCCCGAGCCTTCCGTCGCAGCCCCCTCCAGAGGAGGCGTTCCCGCCCCTTCCGCCTCGGCGCCTTTGGAGCCAGCACCCTCCGGAGGAGGACTCCCCGCCCCTTCCGCCTCGGCGCCTTCGGAGCCAGCGCCCTCCAGAGGAGGACTCTCCGCGCCTCGTGCCTCGGTGCCTTCGGTGCCAGCGCCCTCCAGAGGAGGACTCCCCGCGCCTCGTGCCTCGGTGCCTTCGGTGCCAGCGCCCTCCAGAGGAGGACTCCCCGCGCCTCGTGCCTCGGTGCCTTCGGTGCCAGCGCCCTCCGACGGAGGCGTTCGCTCGCCTCCGGCCCCGGAGCCCTCCTCCGCCGCCAGCGCCTTCCAGAGCACCCGCCCCAGGGGCTGGATGTTCTCCAGCGCGTCCTGCTCGTCGCCGCGTGCCACCGCCCGCACCAGCTCCGCCAGCGCTCCCCAGATGAGCCCCTCGCCCACCTGCACGCTTCCTGGTGCCAGCGCCCCCTCGCGCTCACCGTGCGCCAGCACCTCCCTCACCAACTCCCGCGCCTGGGCACCCAGGGCCTCCGGCTCCAGCGAGTCCGGATGCCAGTGCATGAAGGTGAAGTGGAAGAGTTCGGGCTTCCTCGTCGCGCACCACGCCAGGTCCTCCCAGAAGCTGTCGAAGACCTCGCGAAAGCCGCGCTTCGGCTGCTCCGGCGCCAGCTCGAAGTCCACGCGTGCGATGCGGCAGAGTTCGGTCTCGGCCCACTGGCGCACCTCCCGCGCGAAGCCCGCCTTGCTGCCATAGCGCCGATAGAAGCTGCCCACGGACATGCCCCCCGC
>NZ_JABBJJ010000539.1 GCF_012933655.1 Pyxidicoccus fallax | reverse complement strand
TGCATTGGCAGCGTCAGCTGTGTATAAGAGACAGCCCGGGCAAGCCATGTTCCTGCCGCGCGCCACATCTTGCGTCCATGAGGAATACCGCCCGCCCTCCCGCCTGTTCTGCGCCTCGCACGCCGGAAGAACCGGAAAGCGGGCTCCCACCCTGTCGCTGGTGTGAGGGTGACTCGTTGTCCCGCGCAAGGAGCCAGGGCATTTCGCTCGGGCCTTCGTTACAGTGGCCGGCGAAGGAGCCGACGCTGTCATGGAAGCATTCAAGCTGCTGGTGGTGGACGACGAGCCGCAGGTGGCACATGCGCTGCGGCGGCTGTTCCGCAGGGAGGGCTTCGACGTCCAGGTCGCCTTCAGCGGCGCCGAGGCCCTGGAGCGACTCAAGGAGTTCAGCCCGGACATCGTCCTGACGGACTTCCGGATGCCGGGGATGACGGGCAGCGAGCTGCTCCAGCGCGTCAAGCGCAGCCACCCCCTGGCGCTGCGGCTCATCATCTCCGGCTACGCGGACTTCAAGTCGGTGGTGGCCTCGGTGAACGAGGGCGAAATCTGCCGCTTCATCAGCAAGCCGTGGGACGACGCGGAGCTGGTCTCCTACCTCACGAGCCTGCTGCGCCAGCGCGAGACGATGGCGCAGTTATACGCGCCCTTCCGCGCCGCCCAGGGCGTCAGCGCGGAGGTGGGCATGTCCGACGCCTCCATGGTGCTGAAGGTGCAGATGTCGGACCCGGCCTTCCCCGCCGAGCAGGCTCTCTCCATCATCGAGCGCTTCGCGGGCGTGCTGGCCGCTGACAGCCTGAAGGTGGTGGGCGGCCTGCTGGAGCGCTACGGCGGGCGGCTGTCGTTCGTCGCCGAGGTGGGCGGTCCCCAGCGGCTGCGGCTGGAGCTACCGGTGCGCGCGGAGGAGGCGGAGTCGTCGGTCCGCACGGGTGTGGGCGACGCATGAGGCAGCGGGTGTCGCTGTCGCCTGGGAGTCCGGAGGCGGACGCCGCCTGGGTGAACTCCCGGCTCAAGCACTTCACCCTCATCGCCTGCATCCTCATCCACCTGCTGCTGGTCTCCGCCATCTGGGGCCAGTGGGCGCGCATCGCCCTGGTGACGGCGGTGTTCCTGGCGGTGACGGGCATCAACATGGTGCTCGCCACGCGCTTCTTCTCCGAGCACACCCGGGCCCGGGAGGGCCTGCGGCTCTCGGTGAACATGGTGGCCAACGTCATCTACGGCCTGGCCAGCGACTGGGCGCTGCCCATATGGCTGTACCTGCCGCTCAACGCCCTGTGGGTGGACCGCTTCGTGGACCCGTCCGCGCGCGCGCGCCTGTTGGGGATGCTGGCGCTGGTGGTCGGCGTGGCCCTGGTGGACGGGTGTCCGCCCCTGGTGCCCGCGTGCTTCGTGCTCGCGTCGCTGCTCGTCTACTTCATCTCCGAGGGCCGCGTCTTCCTCACCCACCAGGCGCTGCACAGCCTGGCGCAGCAGCACGAGGAGCTGGAGCGAGCGCATCGGGAACTGGCGCAGGCGCACCAGCAGCTCGACGTGGCCCACCACCGCGCCCGCGAGCAGGAGCGGCTCACCAGCCTGGGCATGCTGGCGGCGGGCGTGGCGCACGAAATCAACAACCCGATGAGCTACGTGAAGAGCAACGTCAACTCGCTCTTCCAGGACCTCAAGGCGTCCCCCAACCTGTCGCCGGTGCTCCAGGAGTACGTCGATGACGTGCTGCCGGCGACGATGGACGGCATCCGCCGGGTGACGTCCATCGTCGCGGACCTGCGCCGCTTCGCGCGAGGGGATCCAGAGGCCATCGCGGAGTACGACCTCAACCAGGAGGTGGCCGTCGCGCTGCGCATCGCCCGCGGCCAGCTCGGGCCCCAGTGCCAGGTGGAGCTGGACTTGAAAGACCTGCCGCGCCTGCTCGGCCACCCGGGGCAGATTGCCCAGGTGGTGGTGAACCTCCTGATGAACGCCGCGCAGGCCATGCCCGAGGGCGGCCGCGTCTTCGTGTCCACGCGCATGGAGGAGGAGGAAGCGGTGCTGGAGGTGCGCGACAGCGGCGTGGGGATGACGCCGGAGGTGCGCGCGCGGCTCTTCGAGCCCTTCTTCACCACCAAGGCCCCGGGCGAGGGCACCGGCATGGGCCTGTCCGTGGTGCACGGCATCGTCACCGCGCACAGCGGCCGCATCCAGGTGGACAGCGCGCCGGGCCAGGGCGCCACCTTCACCGTGCGCCTGCCCCGCGTCCCCGCGCTGGCGGCGGGGCTCGACGGCGGGGCGATGATGTCCTCCCAGAGGGCGCGCGGCTAGACTCCCGCGCCATGTCGACGAAGACTCCGCCCGCCTTCTCCAGCCGCTTCGAGCCCCGGTACGTGGAGGACCCGTACCCCCTCTACGCGCGGCTGCGCGAGGAGGCCCCCGTCCAGTTCAGCGAGGAGATGCACCTGTGGGTGGTCTCCCGCCACGAGGACGTGAAGACGGTGGTGATGAACCCGGGCGACTTCCTGTCCGCCAACGCCTTCAAGAACCCGGTGCCGCCCGCGCCCGAGGTGCTGGCGGCGCTGGCGGCGGGCTACCCGCAGGTGCCCGCGCTCGTGGACGACGACCCGCCCAACCACACGCGCATGCGCGTCATCGTCACCAAGGCCCTGGCGCCCCACCGCGTCTCCGCCATGGAGTCGCGGGTGCGCGCCATCGCCACGGAGCTGGTGGACGCCTTCGCGAACGAGGGCCGCGCGGACCTCGTGGAGCGGCTGGCCTTCCCCCTGCCCGCGCGTGTCATCGGCGCCATCCTCGGGCTGCCGGACTCGGACCTGGAGCGGCTCAAGTCCTGGACGGAGGACCTGTCCACGCTCTCCGCGGGCAATGCCCCCGTGGCCCGGCAGGTGGAGTGCGCGCGGGGACTGGTGGCCGTGCAGAAGTACCTCGCGGGCCACATCGCCGAGCGGCGGCGCGAGCCGAAGGACGACCTCATCAGCGCGCTCATCGAGGCGCGCCACGAGGACACGCCCCCGCTGAATGACGTGGAGCTCATCAGCCTCTTGTCCATGCTGCACTTCGCCGGACACGAGACGACGGCCAACCTGCTCGGCAACGTGCTGGTGATGTTGCTGAAGGAGCCGGAGCGGCTGCGGGCACTGCGCGAGGACCCGGCCCTCATCCCGCTCGCCATCGAGGAGGGACTGCGCCGGGACTCGCCGGTGCAGGGCATGATGCGCACCACGCGGCGCGCGGTGACGCTGGGCGGCGTGGAGGTGCCCGAGGGCGCGCGGCTGCTCGTCCTCTTCGCCTCCGCCAACCGGGATGCCGCCGCCTTCCAGGCGCCGGACCGCGCCGACTTCCACCGCCCCGACGTGAGCCGGCACCTGGGCTTCGGGCAGGGCATCCACTACTGCATCGGCGCGCCGCTCGCCCGGATGGAGGTGCGCGCCGCGCTGGAATTGCTGCTGCGGCGGCTGCCCGGCCTGCGGCTGGCGCCGGGAGACGCCATCCAGTACGTGCCCAACTTCCTGCACCGCGGCCCCCGGCGGCTCCTCGTGGAGTGGGACCCGGCCTAGCGCTTCAGCTCCGCGTCGATGAGCTGGGTGAAGTCCTCCAGCGGGCGCGCGCCCATGATGGACTTGCCGTTGACGAAGAAGGTGGGGGTGCCGGCGATGCCGCGCCGCTGGGCCTCCACCACCTCCGCGTCGACGTAGTTGGCCAGGGCGGGGTTGTCGAGCGCCGCGCGGAAGCGGGGCAGGTCCAGGCCCAGGCCGCGCGCGTACTCCTCCAGCGACGCGCGGTCCAGCGAGCGCTGGTTGTCGAAGAGCACGTCGTGCATCTGCCAGAACTTCCCCTGCTCGTGCGCGGCCATGGTGGCGATGGCGGCGAGGCGCGCGTTGCCGTGCATGGGCAGCGGCTGGTGACGGAAGACGATGCGGACCTTGTCGCCGTACTTCTCGCGCAGCTCGCCGACGATGCTGGCGCCCTTCGCGCAGAACGGGCACTGGAAGTCCGACCAGACCTCCACCGTCACCGCCGCGTCACGGGCCCCGAGCGACGGCGCCTCCGCGCGGGGCGTCGCGGCGATGGGGTTGCTCTTGAGGTGCGCATGGGCCTTCGGGCAGTTCTTGTCACACGCCTTGCCCTCCCCCGCGAACGCGGGAACGGCGAGCGACAGCAGGGCACCAGCGGCCATGGCAACGGAGACCATGAGCTTCATGGAACAACCTCTTGGACGATGAATGGAGATGGAACGCCCGCCTTCCCACCCGGGAGGCTGGCGGCGACAAGGCCCTTCGGCCCACGCCCACAGGAGTGACACGAGCCGCGCGTTGGTTTCAGCGCGCCCGTGTTATCCCTTCCCGAGTCATGTCCCCTACCGAGCGCCTCTATTACGCCGACCCCTTCCTCCACCGCTTCACCGCCCGCGTCGTCGGGCAAGGCACCTGGAGCGGCGCGCCCTCCGTCGTCCTGGAGCGCACCGCCTTCTACCCGGAGGCGGGCGGGCAGATGGGGGACCGGGGCGTGCTCGGCGGGCTGCCCGTGCGCGACGTGCAGGTGGACGATGACGGCGTCGTCCACCACCTGCTGGAGGTGCCGGAGGGCGCCTCGCTGCCCGGGCCCGGCACGGAGCTGACGGGCGAGGTGGACCGGGTCCGCCGCCGCGCGAACATGTCGCTGCACACCGGCCAGCACATGCTGTCGCGCGCGCTCGTGGATGTGGCGGGCGCGGCCACCGTGTCCGCCCGCCTGGGCGAGACGCTGTGCACCATCGACACGGACCAGGACACCCTGGACGAGCGCCAGGTGGCCGAGGCGGAGGCCCTCGTCAACGCCATCATCGATGACGACGTCCCCATCCGCGCCTTCTTCCCCACGCCGGAGGAGCTGGCCGCGCTGCCGCTGCGCCGCGCGCCCAAGGTGACGGCCAACATCCGCGTCATCCAGATTGGCGACTTCGACGTATCGCCCTGCGGCGGCACGCACTGCACGCGCTCCGGGCAGGTGGGCCTGGTACGGGTGCTGGGCGTGGAGCGCTACAAGGGCAAGGGCCGCGTCCTCTTCTCCGCGGGCCCCCGCGCCCGGCGCGAGCTGTGGGAGGAGGCCGGCACGCTGCGCGCCATGAGCCGCGCCTTCACCTGTGGCCCCCTGGAGGTGCCCACCGTGGTGGACAAGCTGCGCCGCGAGCTGACCGAGGCCCGCGAGGCCCTGGGCGCCGCCCGCGCGCGCCTGGCCGAGCACTCCGCCGCGGAGCTGTTGGCCGCGCTGGACGCGTCCCCGGACAAGCGCGTGGTGGCGGTGCTCGACGGCGCCGGCCCCGAGCAGCTGCGCGCCGTGGCCGCGCGCCTCACGTCTCGCCCCGAAGCCGTGGTGCTGCTCGCCGGCCGGCTCCCCGACGGCATGCCCGTCCTCGTCTCCCGGGGCGCCAGCGCCTCCTTCGGCTGCGGCGCCTTCCTCAAGAAGGCCGCAGAGGCCGCGAAGGGCCGGGGCGGAGGCCGCCCCGAGCACGCGGAGGGACGCCTCCCGCCCGACACCGACTGGCCCGCCCTCGTCGCATCATTGATGGGCTGAAGCC
>NZ_JABBJJ010000538.1 GCF_012933655.1 Pyxidicoccus fallax | reverse complement strand
GTAGGGATGGGGAGTGCGGGTGCCGGGGGTTTTCCGGGTATGCCCTCGCGAGGGCGCGCGCGTGTCAGCCCCGGGGGTTTGGATCATCCCGGGCGAGGTGTCATCAAAAGGCAACACGCGCACTGCGCAGGAGGGCACACCCGCCGTAAGGTTGTGTCACAGAGTGTCGTCGTGGAGGGGTCATGCACGAGTGGTTGGAGGCACTGCGGAAGTCGGCGAAGGCAGCGGCATCTGGCGTCCCCGCGGAGGAGGTCCGCCGGGCGGAGACGGAGTGCGGCGTTCCATTCCCCGAGGAGCTTGCCTCCCTGTACCAGGCCATCAACGGAGGGGAGCTGAACGGTGACGTGCAGCTCTTCCCGCTGCATGGGCCCGAGGGCGAGCCGAGCGTCCTGGAGAAGTCCCGGCTGAAGCTGGTGGGGCTGCCCGCCGCCGGAGTGTGGCGCATTGGCGTGAAGGGGCATCACCGCCACCTGTTCGCCGCGCGCAAGTCGGCCATGGTGGAGCAGGGGGATGGCGGGGGACCGCTGCCCGGCTGGGTCGAGTCGCTCGGGGACGAGGACTGGGTCTACGGCACGTGGGATGGGGAGAAGCAGGAGCTGCGGCTGTACCGCACGCTGAAGGACATGTTCGACGTGCTCGTGCCTCCCGCCGAGGTGGAGAGCTTCGGGGAGCGCACCTTCGCGCGCGCGATGAACGCCGTGCTCCAGGGCGCGCTGTCCGGCGCCGAGGCTGACGAAGAGGACGAGGAGGCCGAGGAGGGCGACGGGGCCGCGACCGAAGCGGCCGAGGCGGATGGAGCGGGCGATGGAGCCGACGCGGCGGCGGTGGTGAAGGAGGCCGAGGAGGAGACGGCCTTCGAGGAGGAGGAGGAGGAGGAGGACGAGGTGCGCGAGCTCGCGTACGAGTACGACGATGACTCGTCCGCGATGAGCGATGAGGGGCGGCCCTTCGGTGGGAGGAAGCCGAAGCCGGAGCCCAAGAAGCCGGTGCGTCCCATCGGTCTCGGCGATGTGCGGACCTCGAAGGCGAAGCCCGCGGCGCGGAGCGTGGCCGTGGGCGGCGCGGGAGTCCTGCTGCCCCAGTCCGCGAGCGGCGCGGCGACGAAGGTGGACGCGGTGACGGAGGCCCCCGCCGGGGAGACCTCGGCTGCGAAGAAGACTCCCGCGAAGAAGGCCTCGGCGAAGAAGGCCGCCGCGGAGGAGACTCCGGCGGCGGACACGGCTCCCGTCGCGGAAGGCACGGCAACGACCGCCTCCGCCACGGAAGGAACGGCCGCGGCGGAGCCCGTCGCCACACCGGAAGCCCCCGCGCCGATGGCCGCCACGGAGCCTGCCGCCGCGCCGGAAGCTCCCGCGAAGAAGGCCGCCGCCAAGAAGGCCGCTACGAAGAAGGCCGCCGCGGAGCCGGGCGCGACGGCGCCAGAGGCCACGACCACGGCCGTTGAACCTGCTGCCGCCGTGGAGGCTCCCGCGAAGAAGACCGCCGCGAAGAAAGCCGCTGCGGAGCCTGCTGCTTCGGGAGGGGCCGCCGCGAAGAAGGCCGCTGCGGAACCTGCCTCTGCGGGAGAAGCTGCCGCGAAGAAGACCGCCGCGAAGAAGGCTGCTGCGGAGCCTGCCGTGACAGCACCGGCTGCCGCGAAGAAGGGGGCTGTGGGAACTCCGGCCGTAGCACCGGCTGCCGCGAAGAAGGGGGCTGTGGGAGCTCCGGCGGCACCGGCCGCCGCGAAGAAGGGGGCTGCGGGGACTCCGACGGCACCGACTGCAGCGAAGAAGGCCGCGAAGCCTGCTGCTCCCGCGCCCGCCGCGAAGAAGGCAGCTGCGAAGAAGGCTCCGGCGAAGACTGCCCTGGTTGCGAAGAAGGCTCCGGCGAAGAAGGCCGCCGCGAAGAAGGCACCCGCCACGAAGGCTGCCGCCAAGAAGGGTGCGGTTGCGAAGAAGGCACCCGCGGCGAAGAAGGCTGCCGCGAAGGTCCCAGCGAAGAAGGCACCCGCGGCGAAGAAGGCTGCCGCGAAGGCCCCAGCGAAGAAGGCCGCCGCGAAGAAGGCACCAGCGGGGGGCGGAGCCGCGAAGAAGGCGGCTGCGAAGAAGGCGCCCGCGAAAAAGGCCGCCGCGAAGAAGCGCGGTCGCTGAGCATGAGCGGGAGAGGAGCGGGCCATGGGGCCCGCCCTCGACTCGCGTCAGCAGAGTGGGTCGCAGGCGTCGTGAGGGGGGCGGGCACGGGGCCCGCCCTCGACTCGCGTGTGCAGAGTGGTTGCTTGCGTCGCGATGGGCGCGTCAGCAGAGCCCGCCCTCGACTCGCGTCAGCAGAGTGGGTTGCAGGCGTCGCGAGAGGAGCGGGTAACGGAGCCCGCCCTCGACTCTCATGAGCAGAGTGGGGTGATTGCATCACGAGAGGAGCAGGCAGCGGAGCCGCTCTCGACTCACGTGAGCAGAGTGGGGTGCCTGCGTCATGAGAGGCCAGGCCGCGCAAGGCCCGCCGTCGATTCGCGGAACCAGAGTGGGGCCTTACCTCGTGTGAGGTTGGGTAGCGCAAGCCCACGCAGCCCCGGCTCGTGCATCCATCGCGAGCCGCCTCCGTGGCGAGAGGTCGGGAGTCACACTCCCGCCCCGTCTCGGCTCACGGAGCCTCTTCCGCGCGACAGGCAGGGGATGACCCCCGTGGCCCGGTCTCGCGCTCCAGTGCCGCGAGAGTCGGGCGGCACTTCATCACCGCCCGACTTCACCCCTGAACCGGAAGGCTACCCCTCCGGAAGCTGGTCGCGGCGGATGGGGCGGATGCGGTCCTCCGGCTGGGCCGTCAGCTCCGCGCCCTCTTCTTCCTCGTCGCCCCGGCGGAACTCGTGAATCTGGTCCGGCAGGATGTCGCGGAAGTCCGGCTCATCCTCCAGCGGCGGAGTCGCCGCCAGGTCCTGGTCGGTGATGTTGATTTCCTCCTCACCGGTGTCCGGATTCAGGTGGCGCAGAGAGGTGGACTCACCCACGTCCTCTGAACCGAGCTTCTTGAATCGCATGGTGTCTCCTCGAGAAAGCGCGGTGGGTCGTCTGCCTTACGGCTCAACAATGAGAACCGGCGGAGGTCGCCGCAATTCTCGCCGCCCGCCTGCCTGCCACGCCGCCCGCTCGGACATCAGCGCTGCGGGAGCGCGGTTCGTTCCGCGGGGTAGACAGGCTCGACCTTCAGCAACACCATGGCGAGTGCCAGCACCCGCGACAGCGTCTCGCGCACCGTATAGCGCCAGGGAGTCGACCGGCCCTCGTCCGCCGCCACGCCCCACGCGTCGATGCCCACCGAGTTGGCGATGAACAGCGCCCGCGACAGGTGGAACCGCTGCGTCACCAACAGCGCCCGCTTCGCCCCGAACACCGTGTACGCCCGCAGGCAGCTGTCGTACGTCGACAGCCCCGCCTCGTCCCCCTGCACCGCGGCCTCCGGCACGCCGCGCTCCAGCAGGTAGCGCCGCATGGCCCGCGTCTCGTGGTGGAAGGGCTTCATCTGGTCCCCGCTTACCAGCACCGCCTGCACCTTGCCCTGGCGCCACAGGGCAATGGCCGCGTCCAGCCGCTGCGCCAGCACGGGGGACGGCACCGCGCCCGGCGCCAGCCCCGCGCCGAACACGAGCGCCACCGGGGCCTCGGGGGCCGTCTCCAGGGGGACGATGCGGTCCTCGTAGCTCACCCGCACGAGGTGCGAGAGGGCGAGCAGGCCCAGGCCCACCGCCATCACGGCGAGGAGGCCCCTGCGCAACCACACCCTGCTCGTACCGCCTGGCTTCATGGACCCCGAGAACACCGAAGGAGGGGCCATTGTGTTCCGCCGGCCCCTCTCCGGAAAGTCCCGCGAGGCCCCGCACGCTCAGGGCGAAGTGCCCGCCTGGGCTCCAGCCGATTTCAGCGCGTGGCGCTCGATGAGCTCCACCAACTGCCGCGGCTCCACCGGCTTCTTCAGGAACGCCGCCACGTCGTAGTTGGCCGCGTATACCGCCCTGTCCCGCGGGTTCATCGCCGCCATTCCCGCCGACAGGATGATGACCGGCACCTCCGCCAGCGCCTCGTTGCTCTTGCGCGTCGTCAGCACCCGGTGCCCGTCCATGACGGGCAGGGCCATGTCCAGGAGGATGAGCGACGGGCGCGGCGAGGTGTCGAGGTGCTCGAGCGCCTCCTTGCCGTTGGACGCGACCCGCACCTCATAGCCCTGGAGCTCCAGGTAGCCCTGGAGGGCCTCACGGATGTCCGCGTCGTCCTCGACGATGAGAAGGGGACCGCTCAACGCTGGCATAAGGAGCTCCGTGGGGGTGTGAGCACCCACTCAAGGTAAGGCGGCCTCCCACCAGGGGGAGCCCCTTCCGGAACGGCCCGGCCGCCTGCCCCATATCGGCTCGCCCGGGCCGGCGATCCTGCAACCCCCGACATGCCGCCGTTGACCGGCCCCCGGCCCACCTATATAGGGGGCCCGCTATCCGCCCCTGCTCCCACATGGGTGACGCGGGCTGAACGTCTCACAGGAGCTCCCGGTCCCATGGCGTCCCTTCGCGACATTCGCAAGCGCATCCGCTCGGTGAAGAACACGCGGCAGATCACCAAGGCGATGAAGATGGTCTCCGCCGCGAAGCTCCGCAAGGCGCAGGACGCCATCCTCGCGGCCCGCCCCTACGCGACGACGCTGGACCAGATCATCTCCGACCTGGCCGCGCGCGCGGGCGACGAGAGCCTCGCGCACCCCCTGCTCACCGCCCGTCCGGTGCGCAAGGTGGAGCTGGTGCTGCTGACGTCGGACCGCGGCCTCGCCGGCGGCTTCAACTCCAACGTCATCCGCCGCGCCAACCGCTTCCTCTACGAGAACACCGCGATGGAGCGCATCCAGCTCTCCACGGTGGGCCGCAAGGGCAATGACTTCTTCCGCAACCGCGGCCAGGCCATCCGCAAGGACTTCGGCGGCCTGTACCAGCGCCTGAGCTACCGCGCCGCCGCGGACGTCGCCGAGGAGCTGGTGGCCAGCTACCTCAATGGCGAGGTGGACGCCGTCCACATCGTCTACAACGAGTTCGTCACCGCCATCACCCAGAAGGTCACTGTCGCCCAGCTGCTGCCCCTGCAGACGCTCGGCGCCGCCGACGGCGCGGCCCCCACGCAGGCGGGCCCCACGGCGCTGGTGGACTTCAAGTACGAGCCGGACCGCCAGGCGGTGCTGGACCGGCTGGTGCCCCAGGCCGTCAACATCAAGCTCTACCGCGCGCTGCTGGAGAGCGTGGCCTCCGAGCACGGCGCCCGCATGAGCGCCATGGAGAACGCCACCTCCAATGCCACCGACATGATCGGCAGCCTGACGCTGACCTACAACCGCACCCGTCAGGCGGTCATCACCAAGGAGCTCATGGAGATCGTCTCCGGCGCCGAGGCCCTCAAGTAGGCTTCCGGCCTCCCGCGAGGTCTCCAGGGCCCGCCCTCTCCCGGGGGTGGGCCCTTCGTGTTTCGAGGGCCTCCCGGCAGCCCGCCCGGCGGCCCTCCGGGGGCGAAAGATGACGCTCCGCGCGCAAGGGAGTGGCGCCCGGCGGCTGGGTCCGCTAAGCCCGTCTTAATCCAGAAGTGCCCGGGAGGCTTGACCCTACGGGTGCCCCCCGGTAAAGGGGGCCCGCC
>NZ_JABBJJ010000537.1 GCF_012933655.1 Pyxidicoccus fallax | reverse complement strand
CCCCCCGGGCCGCCGCCTCGCTGGAGGAATCATTCCTCCACGGCGGCCCTTCTACCGGAGGGGGCTGACATGCCAGGGAGGATGGGGCCCACGCCCGATGAGGACCTGGCGGGTCCTCAGGCCTCGTGCACTTCGTTCCCGCCACCGAGGGCCGAGAGTGGAGGCAGACACGAGCGCGTGGGCTCGGAGTGACGGGAGGGCATCGGGTGTCCCCGGTCCGTGCGCCCCCCTCGATGCATGGGGGTGGGACGGAGCAAGGTCGCGGCCCATGAAAAGCCGCGGCTGGAGTCACGCGGTGCCGCGAGGGGCATGTGGATCCACGCTCGCGACGAGGGGGGGGGAACTTCCGACGCAAGAACGATTCGCGCCCCGAATCAGCCGCCTCTCTCACTGCCTGCCCGACAGCGCCGTCACCCAGAATGCGTCCGGCACCTTCGCCGACGCGCCATGCAGCAGCCGCTCACGCAGTCGCGCCTCGGTGACCCAGACCCGGCCATCCGCCGTCACGGTGAGGTTGACGGGAGATTCCATTCCAGAGGCGAGCACCTCGATGGACCTCGGCCCGGACGCCGTTCCGAGCACGTCGATGCGGACCACGCGCCCGTCACCACTGTTCGCCGCGCCCTCCAGCACCAGCAGCCGGCCGTCCGGAGCGAAGCGCATCCCATCCGGGTTCTCCATCCGGCGAGGCAGCTCCACCTCGCTCACCGTGGGCGGCGCTCCCTCCGCACCCGCGCGCACGAGGAACAGCCGTCCCGGGCCATACGTGTTGACGGCGAGCGTCCGCCCATCCGGCGCCAGCGCGATACCGGCGGGACCGACGGCGGCCATGCCCGGCCCCTTCGCCTGGAGGCGCGCGTCGGCCACGTAGGTCTCCAGCCGCTCGCCACCGGGGCTCAGGTAGAGGACGGAGCCGCGGTTGCTGTCCGTCACGTACAGCCCGCCGTCCGGCGCCACGGTGAGGTCATTTCCCATGCCGCCTTCCGGAATGGGAACGATTCGCCGCACCTCGCCGGTGCGTGCATCCACCGCGAAGAGCCGGGGCGCGCGCTTCCCCAATGTGCCGTCCGGGCGCAGCAACCCCATGACATCCGGAGAAGTTCCCCACAGCAGCCCGCGCGGTGCGTCCAATCGCAGACTCGTCACTGCGAAGACCTCCTCCGAGCCGGGGAAGAGCACCGTCCAGTCTCCTCCCGGTGCCCGGCGCAGGATGCGACCACTGGAGACCGAGCCGACGAAGAGCGTCCCGTCTTCCGCGTGGGTGATGCCATTGGGGTACGCGAAGCCCGGCGGCAGGGACAGGCGCTCGGGGCGCAGGGGCGCGGTGGCAATCCGGAAGGGCTCGGGAGCCTGTCCCTTGTGCGCGCCGAACAGCCGGGCGAACTGGGACTCGACGTAGAGGATGCGCCCGTCGATGACGATGCCGCTCGTGGGCTCCGCCGAGGACTCCACCACGGTCTCCAGCGTGGCGCGGGCGCCTTCCACCGTGATGCGCGTGACGCGCCCGCCTCCCGAAGGCAGTCCGTTCTCGAAGACCAGGAACGAGCTGTCTCCCACGGTCCGCAGTGCGTCCGCGCCCACGAGCGGCCGGGGCAGGGCCAGCACCTCCGGGACGCCCGAGCGTCCATCCTCCAGGATGGGCACGCGCAGCAGCCGGCCATCCGCGAAGGTGACGAGGTAGAGGGCTCGGCCATCCCGCGACAGGGCCACGCCGTTGGCATTGTGTGGCGCGCCTCCCAGCAGCGGATGCCGGGCCCACTGCTCGAAGCGCGACGTCTTCGGGTCGAAGCGCAGGACGCGAGGATTCGGAGTATCGGTGACGTACAGCCGGCCCGCCGTGTCCTGAGCGAGGTCGTTGCAGTACCCGCCGCCGGGAAGCACCCACCGCCCGCGCGGCGCGCCGGAGGAGAGGGTGAAGGCCAGCAGCGCCGTGGGCTTCACGGGCGTCCTGCTCACGCCGAGGTTCCCCGTGCAGGCCCACAGCAGGCCGGCCTTCGCGTCCACCAGCAGCCCCTGCACCGACATGAGGCCGCCCGCGCCAGCGGGGATGAAGGGCTCGGACGCCGCCGCGCCTGGACGGACGCGGACGATACGGCTCTCGGTGGCGCTGCCGACGTAGAGCGTGCCGTCCGGCGCCGCGGCGATGCTCTCCGGGAAGAAGTGGTCCGGCAGGGAGGCGCCCACCGGAGCGGAGCCGGCGGTCGCGGAGAGCAGGGCCGCGGTGAGGGCCCCCAGGAGGTTTGGGAGGTTCATGGCGTGGGTTCTGCTCAGCGCTTGGAAGCGGTGGGGGACAGGGCCTCGGCGGCCCAGGGACGGTGGCCGGGAATGGCGTAGCCGCCGTCGACGAGGAGGTTCTGTCCGGTGACGAAGCGGGCACCGTCGGAGCACAGCCAGAGCACCACGTCCGCTACCTCCTCCGAAGTGCCGAGCCGGCGCGCGGGGGCGTGCGCGATGAAGGGACGCTGCGTCTCCTCCGTCGACAGGCGCCGCAGCATGGGCGTGTCGATGACGCCGGGATTGACGTTGTTCACGCGCACGCCGCGGTCCATGACCTCCAGCGCCACCGCGCGAATCATTCCGTCGAGCGCCGCCTTGCTCGCCGCGTAGATGGACGTCCCCGGCAGGGCGCCATGCGCCAGCCACGAGGAGTTGTTGACGATGGCCCCGCCGCGCCCCGAGCGCAGCATGGCGTCCACCTGGTACTTCATGCTCAGCCACACGCCTCGGACGTTGATGTCGAAGGTGTGGTCGAAGTCCTGCGCCTTCAGTTCATGGATGGGAGCGAAGACGCCCTCCACGCCCGCGTTGTTGAAGGCCGCGTCCAGCCGGTCGAAGCGCTCCAGCGTGGTGCGCACGAGCCGCTCCACCTCGGCCTCCTTCGCGACATCCGTGGGCACGGCGAGCGCCCGTCCGCCCGCCGTCTCGACCTCCCGTGCCACCGCGTCCAGCTCCGCGTGGCGCCGTCCCGCGAGGACGACCGAGGCCCCCTCGCGAGCGAAGGCCAGGGCCGCGGCGCGACCCATGCCACTGCCGGCCCCCGTGATGAGGACCACCTTGTCCTGGAATGTCCTGGAACCCTTCGTATCCGCCATGGTGTTCGACCTCTCCGAGCTGGGGGACACCGTCGGGCCGGAGGCCACGGCGCGTCCGCTGCGTGCAATGCACAAGTAGCCCGAGGGCGCCGTCGCATCATCGAGGGGCGCTGCACTAGACTCTTGCACGGCGTGCATCAATCCGGAGGAGCGAGGCATGGAGCGGGTGGCGATGCGGGACCGGTTGGAGGACATGCTCAGCTTCACCGCGGTGGCGCGGGCGCTGAGCTTCGCGGACGCGGCGCGGGAGCTGGGCATCAGCGCGTCGGCGCTCAGCCGGCGCATTGCCCGGCTGGAAGGGGCGCTGGGCACGGCGCTCCTGCGGCGCACGACGCGGCACGTGTCGCTCACGGAGGCGGGGACGCTGTACCTGGAGCGGTGCGCGGACGTGCTCACCCGGGTGGAGGACGCGGAGGCGCTCGTCTCGGGTCTGGCCGCCGAGCCTCGGGGGCGGTTGCGCGTGGCCCTGCCGAACCTCTTCGGGCAGCTCCAGGTGGCGCCGCTGCTACCGGAGTTCCTGCACCGGTACCCGCGCATCGCGCTGGAGTGCTCGTTCATGGACCGCTACGTGGACCTGGTGCAGGAGGGCTTCGACGTGGCCATCCGCATCGGCACGTTGACGGATTCGAGCCTCGTGGTGCGGCGGCTCGCCACGAACCACCGCATCCTCTGCGCGGCGCCTTCGTACCTCCGGGGCCGCCGGCCCCTGACGAAGCCGGACGACCTGTCGCAGCACGCGTGCCTGTATTTCAGCCTCCTGTCGGAAGGACAGGTGTGGACGCTGCACAGGGGCGAGGAGCAGGCACAGGCGCGGGGGCGCCCGGTGCTCATCGCGGACAACGCCGAGGCGCTGCGGCTGGCGGCGGTGGGTGGCTGCGGCGTCACCGTGCTGGCCACGTTCCTCATCGCGGAGGACCTGCGGGCGGGGCGGCTCGTGCGGGTGCTCGATGGGTGGTCGGTGCCGGACACGGGCATCTACGCCGTGCACCCGCCGGGGCGACTGGTGCCGTCGAAGGTGAAGGCGTTCGTCTCGTTCCTCGCGGAGCGCTACGCGGGGATTCCGCCGTGGGAGCGCGTGGGGACGCGCCGCTGAAGACGGCACGATGAGAGGTGCCTGCGACCGCGAACCGGAGGACCGCGATGGTGAGTGGGTGGGAGGGGGCGGCGTGCACGGGATGTCGCCGCCGCGGAGGCGTTGTGAGCGCGGAGCCGACGGTTGTGCAGCCCGGAGAAGTGCCGTGTGCACGAGAGCAGCGGTTGACGGACGGAGGATTTGCTAGAGACCCCCTCCGCATGGAACTCACGCCCGCCTCCGAGCTGTCGCTCCGCGCCCTGTCCACGGTCTTCGCCCGCTCGTTCGAGGGCTACTTCGTCAACCTTCCCGACGTGCCCGCGCTCTTCGACGCGCGCGTGCGAAGCGAGCACATCTCCCTGGAGGAGAGCCGCATCGCGCGGGTGGACGGCGAGCCGGTAGGCCTGGTGCTGATGGCCCGGCGGGGCAGGGTGAGTCGCGTCGCGGGCATGGGCCTCATGCCCGCGTACCGGAACCGCAAGCTCGGCGGCGCCATGCTGCGCCCGTTGATGGACGAGGCCCGCGCCCGGGGCGACTCGCGGATGATGCTGGAGGTCATCGAGCAGAACACCGCCGGGGTGAAGCTCTACGAGCGGCTCGGCTTCCAGCGCGTGCGCCGGCTGGTGGGCTTCGTGGGGACTCCGGCGGCGGAGCCGGCCACGCTCGAAGAGGTGGAACCCCGGGAGTGTGCGCTGCTTCTTCCGGACGGGCTGCCCTGGCAGCTCGCGCCGGCCACTGTCGCGGGACTCGCGCTTCCCGCGCGGGCCTTCAAGCTGGGGCCGGCGGTGGCGGTCATCGCGGATGTCTCCGCGCCCACGCTCGCGCTGCGCTCCTTCGTCGTGGAGCCGGAGGCGCGCGGAAAGGGACACGGACGCAGGCTGCTCCGCGCGCTCGCGGCGGCGTGGCCCGGCAAGCCGCTGGCGGTGGGCGCCGTCGTTCCCGAGGGGCTGTGCGACCGCTTCTTCCTCGGCGCGGGGTTCTCCTATCCGGCGCTCTCGCAACTGGAGATGTCGCACGACCTCGCGTCTTAGCGGCCGGGCCACGCACATGGGGGAATACTTCAAGGTCTTCAACCTGGACCGGCGCGAGGTGTTGGACCCTTCGCTGCTCGGGCAAGGGCTCAAGCCGGGGGACCTCGGCCGCAACGAGCGGCTGATGATGGCACTGACCTACCTCCTGGCGCGAAGCGGCACCCTCAGCGGAACGCGGCGTCACCAGCAGGACCCGATGTTCGGGCGCTGGAGCGGTCAGCGCATCACGATGGTGGGTGACGCCTTCTCCGGGAGCACCGGTGAACTCTCCTGGGACGAGGACACCTGGACGTCACGCGCCGAGGGCTCCGGGAACTGGGTGGACATCAGCGAGCACGTCCTCGCGGCGGTGGAAGACTTCTTCCAGATTCCCGAGTCAGACCGGCGCCCCATCGCGCGTCCGCTCCGCTCCGTCCTCCACCCGGACGGCAGGGTGACCGCAATCCCTGTCGATGACAGAGGGGCGGGGTAGGGGC
>NZ_JABBJJ010000536.1 GCF_012933655.1 Pyxidicoccus fallax | reverse complement strand
GGAGGGGACGGGGAGGAAGGTGTGGACCGAGGAGCATCCGTTCGAGACGTCGCTGCGCGAGTCGGCGGCGCCGCGGGTCTGGCGCGGGAATGGCCACGTGCGCGCCGAGGAACTGGCGCGGGTGGGGTGGATGTCGGTGGGCCGCTTCTACCGGCACCATGGCAGCAAGGCGGGCTTCGCCTGGCGGGTGCGCCAGTGGGCCGAGGCCGACCTGTGTCGCGCTGGGGGCGGAGGAGGACTCCGGAGCCGGAGGCGGGCGAACGCCTCCGCCAGGGGGCGCTGGCACTGAAGGCGCCGAAACGGAAGGCGCGGGGACTCCGCCTCCTCTGGAGGGAGCTGCGACGTCACGCCCTGAACCGACATTCCTGAAGGGGGATAGACTCCAGCCTCCCGACGGTAAGGAGCCCTGGCCTTGGACTGGTTCGTTGAGCGGCGCGAGGTGAACGAGGTCGTCCACACCCGCTCCGGGCTCCGCCTCCAGGCCCCTTCCTTGGAGCGAGGCCTCTCCGAGTGCCGCGACGTGGCGGGCGGCACCGAGCACGCCTGGGCCGAGGTGACGGGCGACAGGCTCCCGTCCTCCGCCCTCCCCGCCGAGGTGATGCCCCGGGCGCGCGAGGTGCTCGCCCCCGAGCCCGTGCTCGTGGACGGAGGCGCGCTGGCCGCGGAGGCCGTCCGGCGGTTGGTGGACGTGGCCCGCGCCGCCGGCGCCACGCACCTGGACGTGCTGCTGCGCGAGGTGGACCGGCGCACCCTCTTCGCCACCCCCGCGCGCCAGGTGGAGGACCACGCGCGCTATGCCCTCCTGGAGGTGAAGGTCTTCCACACCGAGGCCAGCGTCACCACCGACCTCTGGCGCGCGGCGGCCTTCCCCGACGTGGCGCACCTGCGCGCGGCGCTACCGTCCCTCGAGGCCCTGGTGGAGGGACTGGCGCGCGAGCTGCGGGAGACCACCCCTGTCCTCCCCTGCCCCACCGGGACGCTGCCCATCGTCTTCCCTCCCGGCGCGGCGTCCGCCAGCTTCTTCCACGAGGTGTGCGGCCACCCGCTGGAGGGCGACGTCGTCGCGCGCGGCGGCTCGTACCTCGCGCGGCGGCTCGGACAGCGCGTGGCCGCGCCCTGCCTCTCCGTCTCGGACGACCCCACCGACGGCCACGGCTCGCTCGCCTTCGCCTGGGACGACGAGGGCCACGCCGCCCGGGCCGTGCCGCTGCTCCAGAATGGCGTCGTCGGCTCGCCCCTGCTGGACGCGCGCACCGCCGGAGTCCTCGGACACGCGCCCAACGGGCATGGCCGGCGCGTGGACTTCCGGCACCCGCCCCTGCCCCGCATGGCCCACACGCGCGTGGAGCCGCACGAGGGCAACCTGGAGTCACTGCTGGCCGGAGTGCCCCACGGCCTGCTCGTGCAGCACCTCACGCCGCGGCACATGGACCTGCTGTCGGGAGACTTCAGCTTCTACATCGTCGAGGCGCGCGAGGTGCGCGACGGCCGCCCGGGGCGGCGCGTGTCACCGGGCATCCTCGGTGGCAACGGCCTGGAGGCGCTGGCCTCCATCGACGCGGTGGGCGCCGACGCGCGCAACCTCTTCGCCACGCGCGGCTGCCGCAAGCTGGACCACGGCCCGCTGCCCGTGTCCTTCGGGCAGCCCGCGGTGCGCTTCCGCGGGCTGCACGTCCGGCCCTGGCTCTAGACGCGGACTACCCCTCCGGGGGCGGCTCGGGGGCCACGCAGTGCCAGCTCTCGTCCATCGGAGGCAGCGGCGGGTCCTCCAGCGGGTCGGGCTCGAAGGGAGGGAAGTTGGGCCACGCGAACACGCGCTGCACGGAGACACCCGCGCGCGGCTCCACGGTGGCCGACGGAATCAGCACGGGCCGCGGGCCGAACTCGCCCGGCTCTTCCTCCGGCGGGGTGACGACGGTGTCCGTGAAGCTCACCGTCACCGGCGCCGACGCGCCCGGCGGCAGCACCAGCGCGAAGTAGCCCACCGGGCTCACCGAGCCCGGGATGACGGAGTAGCCCATGGGCGACTGGCCCGGCAGTCCCTCCGGGTACGCCCAGTCCAGCGCCACCACCGTGCCCGCGCTCGCCTCGACGGCCACCTCATCCATGGGAGTGAGGAAGAAGTCGTAGAAGAAGCTGGGCGTGTGCACGTTGAGGAGTACCACCCCGCCCGTCCTGGCCGGGTTCAGCAGGTCCTCCACCGTCGTGGGAGTTCCCCCGGCCGTCAGGTGCTGGGCCACCGCGTCCAGCGCGCCCGCGCTGCCCACCATCAGCGCCGTCTGCGAGCTGCACTGGGTGCCGCTCACCTGGATGGGGCGCACGTGCGTGGTGGGGTAGTACGTCGCGGGCGGCAGCGCGAGGGGCGCGTACTCGTCGATGTAGAAGGTGACGGGCCCCTGCGGAGGCACGGCCTCGGCCAGGTACGGCGTGTGCTCGTCCAGCGCGACGCCGTCCGCCTGCCACTGCCCCGCGGGCGAGGACGGGGGACTGAGGCTCTCCCGGAGCCCCGGCCCGTACAGGCGCACCCGCGCGTCCGGAATGGCGGAGTACATCAGGCCCGGCATCCCCGGGAGGAGGTAGGCCGGGGGGCCCTCCCCGTTCGGGATGGCCAGGTACATGGCGAGAAACGCCTCCGGGTCGAACACCAGCCCGGACACCGCGGCCTGGCTCGCCGGCAGCTCCGTGACGGGCGCATCCAGGCCGGTGGGGACCGGCGGGACGGGGTCGGACTCGGCGCAGCCCCCGAGGGTGGCCGCGAGCAGGAAGGAGGCAGTGAGGGAACGGGCCTTCATCACGGTCCTCATGGGGTTCACCGGGCAGGCAGCACGTGCTCGGCCGGGGGCGTCGTCACGTGGCACGCGTTGGCGCAGTTGCCGTAGATGCTGGTGGGGGAAGACAGCGGCTCGAACTCCAAATCCTTGTACTCGTCGCCGTGGGTGCCGGGGTGGCAGCCCGCGCAGGCGATGAGGCTGGGCCGCAGGGTGCTCTCGCGCGTCAGGTGGCACAGCGTGCAGTCACCCTTGTTCTGGGCGTACTTGCGCGAGTTCATGTGGATTTTGTGCATGAAGTCGGAGACGTGGCCCACGGACTCGTCGTGGTGGCACGTCTTGCACGTCTCCACGTGGTCCACCGAGACGCCGTGGTGCACGTTGCTCAGCGAGTTGGCGCCGTTGTGGCACACCTGGCAGTTGCCGATGCGGCCGGGGTACGTGGTGGGCTGCGTCTGGCCCACCTGGAAGAAGAACGGGTCCATCCGGCTGAGGCGCTCGCCCATGAAGTCGCGGTGCCCCTTGAGGAGGATGGCGTAGGTGCCGGGCTTCGCGTTCTCGGGCAGCTTCACCGAGTAGCGCGTGGGCGGCCGGTGGTCCGCGCCACCCGGGCGGAAGGGCGCGGCGGGGTGGACGTAGTACGCGGGCTCGCTGGCCTCCGGGTACGCGAAGTACGGCGGCGTATGGGCGCCGTTGACGACCTTCAGGTCCTGCAGCGGGCCCACCACCTTGAAGCCGGACTCGGAGGTGCTGCTGTCGCGCCAGTTCACCAGCATGTAGCTGTTGAAGTAGGCGAGGCCGTTGGAGGTGCCGCTGTACATGTAGTCCGCGTACGAGGGCATGGAGTCGCGCGGGTGCAGCGCGTGGCCGTCGCCGTCCTGCAGGGACACGACGAAGTCCACCGACTCGCCGGGCTGGTGGTAGTTGCCATTCTGGGGCCGGGCCAGTTGCAGCTTCTGCGTCAGGCCGAAGCCGCACGTCGTGGGCACGTCGGTGGGGAGGCCATCCGCGCCCAGCTCGAAGCAGGTGGAGGGCAGCTCCCGCTTCGGGACGAAGGTGACGGGGAAGAGGAACGGCTTCTTGGGCAGCAGGCTCCAGGTGACGCGGATGACGCCCTCGCCGTTGAGCGCCGGCATGGCGAAGGACTTGAAGGGGTTGGTGGAGTTGGCGAAGGACACCTTCACCGCGCTCGTGTAGTTGATGTCCTCCCCCTCGTAGGCGGGCACCGCGACGGGGTCGCCGGGGAAGGTCGGGCGGGCGATGCTGCCCACGGTGAAGCTGACGCGCGTGCGGCCCGCCGAGGAACTCTCCGACAGGAAGTCGGTGCGCAGGTACGTCTGCGAGACGCGCACGTTGCCGTCGGCGTCGAGCACGTCCAGCGTGAGGGTGTCGTCGGTGGAGAGCATCCACGCGGCGTTCTCGTAGAACGTCTCGCGCCGGAAGGCGCCCAGGTCCATCTGCCGCCAGTCATCCTGGCCGATGGTCAGCCCGCTCCAGTCCAGGTCCTTGAAGTCCGACACCCGGCTGGCCCAGGCGGCCGCCTTGCGGCGGTCGGTGTAGTCCGTGTGCTCGCCGGACACGGCGTCCATCACGGAGAACTCGCGCAGGAAGTACAGCTCGCCCGCCGTCACCGTCATCCGCGCCGTGGGCTCCGCCCGGTCCGGGGACAGGGGGTAGCCGGCGGTGAGGTCGTGGCAGGTGGCCGGGTACTCCGGCAGCGCCAGATTGCCCTTCGTCACCGGGCTTCCGTTGGGAAGAATCGCGCAGCCCTTGAAGGACAGCAGCGTCAGGGAGATGGCGCCGGAGGCGGAGCTCGCGTACGGGTCGAAGGCCCTGGCGCCGCGGCCGCGCGTTCCTTCCGCGTCGGACGTATCGAGCAGGTTGCAGCCCGCTGCGTGCGCCAGCACCAGGAGCGACAAGAACAGTCTCTTGAAGGGCGGTTTCATGGGGGGTACGTGCCCGACGGGGGTGTGTCACCGCCAGCGGGGGAACAGGCGGAGGAAGACGACAAACGGGGGAATCCTACCGGCGAAATCGGGGAAGACGCCAGCCGCCGGCCGGATCACCCTCCCTGACGCGCCGTGACGGCGAAGGTCTGGAGGTAGCGGTACACCGCCCGCAGGTCCTCTTCCCGCATCCCCGCGAAGGACAGCCAGGGCATGGCCAGCTTGTTGACGCGGCCCTCCACACTGGGAGCGGAGGCCACTTCACGCCAGGCCGTGAAGCGCGCGACGAAGGCGTCCTCGCTCAGGCCCTTCAGGATGGGGCCGTGGGGCAGCAGGGCCGGCGCCTTCTCCTCGCCGTACGGGGTGGGTACGGGAAGCCCGCCCGCGAAGGGCTGGGGCGGCTCGTCCATCCCGCCATGGCAGAAGGCGCACTGGGCGATGGTGGTCAGGTAGCGGCCGCGTGACACGGCGTCGTCCGCCGGGGCGGGCACGGGACCCGGCAGGCGCGAGGCGAGGCTCTGGATTCCAGCCTGGACCTCGGGGGGCAGCTCCGTGCGGGGCACCGAGCGCGGGACGGGGGGCACCTGGCGCAGGTACGCCACCACGGCGCGGGCGTCGTCGTCGGACAGGGTCCTCCACTCCGAGTACGGCATCATGGGGAACAGCGTCCGGCCGTCGCGGCCGTAGCCCTCGCGCAGGGCGCTCAGCAGCTCCGCGTCCGTCCAGCGGCCGATGCCGTGCTCGGGGTCCGAGGTGATGTTGGGCGCGCAGACGCGGCCCGGCAGCCCCCACTCCTTGCCGTAGCAGGCGCCGGCCAGCGCGGTGCCGCGAAGGGGGCCGCCATAGCGGGTGGCGTCGCGGTCCGTGTGACAGCTCACGCACCCGAGCACCGACTCGGCGAGGTAGCGGCCCCGGGCCACCGCCTCCGCGTCCACCGCGGGTGCGGCGGGCTTCGCCGGGGCGGCCACGGG
>NZ_JABBJJ010000535.1 GCF_012933655.1 Pyxidicoccus fallax | reverse complement strand
GAGGGTGGGGTGCGCGCCCGGGGAGTACCTGGCGGGTCTTCCGGCTGCGTGCACTTCGTTCCAGCCATGGGGGCAGAGGCAGCGGCCAGACACGTGCGCGGTGGGCTCGAGAGTTACGGGAGGGCATCGGGTGTCCCCGGTCCGTGCGCCCCACTCGATGCATGGGGGCGGACGGAGCGAGGGCGCGGCCCATGAGAAGCCGCGACTGGAGTCACGCGGTGCCGCGGGACGAAGCCCTGGCCGCGACGGAGTCCGCGAAGGGCACCTGGCTCCACGCTCACGACGAGGGAGGGCGCCTCCGAGGATGGACATTCGCGGCTCGAATCATCTGTGACCTGGGCTGCTCACGGCCGCCAAGTGCGCCAGGTCAGCGGACTTCGAGCAGTCGCACGCGCTTGTAGATGCGGCGGTCCAGCGGCAGGCGGGTGTCGATGAAGCCGAGCGCTTCGTCGAACTCGAAGCTGAAGGTGGGGATGGGCGGGCTGATGGAGATGATGAGCTCGAACTCCCAGAGGCTGGAGATGCGCTCTCGGCCGGCGACGGCCTCGGGAGGCGGAGGAGGGAGCTTCTCCGCCGCGGCGCGCACGTCCTTGATGGCCTCCTTGTCGACCTCGGGCTGGTGGCTCGGGTCCACGAGCCGCACGTCGAGCAGCTTTCCCCGCGCGTCCTGGTCCACGCGGATGATGGCGCGGCGGGTGGAGCGGAACTCCTCGCGCATCTGCTGGCGCATCTCGCGGCGGGCCTGAATCTGCGGGTCTCCCACGGTGCTGACGGGCCGGCGCCGGTCCTGCTCCGGCGCGTCCTTGCGCGCGAACGAGCCCGAGGCCCCGTAGTGCTCCGCGCGCTCCATCCAGATGCGCGAGTACGCGCGGCCCCGCTCCATGCCCATGTCGAAGTAGCCCTGAAGGCCGTGCTCCTTCACCGAGCGGTCCGCGTCCCAGGCCTTCATGAGTGCCTTGCCCAGCTTGCCGAAGTAGGGGTGCACCAGTCCCCGCTCCACCTTCGCGCGGCCGACGCCCTCGGAGACCAGGTCCTGCACGAGTTCCTGGGGGGAGGACCCGGGGACTCCCGCATCCGCCTCCGCCACCGTGTTGCCCTGGTACACCGGCGGGCGGGCCTCGCGTGCCGCGAGGAGCAGCCGGGAGCCCGGAGTGTCCACACGGCCCAGGTCCGAGCGAGAGGAAGGAACCGTGCTCCGTGCATCCGCCGGGGACAGGTCCACCCGAAGTGCCTCGGCACGCGGGGCATCCATCGGAGATGGCGCCGCGCGCGGTACATCCGTCGACGACAGGTCCGCCCGGAACGCGTCGGCACGCGGGGCGTCCGGTGGGGATGTCTCCGCGGGGAACAGGTCCGCCCGGAGAGCGTCGGTGCGCGGTGCATCCGGTGGGGCCTGCGCCGCGCGCGGTGTGTCCGCTGGAGACAGGTCCGCCCGAAGAGCGCCGGTGCGCGGTGCATCCGGTGGGGCCGGCGCCGCGCGTGGTGCGTCCGCTGGAGACGGGTTCGCGCGAAGGGCGTCTGCGCGCGGTGCGGACGGGCGCGTCGCGGAGGACAGGTCCGCCCGGCGTTCATCCGCGTGGGGAGTGGCCGGTGGAGTCTGCTTCGCCTGGAGCGCATCGGTGTGCCGCGAGTCCGGTGGAGTCGGGGACGCTTCGGGCGTCTTCCTCGCGACCGATTCCGGCGGCACGGCGATCCCCGCTCCAGGCGGGAGCTCCCGGGGCACGGGGGGCGGGCGCTCCGTGACATGAGGCGGCGCGCTCGACGGTGGCACCTCGCGCTCGGAAGGGACCTGCCCGGTGACCGCCGGCTCGGGCGCCCCCGTCACCTCCACCTCGACCCACTGAAGCGCCGCGGACGAAGCCGCCGGACGCACCCGGGGTGTCTCTCCGCCTTCCACCATGAGCCACAGCAGCCCATGGAGGCCAACACTGCCAGCGAGCGCGAAGAGGAGTCGTCGAGAGGGAGCCGCCGACATGGCGCCTGCATTTAACTCCGCTTCCTCACCATGTCCGCGAAACCGTAGGCGAGGCTGGAGGGAAAGGGGTTAGGCTCCCCTACACGGAGGAGCACACCCAGGATGGCGACCTCGCTGCTCGCGACGGATGGCTACAAGTTCAGCATGGCGGAGGCTGGCTGGCCGCTGCGCCAGGAGACCTTCTATTACTCGCACCGGAAGGGAGGTCTCCAGGTCATGCCGCTGGACCTGGCCGCCTTCGTCCGGGGCCTGCTGCCCGAACCCCGCCCCGAGGACTACGAGTACCTCGCCCGCTACGACTACGAGATGGGCGTGGGCTTCAAGGCCGCCATCCTCCGCAAGGACCGGCTGTCCATCCGCGCCATCCCCCGCGGCGCCGTCTTCTATTCGCGCGAGCCCATCCTCACCGTCACCGGTCCCTCCGCGCTCGTGTCGTGGGTGGAGCCGCTGCTGCTCCAGCTCAACTACCGCGTGCAGGTGGCCACCCAGGCCCTGGCGGACCGTGAAGCGCTGGCCCGCGCCCTGGCCACCGTCACCTGCGAGGAGCAGAAGGCCATCGCCCTGGAGACGCTCGACGCCGTGGGCGTGAAGCCCGTGCCCATCACCGTCGACTCCGAGGGCTACATGCGCCGCGTGCGCGCCACCGTGAAGGAGCTCGTCGACATCGTCGAGGACCCCGCGCGCATCTTCGAGGTGGGCCTGCGCGCCGCCACCTGCCTGGAGCACCACGAGCTGGCGCTGCGCGCCTGCAAGGAGGAGGGCGTCCAGCGCACCAGCAACGTGGAGGGCGCGCGCAAGCTGGGCATGATTCCCGTGGGCACCATGGGCCACGAGCACGTGCAGCGCTACGGCTCGGACGAGGCCGCCTTCCGCGCCATGCGCGAGCGCCGTCCCAGCCGCTCCAGCTACCTGCTGGACACCTTCGACACGCTCACCTCCGGCGTCCCCGCCGCCTTCCAGCTCATCCGCGAGGACCCGGCCGCCCAGGACTCCATCCGCTTCGACTCGGGCAACAAGAAGCTCCAGTACCTCTACGCCGTCACCCGCGCGCGGGACATGGGCATCCGCCCCGTCAACATCCTCGAGGACGGCCTGGACGCCGCGGCCACCCGCGAGTTCGAGGACCTGCGGCGCCAGGTGGGCTGGGAGCCGTCCGCGCAGTTCTACGGCTACGGCGGCCACATCGTCGCCCGCACCATGGCGTGCCCCTTCACCCGAGACCGCGTCGCCGCCATCTACAAGCTGTCCTGCACCGGCCGGCACCCGGTGATGAAGTTCGGCAACGAGCTGGCGGAAGGGAAGCAGAGCATCCCCGGCACCCCCGTGCTCTTCCGCCGCCGCCATGGCTCCGGACCCATTGGCCTCGTCGGCCAGGAGGGCGAGCCGGTACCCGAGGGCTACTTCCCCCTCATGGACAGCGCGCCCGAGTCTCCATCCCTCGTGGGCACCTCCGAAGTGCCCTCCGAGGTTCGCATCGCCTACACCCCGGCCACGCAGGCGCTCGCCGACGAGCTGAAGAAGCGCCACTTCCCCCAGGGCCGCTGAGTCGCTTCCGTAGACTTCTTCCGCCAGGACACCCGAGGACGCCATGCCCCTGCCCATGCCCCGCTTCCACGAGGACGCGCGCGCCGGCCAGCTCCAGCTGGAGCGCGGCGCGGAGGTGGCCGAGGAGGCCCGCCGCTACGCCGTCGAGCACCGCATCCGCCCCGCTCGCGAGGACAAGGTCCGTATCGCCGCGTTCGGCATCGACGTGCAGGTGGCCTTCTGCACCCCGGGCGCCAGCCTCTTCGTCCCCGGCGCGGTGGAGGACACGCAGCGCACGCTGCGCTTCCTCTACTCGCACCTGGACCGCATCACCGAGCTGGTGTTCTCGCTCGACACCCACCGGGCGTTCCAAATCTTCCACCCGGCCTGGTGGCGGGACGCGGAAGGCCGTCCGCCCGCGCCGATGTCGGTGATTACGGCGGCGGACGTGCGGGCGGGCCGCTGGCGGGCCACCCGCTTCCCGGAGGAGAGCCTCGCCTACTGCGAGCGGCTGGAGGCCAGCGGCCGGTACGTGCTCACCATCTGGCCCTACCACGCGCTGCTCGGGGGGCTGAGCCACGCGCTGGTGCCCGCCGTCTACGAGGCCAGCCTCTTCCATGCCCTGGTGCGCGACACGCCCACGCACTTCGAGCTCAAGGGCGAGCACCCGCTCACGGAGAACTACTCCGTCCTCTCTCCCGAGGTGACGGAGGTGAAGGGGCAGAAGGTGGGTGAATTCAATACGCGCCTCTTCGACCACCTGATGTCCTTCGACCGGGTCTACGTCTTCGGTCAGGCCAAGTCCCACTGTGTCCTGTCCACGCTGAGGGACCTGCGACAGCACATCGAGCGGACGGACCCCTCGAAGATGGGCCGCGTCTTCATCCTGGAGGACGCCATGAGCCCGGTGCCGGCGCCGCCGCTGGACCCGCTTCCGCCCGCGCTGGACTTCCCGCGTGTGGCGGACGCCGCGCTCCGGGATTTCCAGGCCGCTGGAATGCGCGTGGTGCGCACCACGGACGCGCTCGAAACATGAGGCAGCCCCCCAGGCGGGCTGCGTTCGTCCATTCGTAGTGTAGTAGTATTCCGCTCCTATTATCGGTCGCGGTGACTTCCACCGTCGACGCAGGGGGCGTCATGTCTCGAGCCAGCTCACCCGCCTTCGCCGCGCAGATTGGTGCGCATGGCCCGGAGGCCCTGAGTGTGTCCGGCATCTCCGGCATCGAGGGCGTCAGCCGGCTGTACGACTTCCGGGTGGACTTCTTCGCCAGGGACGGGGAGCCGCTCGCGGTGACGGACCTGGTGGGCCAGGACGCGCTGGTGACCCTCGGCGTGCGTGACGGCACTCCCCGCTACGTGCACGGCGTGGTGCGCGAGGTGGAGTCGCTGGGCATGAAGACGGGCCGGCGGCGCTACCGGGCCCACGTGGTGCCCAAGCTGTGGCGGCTGTCCCAGGTGCACAAGAGCCGCATCTTCCAGGGCCAGAGCGTGCCCGACATCCTCAAGGCCGTGCTGGGCGAGGGTGGGGTGGAGGTGCGGCTGGCGCTGTCGGGCAGCTACGCGGCGCGCGAGTACTGCGTGCAGTACCGCGAGAGCGACTTCGCCTTCGTCAGCCGGCTGATGGAGTGGGAAGGCATCTTCTACTTTTTCGAGCACACGGACGCGGGCCACACGCTGGTGCTGGGCGACAAGCCCAGCGCGCACGCGCCGCTGCCTCAAGGCAAGACGCTGCCGCTGCGCCCCAGCCTGGGCAAGGAAGCGGTGGATGCCGAGTACCTCTCGTCGCTGGAGGTGGTGCACCGGCTGCGGCCCGGCGCGGTGCACCTGAAGGACTTCGACTTCGAGAAGCCCGCGGTGGACATCTCCGGCAAGGGCAAGGCGACGGAGGGCGTGGCGGACCTGGAGCTGTATGACTATCCGGCCGGCTACGTGGCGCCGGGCGTGGGCAAGGCGGCGGCCAGCGTGCGCACGGAGGCCGCGAGCGTGGGCGGCCGCACGCTGTCGGGCGCGGCCATCGCCCCCCGGCTGACGCCCGGGTACGTGCTGGAGGTGGACTCGGCGGAGGACGGCACCTTCGCGGGCGAGTACGTCATCACCGAGGTGGTGCACTCGGGCGTGCAGCCGGACGTCTCCAGCGGCAGCGAGAGCCTGCAGGGCCTGTATCGCAACCAGTTCCAGCTCTTGCCCA
>NZ_JABBJJ010000534.1 GCF_012933655.1 Pyxidicoccus fallax | reverse complement strand
AGATCTGTATAAGAGACAGGTCCGCCGACGTGGGCGGGGCCAGCTCGAAGGTGGCCTCGTCCATGCCGAAGGTGAGCGGGGTGGCCGTGGGGGAGGTGAATTCCCCGTGGTAGTGGCGGCGGATGGCGCGCTCGATGGAGGACGCGGCCGCCACGACGACCTGGATGCGCTGGCCGGTGTGGAAGGCCAGCTCCTGGAAGGACTCCACGTTGGTGGGGTCCGCCGTGGCCACGGTGAGCAGCTTGTTGGCCGGGTCCGCCGCTGTGGGGAAGACGGTGTAGCGCTCGGCGATGTCCGCCCGCAGCGCCTGGAGGACCACCGGCGACGGCGTGTGCGCCTCCAGGTCCACCGTGGGAATGGTGAGCTGGCGCGAGAGGGCGTGCACCATGGAGTTCTCGTCCACGAAGCCCATCTGCACCAGGGTGAGCCCCAGCTTGCCACCCCATTTGCGCTGCTCGGCGAGCGCGGAGCGCAGCTGCGTCTCCGTCAGCAGTCCAGCGTCCATGAGAATCTCCCCGAGTCGGCGCTTGCGGCCAGGGAGGGAAACAGGGGGCGGGGTAGGCGAGCGGCTCACGGCCAGGCAGCATACCAGCGGACCGACATCGGGGCGCCGAAGACGCATTGGTACGGCCGGGTAGGAGCATGAAGGCGGGACTTGCGATACAACTGTCGGTGAATGACACGAAGCATCCTTCCTTTCCTCGTGCTGGCGCTCACCGCCGGCTGTGCTTCTCAGCGGTTGGCGGGCGCGGACCTGGACCGCGTGCGGCGGCCGGCCTTCATCTCCCGCATCGAGGATGGGGCCGGGCCCAAGAGCCTCGTGTTCCGAAAGGACTCCGCCTACGAGGCCAAGCTGAAGAAGCTGGAGCCGGTGGAGGCCGACCGGCGGCTGACGGTGAAGCTGCAGCAGGCGGTGACGCGCTTCGAAATCTCCGAGCGGCTGCGGGTGAACACGTTGACGCAGCTCCCCCAGGAGCAGCCGTGGACGCGCGTGGTGGACCCGGCGCGGGTGGCCTCGGTGCTGGAGAGCTTCCTGGTGGAGGAGGTGCCCGCCAACGCGCCGGACTATGACCTCGTCGGGCCGCTGGGCGCGGACACCATCGTCGAGTTCGTCGTCCAGGACTACGGCATGCGCAGCAAGGGCGGCCGCGCGGGCGCCTACGTGCGCGGGTACGGGCGCATGTTCACGCTGGATGGGCGCGCGGAGGTGTGGCGCCGCCCCTTCGAGGTGGACCAGGTGGCCGCGGGCGCCGCGCACCTGGACCCGTTCAAGGTGGGAAAGAATCCGGCCCTGTTCCGCGAGGCGATGACGGCGATGCTGGACGAGGTGGCCACCGTCTTCGTGAAGGACCTGACGCCCCGGGACAGGCGCGGTGGCGCGCCGCTGCCCGACATGCCCGCCAACGCCGCTCCGGACACCGTGCCCGGCGCCGCGAGCCAGCCTCCGCCCGAGCCGCCGAAGCCGCCCGAGAAGGAACTGCCCGCGGGCGAATTGCCGGACCCGGACCCGGAATAGCCCCGCGGCTTCAGAAGAGGGCGTGCTCCGCGAGGAGCACCGCCAGCCCCACGACGAAGCTGACCAGCGTGACGGGCAGGCCCACGCGCAGGTAGCCGAGAAAGGTCATGTTCACCTTCCCGCGCGCGGCCTCGAAGACGATGAGGTTGGCCACGCTGCCCACCAGGGTGAGGTTGCCGGCGAGCGTGGAGCCCAGGGCGAGCACGTGCCAGCCCAGCTCGACGTTCTGCAGCGTGGGCACCCACGTGCGCGCGAGCATGACGAAGGGCACGTTGCTGAAGAGGTTGGAGGCCACCAGCGTCAGCCCCGCGAAGCCGAGCGTCTCGCGCCAGGGCGGGCCGGCCATGAGGGGGCCGAACAGCTCGCGAATCTCCTCCGCCCAGCCGTGCTTGTTCACGCCGTACACCACGACGAAGAGGCTGGCGAAGAACAGGAGCAGCACCCAGTCCACGCGCTCCAGGGCCTCGCGCGGCTCGCGTCGGGACAGGGCCATGACGAGGGCGGCGCCAGCCAGGGCGCTCCAGCTCATGGGAAGCCCGGCGAAGAAGGCCGCCACCACGCCGAGCAGCACCACCAGGGTGAGCCACAGCAGGCCGCGGTCCACGGGGGGCGGGGGGGGGCGCGGCTCGAAGCGCTTCGCGGGCAGGTCGTCCCGGAAGATCCAGAGCAGGGCGCCGGTGACGATGGCGGTGGCAACCAGGGCGGGCAGGGCCATGTACGCGGCGAAGCTGGCGTAGGACAGGCCGGAGGCGCCCTGGATGAGCATGTTCTGCGGGTTGCCGGTGAAGGTGGCCACCGAGCCACTGTTGCTGCCCATGCACACCGCGAGCAGGTAGGGCACGGGCGGCAGCTTCGCGTCCTCCACCGTGGCGAGCACCAGCGGCGTGAGCATCAGGCACACGGTGTCGTTGACGAGGACGGCGGACAGCACCGCGGAGATGAACGTCACGGCCCCCAGCAGCAGCCGGGGCGTGTGCGCCTTGCGCACGGCCCAGGCACCCGCGGTGCGGAAGAAGGCCGCCTGGGAGAGGTACGCCGCCAGCAGCATCATCCCCAGCAGCAGGACGATGGTGTCCGCGTCGATGGCGTGCCGGGCGGGGTCGTCGCTGTGGTTGAAGACCTCGGCGGGGGTGACGACGCCGAGCACCACCATGAGCACGGCGCCCAGCAGCGCGCCGCCGGGCCGGTCCAGCCTGAGGAACGGAAGGCGCGCGCCGGCGATGAAGACGTAGGTGAACAGGAAGATGGCGAGGGCCACGGGGCGGCACCGTAGCCGAGTGCCGGCGCCCGCGCCTCAAGCGCGTTGTCCGTCCTCGTGCACACCTGTACAGTGCCCGCCCCATGAAGCCTGAGAAGGAAGCGGACGCCTTCGGAGGACCTCGGCGCACCCCCTGGAACGCGCCTCGCGGGCTGGACGCCGTCCTCCACGGGTGGCGCTCGGACCGGCAGCTCGCGTCCTGCTTCGCCCTCGACGAGGTGACGCCCGCCCGCGCCGGTGCCTTCGCGCCCATCCCCGAGGACGTGGCCCCCCAGGTCCGCGAGGCCCTCCAGAAGCGCGGCATCGAGCAGCTCTTCTCCCATCAGGCGGAGGCCTACCGGCTCGCCCGCGCCGGGCAGAGCCTTGTCATCGCCACGCCCACCGCGTCCGGTAAGAGCCTCTGCTACAACCTGCCGCTGCTGGACCGCTTCGCCCGCGAGCCGCAGGCCCGCGCCCTGTACCTGTTCCCCACCAAGGCCCTATCGAGAGATCAGGAGGAGTCCCTGCGCGCCCTGATGCGCGAGGCCGGCCTGTCCCACGGCGCCATCACCTTCGACGGAGACACGCCGGCGGACGCGCGCCGGGCGGCTCGCGAGCGCAGCGGGGTGCTGCTCACCAACCCGGACATGCTGCACACCGGCATCCTCCCGCACCACGCGAGCTGGGCGCGGCTGTTCTCCAACCTCCGCTACGTCGTCATCGACGAGCTGCACACGTACCGGGGCGTCTTCGGCTCGCACCTCGCCAACGTGCTGCGCCGGCTCCAGCGCGTGGCGCGCTTCCATGGCGCGGACCCCGTGTTCGTCGCGGCCTCGGCCACCATCGGCAACCCCCAGGCGCACGCGAAGCGGATGCTCGGACGTGAGGTGGCGCTGGTGTCCGAGAGCGGCGCCCCGGCCGGCGAGCGCCGCGTCATGGTCTTCAACCCGCCCGTGGTGAACGCGGAGCTGGGCATCCGCGCCAGCTACCTCAAGACGGCGGTGCGGCTGACGGCGGACCTGGTGCGCGCGGGCGTGTCCACGCTGCTGTTCGGCCAGTCGCGCAACAACATCGAGGTGATGCTCAAGTACCTCCGCGACCGCTTCGTCGAGGAGAAGCTGGACCCGAACCTCATCCAGGGCTACCGCGGCGGCTACCTGCCGGGCACGCGCCGGGCCACGGAGGCGGCGCTGCGCGCGGGCGAGGTGCGCTGCGTGGTGGCCACCAACGCGCTGGAGCTGGGCATCGACATCGGCTCGCTGGACGCGGTGGTGTGCGCGGGCTACCCGGGCTCGGTGGCGGCGCTGATGCAGCGCTTCGGCCGCGCGGGTCGGCGCGGAGCGGGAAGTCTGGCGCTCCTGGTGACGTCGAGCGCGCCGCTGGACCAGTACCTCGCGGCGGACCCGCGCTTCCTCGTCGGCGCGCCCGTGGAGCACGCGCGCATCGACCCGGACAACGTGGAGATTCTCGTCCAGCACCTCAAGTGCGCGTCCTTCGAGCTGCCCTTCGAGGAGGGCGAGCCCTTCGGAGACGTGCCGCCCGAGTCCACGGCGGAGGCGCTCGGCTTCCTCGCGCAGCACGAGGTGGTGCACCCCACGCTGGGCGAGGCGGGGCGCCGCGTCTACCACTGGTCCACGGACGCGTACCCGGCCAACCACGTCTCGCTGCGCAGCGTGGGCTGGGACAACGTGGTCATCATCGAGCGGGGCACGGACCGGACGCTGGCGGAGATGGACTTCCGCTCGGCGCACACGATGCTGCACGAGCAGGCCATCTACCAGCACGAGGGCGAGCAGTATCAGGTCGAGAAGTTCGACTACGAGAACCACAAGGCCTTCGTCCGCAAGGTGGCGCCGGACTACTTCACCGACGCGATGACGTACGTGCGCGTGCACGTCATCCAGGAGGACCAGGGCGCGCCCATGGGGCCGGACCTCCAGGCGGGCATGGGCGAGGTGTCCGTCATCGAGAAGGTGGTGGGCTACAAGAAGATCAAGTTCCACACGCACGAGAACGTGGGCTACGGCGACGTGGCCTTGCCGGAGATGCAGATGCACACCACGTCGCTCTGGCTGACGGTGCCGGAGTCGGTGGTGCGCTCGATGCGCGCGCCCCGGCCCACGGTCATCGACGCGCTGCGCGGAGTGGCCACGGCGCTGCGCACGGTGGCGTGCGTGGGGTTGATGATCGACCCGAGGGACGTGGGCAAGACGCTCGGCAGCCGCGACGATGCCGAAGGGCCTCCGCGCAAGGACGGGGGCGTGGGCTTCGACCCGACCATCTTCCTCTATGACAACGTGCCCGGTGGGGTGGGGCTGGCCGCGCGCCTGTATGACCAGCGCGACGAGCTGCTGCTCCGCGCGCGCCGGTTGCTGGAGTCGTGCGCGTGCGAGGACGGCTGCCCGGCCTGCATCGGCCCGGCGGCGGGAGCGACACCGGGGAGCGCACCGGTGGAGCCGTACCCGCGCAAGCGCCTGGGGCTGGAGCTGCTGTCGGCGCTCGGCGTCGCGGGGATGCAGTAGGCCGGAGGTGAGCCCGTGGACTTGAAGCGCAAGCTGGCTCGGCTGAATGGAGTGGGGCCCGGGGGCAGGGCGCCCACGAAGGCTCCCGTGACGGCGGGCCCGGAGGAGGGCACTGGCGCGCCGGAGGCGGCTCCCGCTTCGGCTCAGGCTCCCGCCTCGACGCACGCCCCTGCTTCGGCTGAGGCTCCAGCCTCGGAAGAGGCCCGTGAGAACCCCGCGGTGCCTCGCTGGAACGCGGGCTCGCTCACCGATGCCTCGCGCGCTCCGGTACCCGCCACGCCTGCGGCTTCGGCCCCTGCGGAAGCTCCCCGCCCGCAGGACCCGCGCATCGCGGCTCTCCGCCGGATGCTCGCGGACTGGTCGCAACGGCAGGAGACCTCCTCCGCCCGCCGGGCCGCGCCTCCCGCGCCCCC
>NZ_JABBJJ010000533.1 GCF_012933655.1 Pyxidicoccus fallax | reverse complement strand
CCACAAGGGCACACGCGCCCGCCCGCCCGCCTTCGTTGAGTGCCCAACCGCCTGTTCAGGTCGGACGTCCTCCCCCCGCCTTTCCCAGGGGAAGCGCCGGATGTGGGAGAAGGGCTCCCCGCACCAGACGCACTTCAGTCCGGTGGCGTGGCTTCCCCGGAAGCGGGGGGACTGCTAGCCTCGCTCCGCGATGTCCGGAGACGAAACCCGCGTCACCAAGATCTCCACGCTCAAGGATGTGCGCTCCGAGCGCAGCACCGAGTGCTGCCTCGTGCAGATTCACGGTCCCGAGCTGGGCAAGAAGTACCTCATCGACTCCGAGCTCACCATCGGACGAGACCAGGGCAACCACATCTGGGTGGACCTGGACAACGTCTCCCGCCGGCACGCGCGCGTCCTCGGCAAGGGGGGGCGGATGTTCGTGGAGGATTTGGGGTCCACCAACGGCACCTACCTGAACGACCAGGAGGTGCTCCAGCCCTCGCCGCTGCGCAGCGGGGACCTCATCAAGGTGGGCGGCTCCATCTTCAAGTTCCTCGATGGCGACAACATCGAGACCCAGTACCACGAGACCATCTACACGCTGACCATCGCGGACGGTCTCACCGGCGTGAACAACAAGCGCTACTTCCTCGAGTACCTCGAGAAGGAGATGGGGCGCTCCAGCCGCTACCAGCGCTCGCTCACGCTGATGATGTTCGACATCGACCACTTCAAGCAGATCAACGACGTCCACGGCCACCTGGCCGGGGACTACGTGCTGCGGGAGCTGGCCCAGTCCGTCAAGCGCATGGTGCGCCGCGAGCAGTGCTTCGCCCGCTACGGCGGCGAGGAGTTCGCGCTCGTGATGCCCGAGGACGGCCCGGAGAAGGCGCGCGTCTTCGCGGAGAAGATTCGCCGCCTCATCGAGGAGAAGTCCTTCGTCTACGACGAGCGCGAGATTCCCGTCACCATCTCCATCGGCGTGGCGGAGATGACGCCGGACATGACGGAGCCGCCGCACTTCATCAAGGTGGCGGACGCCAACCTCTACAAGGCGAAGAAGTCCGGCCGCAACCGGGTGGTGGGCTAGCCCGTGGCGAAGGACGCGGGCCCCTCCGTCCTCGCGCGGCTGCTGTTCGTGCTCCTCGGCTGCGGCTTCCTGGGCGCCGCCTGGGTGTGGAGCCACCGCTCGGAGCCCTGGGCCGCGCGCCTCGTGGACACCGTGCGCAAGCCCCCGGCGCCTTGAGCCCTCAGCGGCCCGCCAGCTGACGAGGCGTGTACACGTTCGCGCTCACCGAGCGCACCGCCACGTCGACGCCAATCAGGCTCTCCGCGTGCCCCAGGAAGAAGTACCCCGTGGGGGTCAGCTTCTGGACCATCCCCTGGATGACGCGGCTTCGGGCGTCCGCGCCGAAGTAGATGAGGACGTTGCGGCAGAAGATGAGGTCGAAGGCCCCCGAGGGCCACTCGCTGGGGACGTTGAGGTTGACGCGGGCGAAGCGCATCACCGTGCGCAATTCCGGCCCCGCCTTCATCAACCCCTCCTGGGTCCGCACGCCCTTCAGCATGAAGTCCTTGAGCAGCGTCTGGGGAATCGTGCGGGAGCGGTCCAGGTTCCACAGCCCCTGCTGACTGCGCTGCAGCGCCCAGGTGGACAAATCGGAGGCCACCACCTCCAGGCTCCACCCGGAGCCCTTGGGGAAGGCCTCCAGCAGACACATGGCGATGGAGTAGGGCTCCTCGCCGGTGGAGCAGGCCGCGCTCCACACGCGCAGGGTGCGCGGCCTACGGCCCGCGGCGGCCAGGGCGGACCACTCGGGGAGGATGCGCTGGCGCAGCAGGTCGAAGTGCTGAGGCTCGCGGAAGAAGGACGTCTCGTGCGTGCAGAGGCTGTCGAGCATCCGCACCTTCTCCGCCTCGTGCCCCTTCTCGGTGACGTAGCTGTAGTAGGCGCCGAACGAGTGCAGCCCCAGCTCGCGCAGGCGCCGCGAGAGCCGGTTGGCCACCAGCGCATCCTTGGCGGCCGACAGGTGGATGCCGGCCTCCTTCTCCACCAGGGCCTGGAACAACAGCAGCTCCCGCCGTGAGAGCACGGGCGTCCCGGAGGGCGGGGGCGGGGAGGGCGCTTGCATGGCCTTCGTGCTCAACCCTTCGCGGGCGTCTCCGCCGGAGCCTCGACGGAGGGCACCGCGGGCACGGGGGACGTGCCCGGAGCCTGCGTCTCACCGGCGGCCGTGGCCAGGCTGAGCAGCTCCGAGATGGACAGGACCCGGTCCAGGTCCAACAGCATGATGAACCTGCCGTCGTGCCGGCCCATGCCGAGCAGGAAGTCCAGGCGCACGCGGGTGCCGAAGGAGGGAGGCGCCTCGATGTCGTCCGGGCCCAGCTCCAGCACCTCGCTCACGGAGTCCGTCAGCAGGCCAATGGCCGTCTGCTGCCCGTCCAGCGCCACCTCGACGATGACGAAGCAGGACCAGCGCGTCATCGGCCGCGGCGGCAGGCCGAACTTCACGGCCAGGTCCACCACGGGCACCACGCTGCCGCGCAGGTTGATGACACCCTGCACGGCGGGCGGCATCCCCGGCACCCGGGTGATGGGGCAGTGCTCGATGATTTCCCGCACCCGCAGGATGCCGACGGCGTACGCCTCGCCCGCGATGACGAAGCTGAGGTAGTTGGAGCGGGCCGCCTTCTCGATGGAGTCGCTCATGGGATGGGGCTCCTCCTAGAACCGCTGGAAGTCCTGGTTGGACCCGGCGGAGGGCTCCGGCAGCGTCACCCGCGCGGAGGCGCCAGGCAGCGGGCCCTGGGCCGCGGCGTGCAGCCCGCGCACGGGCGAGGGCGGCGGCCGAGGCGCGGGGGTGCGCGTCTTCGGACCGAAGTGGGCCTGCTCGCTGCCGTCGCCCAGGCGGAAGAAGGTCATCATCTGCAGGAGCGACTCGGCCTGGGACGCCATCTCCTCGGCCGTGGAGGACAGCTCCTCCGCCGCGGAGGCGTTGCGCTGCGTCACCTGGTCCACCTGCATCATCGCGCGGCTCATCTGCGCCACGCCGATGGACTGCTCCTTGGACACCGTCGTCACCTGCTGCACCAGCTCCGCCGTGCGGCGGATGGAGGGCACCAGCTCCGTGAGCAACTGCCCGCTGCGCTCGGCCACGCGGACGCTGGAGGTGGCCAGGCCCCCAATCTCCTTCGCGGCCTTCTGGCTGCGCTCGGCCAGCTTGCGCACCTCGGTGGCGACCACGTTGAAGCCCCGTCCGTGCTCCCCGGCGCGCGCGGCCTCCACCGCCGCGTTCAGCGCCAGCAGGTTCGTCTGGTACGCAATCTCCTCGACGATGGAGATGCGCTCGGCGATGGAGTTCATCGCCTCGACGGTCTCCTTCACCGCCCGCCCGCTCTCCTCCGCGTCGCGCGCGCCCTTGACGGCCATCTGCTCCATCTCGCGGCTGTGCTCCGCGTTCTGGCTGATGGTGGTGTTGAGCTGCTCCAGGCTGGCGGTGGTCTCCTCCACGGAGGCCGCCTGGGTGCTGGTGCCCTGCGACAGGCCCTGCGCCGCGGAGGCCACCTGGGTGGACGCCGAGGACAGCGAGCCCGCCGCGCCGCGCACCTCACTGATGACGCCGGACAGGCGCTGAATCATCTCCTTCATGCCACCCAGCATCTGCCCCGTCTCGTCCTTGCCCCGGGCGGTGATGGCCGCCGTCAGGTCACCGGCGGTGAGCTGGCTCGTCACCTGCACGGCCTCGCCCAGCGGGCGGACGATGCTGCGCGTCAGCGCGTAGGACAGCAGCCCCGCCAGCAGCGTGCCCAGGATGCCGCCGACGATGAGCGTCATATAGAGCGTCTCCGTCATCGCGTCCGTGTCCTTGAGACGCTGCTCCAGGAGCTTGCTCTCCTCGGTGGCCACCTCGGTGAGGACGGCGCGGATGCGGTCCGCCATCTGCTTGCCGCGCGCGGCCTGCTCCACCGCGATGAGCTGGCTCAGCTCCCCCCGGCCCGCGTTGAGCTCGCGCCGCTGCTGGATGAGGGGCTCCAGGTGCTGGTTCAACCACTGCTGCTGCACGTCCCGGGCCTCCTGCAGGCGCTCCTGCTGCTGCGAGTTCTCGGTCGTCAGCTCGCGGATGCGGTTCAGGTTCTGGACGAAGCTGACGCGGGCCAGCGTGTGCGGCTCCAGGAACTTCTCGTCGCCGGTGATGACGAAGCCGCGCTGCCCCGTCTCCAGGTCGGCCAGGTCGCCCTCCAGCGTGCGCACGGAAATCAGCACCTGGTGGCTCTCCGTGTCCGCGTCACTGGCCACGCTGACCCGGTTCAGCGTCGAATACGCCGACAGCACGAGGCCGATGATGATGGCGACCATGGTGCTGAAGGCCAGCAACAGCTTGCGGGTGATGCTCAGGTTCTCGAACAAGGTTCACTCCGTCCTGCGTGATTCCTGGCGGGGGCCGCTGCGTGCGGCCACGTCCTCGGGGATGGCGTACTCGGGTGTCTCGGCGGCCCGGCGGATGGCCCGGCGCACCAGGGTGGGGGTGTCCAGGATGAGGCCCACGCGGCCGTCTCCCAGGATGGTGGACCCCGAGATGCCGGGGGCGTCCTGGAACAGCCGGCCCAGGGGCCGGATGACGCGCTGGCCCTCGCCCTGGAGCTCGTCCACCGCGAAGCCCACGACGCCGTCCGGGTGCCGCAGCACCACCACGTTCTCCCGCGCGGGCGCGGCGCCGCCGAGGCCGAAGACGTGCCGCAGGCGCAGGTAGGGCACCGGCTGGCCCCGCAGCGACATCACCCCGGACTCGTCCGCGCTGCGCTGCTCGCGGGGCAGCTCGATGCACTCCTGCACCAGCTCGATGGGCACCACGTAGACCTGGTCGCCCACGCCCATGGCGAAGCCCTGGATGACGGCGAGGGTGAGCGGCAGGCGCAGCGTCACCGTGGTGCCGCGGCCCTCCTGGCTGCGCAGCGCCACCGTCCCGCGCAGGGCCTCGATGTCGCGGCGCACCACGTCCATGCCCACGCCCCGGCCGGACAGCTCCGTCACCGACTTCGCGGTGGAGAAGCCGGGCTCGAAGATGAGCTGGTCCACCTCCTCGTCGCGCAGCCGCTCCGGAGCGGCCACGAGGCCCCGCTCCTTCGCCCGCTCGCGCACGCGCTCCCGCTGGATGCCCCGGCCATCGTCGGACATCTCCACGACGACGTTGCCCGAGTCATGGAAGGCGCGCAGGCGGATGCGCCCGCAGGGCTCCTTGCCCGCGGCCTTTCGCTCCTCGGGTGACTCGATGCCATGGTCCAGCGCGTTGCGCAGCAGGTGGAGCAGCGGCTCGCGCAGGGCCTCCAGCACCGCGGTGTCCATCTCCACGTCCTCGCCCGCCAGCTCCAGCAGGGCCACCTTCCCCTGCGAGCGAGACAAGTCGCGCACGGTGCGCAGGTGCTGCCGGAACAACGGCCCCACCGGCACCATGCGCACCTTCATGACCTGCTCCTGCAGGTCCTGGAACAGGTGGTCCATCTCGCGCTGCTGCGCGACGGCGTCCTCCCAGCTCGCGCCGGAGGCCTGCGCCTCCATGAGGAACTGCGTCATCCGGCCGCGGGCGATGGACAGCTCCGCCGTGAGGGTGACGATGCGGTCCAGCCGCTCCACGTCCATCCGCATCGACTTGCCGCGCACCGTGGGGCGGAGCTCCACGCGGGGCAGCGCTTCCTCGGGGGCCGGGGC
>NZ_JABBJJ010000532.1 GCF_012933655.1 Pyxidicoccus fallax | reverse complement strand
GCCCAGGGCCATGATGCCCCCCGGGGCGCCCCCGCGCGCCGTGAGCCGCGGCAGGGAGCTCTCCAAGAAGGCGGACCGGGGCGGGTCCTCCCAGGGATTTGGCGCCGGGCCCACGCAGGCCGGCCTGGAGGCGGTGGTCTTCACGCACCTGCGGCTCGCCACCGCCTCGGACGGGGCGCACCGCAACCGGCTCCAGCCCCTGGACGCGCGCCGCTTCTACCTGGAGACGCTGGCGCGCTTCCAGGTGGAGGTGACGTTCGACGTCATGGCGGCGGTGGCCGAGGCGGAGATACGTGCGCAGCACATGGCCTCCGCGCCCCTCCCCGGCGGCGCCGCCGACGTGAGGAACACCTCCAGCCGCTTCGACTTCAGCTACACGGCCGAGGCCACCGTGGACGTCCCCTCGGACGGCGTCTTCCACTCCGTGGCCCTGGGCTCGCGCACCGGTGACGCCAGCGTCCTCTACGTGGCCGTGCCGCGCGAGGACTCGAACGTGTACCGGCAGGCCGAGGTGCAGAACCCGCTGCCCGCCCCCATGCTGGCCGGCCCCGCCGAGGTGTACGTGGGCGGCGAGTACGTGCTGTCCACCACCCTGCCCACCGTGGCGCCTCGCGGCAACTTCAAGCTGGGCCTCGGCGTGGAGCAGGCCATCCGCTGCGCGCGCAACACCCGCTTCTCCGAGCAGCGCAGCGGCTCCAAGATAGTCGCGACGACGGAGCTGTGGCACGACGTCATCATCGACCTGGCCAACAACCTGGACCGGGACATCACCTGTGAGGTCCGAGAGCGCATTCCCCAGCCCGCGCCCGACGCGGAGGTGGTGGTGGAAGAGGGCGCCGTCACCCCGGCCTGGGAGCCCTACACGCAACAGGAGCGCGGCGGCAGGACGCTGGAAGGCGGGCGGCGCTGGCGTCTCACCGTGCCGGCCCACCACACCCAGCAGCTCTCCGCGCGGTACGTGGTGAAGCTGTACGCCAACAACGAGCTCGAGGGCGGCAACCGCCGCGAGGCCTGACATGAGCACGGAGCTTCAGAAGCAGGGAGTGGAGCGCCAGGAACCGCCACTGCCCACCGGGGCCACGCCGCTGGAGGCACCGGTGCGCGGCGTGACACTGCTGGAGGACCGGGCCCAGGTGACGCGCCAGGGCACCGTGCGCGTGCGCGCCGGGCAGAACCGCGTCGTGCTCGCGGGAATCGCTCCCGTGCTGCAGGACGTGTCCCTTCGCGCCGAGGTGCTCGCCGGCCCCGCGCGGGTGGCGGACGTCCGCGTCCGCCGGGCCCTACGCATCCGCACCGTGGACAAGCCGGAGGCGGCCCGCGTCCTGGAGGAGCGACTGCGCGTCCTCCAGCGCGAGTACGGGCAGCTGCATGAGGACCAGCAGCGCAACAGGTTCCGCTTCGAGCGCGTGGGCAACATGCTGGTGCTGGGCGCCGGCGAAATCCCCGAGGACGCGGGCTGGGGCATGGGCACCGCGGCCCAGTGGCAGGACACCTTCGACGCGATGTTCCGCCGGGCCCGCCAGCTGCGCGAGGAGACGCTCCAGGCCAGCTTCAGGATGGAGCATCTGTCGGATGAGCTGACCGCGGTGGCGCGCCAGCGGCAGGCCCTGGACCGCGTGGACCATCAGGTGGTGGCGTGGCTGGAGGCGGACCTGCTGGCCAGCGGCGAGGGCGAGGTGGAGGTCCGCATCGACTACGTGGTGCCCAACGCCATGTGGCGGCCGCTGCACACGGCGCGGCTATTGGAAGGCGGACAGGTGCGCTTCACGTCCTCCGCCGCGGTGTGGCAGGACACGGGCGAGGACTGGAAGGACGTGGAGCTCCAGTTCTCCACGGCGCGCTCCTCGCTGGGAATCGAGCCGCCGCTCCTGAGCGACGACCTGCTCACCGTGAAGAAGAAGAACGAGACGGTGCTGGTGCAGGCGCGCCAGGTGGCGGTGCAGAAGGCCGGCCTGGGCAGCGCCCCGGCGAAGGGCTCCGCGCCGGCCACCGTGGACCTGCCGGGCGTGGACGACGGCGGCGAGACGCGCAACCTGCGGGCCTCCGGCAAGAGCACCGTCCCCTCGGACGGGCGGCCCAACGTGGTGCCGCTCTTCACCTTCGAGGACGCGGCGCGCTCGGAGCTGGTGGCCTTCCCGGAGCTGGAGGCCAAGGCCTTCCTCCGGGCGGTGGCGCGCAACACCTCGCCGGGCCCGGTGCTGGCGGGCCCGGTGGAGTTGCTGCGCGACAACGGCTTCGTGGGCTGGACGCAGACGCTGTTCGTGGCGCCCCAGGAGAAGTTCGAGCTGAGCTTCGGCCCGGACGACGCCATCCGCATCCAGCGCGAGGACAAGAAGCACCGCGAGGAGGTGGACTCGGTGAGCAAGTGGACCGAGCAGACCCTGCACCGGCTCATCTACCTGTCCAACCTGTCCGGCGAGGCGCGCACCGTCACCGTCACCGAGCGCATCCCCGTGGCGGAAATCGAGCACGTGAAGGTGGCGCTGGACACGAAGAAGACCACCGGGGAGCCCGTGCTCGACGAGAACGGCTTCGTCACCTGGAAGGTGGAGCTGCCCGCCAACGGGAACACCACGCTCCACCTGTGGTTCCGGATGTCGATGGCGCCGGGGGTGCAGCTCACCTGAGCTCACGCCCCGCCCGGGGCGTCGTGAAGCCGCAACACGTACAGGAAGTCCCGCGGGTTGCGGCCCCGGGCCACGACGAGCCCGTCGCGCAGGATGAGGTCCTCCTCCAGGGGGTCCGGGAAGTGCGCCATGGGCACGGGGGCCAGCCGGCGATGGAAGGCGATGGGGCCCTCCCCAAACACCTCCCAGTACTTGCGACGCGTCACCTCGTCAGGAGACGCGTCGCCCTGAAGCACCACCCGAGGCGCCCCCGTCGCGAGGTCGAAGAAGCGCGTGGTCCGGTCCTGGGAGTGGGTGACCAGCCAATCCCCCTCCATGGCCACCGCGAATGGCAGCGCCGGATGCGGCACCTCGTAAAGGAGCCTTCCCGTCTCCGCCTCGAAGAGGCGCACGCGCGCGTCCAGGCTGCACGCGGCCACCCGGCTGCCATCGTCGGACAACCGCACCGTGATGACAGGCTTCCCGGAAACCTGGAGGACGCGCCGGAAGCCCGTGGGCAGGTCGAAGAGCTCCAGCTCCCCCGAGATTCGGCCCACCGCGATGCGAGGCGCCTGGGCCGCCGCCGCGTACGCGGGCGCGGGCTTCAGCAGCGCCTGGGTGTCGAGCACCAGCGCCCCCGTGCCCACGTCATGCACCATGAGCCGGGAGGCCTCCGCGTAGCCCGAGACCACGAAGGCCCCATCCGGCGTGAAGTCCACCATCGAGACGGGCGTCGCCGGCCCCCGCAGGGTGTGCCGCGGCGTCCCGTCCGCGACGCACCACACCCGCACCACGCCGATTTCGATGACCGCCGCCAGCCACTGCCCGTCCGGTGAGAAGGCCATGGGCAGCTCCAGCGTCAGCCTGTTCGTCGCATCGCGCCCCTCCAGCGGCGGCGCGGACAGCTCCCGCACCGGCGCGAGTCGCTCCACGTCGACCAACTGGACACCTCGCCTGCGAGGCTCCTCGTGGAAGCGCACGACAGGGTAGGCGGCCAGCGTGCCGTCCGGACTGAAGCGCCAGGGCTGAAGGCCGGACGCGTCGACGTCGGCGGGCAGCTCCCGCGGGTGTCCCCGGGCATCGATGACGAAGGCCCCGTAGAGCCGCTTCGCGATGGCGAGGCTCCCCTCCGCCTGTCCCATGAGGCCGCGCACACGGTGCTGCTCGGCGAGCAAGGTCGGCGGCGCGGGCGCGTGGAGCTCGCTCAGGAGCACGCCTCCGTTGGCGGCCGTCAACGCGAAGTGCTTCAGGTCCGGCGAGAAGGCCGCGCCGCGCTCGTGACCGTCCGAGACATAGGGGCGCGTCCACAGCGTGACGCCGTCGCCGAGCTCCAGCACCTCCAGCCGGTCATACCGGAGCAGCCCCAGACGCGACGCCCCCAGCCAGCTCACCTGGGAGTAGCCCCCCGTTCCCTTCACGCCCTTCATCCGCTCCCAGCTCCGCGTCCGAGCCACGGCGACGCCGTCCACGGCCGACCACGCCAGCCACTCGCCATCCGGGCTGAAGGCCACGCTGCCAGCGGACGTGTCGGAGTCGAGCCGCGCCACCTGCGCCCCCGTCTCCACATCCCAGATGCGCACGGTGTTGTCCGAGGAGCCCGAGGCCAGCCAGCGCCCCGAGGAATGGAAGGCCACGCTCAGCACCGACTGCTCGTGCCCCTGGAGCGTGTGGACCTCCCTGCCCGAGGCCACGTCGTACAGGTGGATCATCCATCCGAGATTGCCCACCGCGAGCAGCGTCCCGTCCGGGCTGAAGGCCACCGACGTCACCCGGCCCTCCTGGCCGGTGAAGGACTGCAGCTGCGCTCCCGTCTCCACGTCCCAGATGCGCGCGTCGTGGGACCTCGAGCCCGACGCCAGGCGCCTGCCGTCCGCGCTCCAGGCAATGGCTCTCACCTCGCCCTCGTGGCCCGCCATGACCTGGAGGCTCCGGGCGGTGGCCACGTCCCAGACGCGCACGTTGTCGCCATCCGACCACGAGCCGGTGGCCAGCCGCGTCCCCAACGGGTCGAACGCCGCGCACAGCACCTGGGCGTCGTGCCAGAGGACCTCGTCCACGCCTTCGAGAGCGCCGCGCAGCGGCAGCAGGGACTCCACCCAGGGCGCGCCACCCGCCGCTTCACGCTGCCGCCGCCACCGGGCCGCCAGCGCGTACAGGTGCGCCTCCGGGTCGCTCCAGGGCTTCGTGCCTTCCCCGGAGTAGTGCGCGGCGGCGTCGGGCGCGTCGTACCAGCGCAGCCGGTTGTAGAGGCACTGGAAGAGGGCCTCGGGGTGCGCCCGCAGGAAGTCGGCGTCGAGCGCGACGGCCTTGCGCAAGACGCGCAGCGTCTTCGGGCCCACCGTGGGCCCGTCCTCCCGCTGCACGCGGGCCGCCTCGGGCGTCTGGGCGAGCGCCGAGTCCAGGGCGGCGAGCAGCGCCTCCACGCCCTGGGTGCTCACGAGGTGTTCGAGGGTGGAGAGCTCGGTGAGGGATGCGAGGTCGTGGGGCATGGAGGGTCCTTCGCCGCGAGGCGCGAGGGGACACATTCTCGTGGCGACCCTCTCCCGGATTCAATGGGTGGGGCAGACACCGAGAAGCACGAGCGATGCGAGCGAGAGCGTGGACGCACCGGAGGTGCTCGCGGGCAAGGCCGTCTTCCACCGCGTGGGCTGCGCGCGCTGCCACCGGCCGTCGCTCACCACCGGCACGCTGGCCGGCTACCCGGAGCTGTCCCACCAGCGCATCTGGCCATACACGGACGGGCTGCTGCACGACCTGGGCGAGCCCCTGGCGGACGAGCGCGAGGACTTCCTCGCCACGGGCCGGGAGTGGCGCACGCCGCCACTCTGGGGGCTGGGCCGCACGCGGGCGGTGAACGGGCATACCCGTCTGCCGCACGACGGCCGGGCGCGTTCCCCCATGGAGGCCATCCTCTGGCACGGTGGAGAAGCCGAGGCCTCGCGCCAGGCCGTGCGCCACCTGTCGCGAATGGAACGCGAGGCGCTGGTCTCCTTCCTCGACTCACTCTGACGCGGGCGGGCGGTGGACGCCGTCGATGTCATCGGCGTCCTCGTGGACACCTGCCCCGCCCATTCCGCCGCCGCCGGTCTCGCC
>NZ_JABBJJ010000531.1 GCF_012933655.1 Pyxidicoccus fallax | reverse complement strand
ACCCCATCCCCCAACCGGGCCAGCCGCCTCCCAGGTTCCTCATCAACGGCAAGGAGTTCGACCCCCACGCCCCGCCGCGCAAGCTCAAGCTGGAAGCCGTGGAGGAGTGGCACGTCTCCTCACGGGACCTGGACCATCCCTTCCACATCCACGTCAACCCGTTCATGTTCAAACGCGCGGACGGGAGAGTCGTCTGGAAGGACACCCTCAACCTGGCCCCCCTCCAGAGCATGACGCTGCGCACCCGCTACCAGCGCTACGTCGGGGTGTTCATGGTCCACTGCCACATCCTGGTGCACGCGGACCTCGGCATGGCGGAGACGATGGAAATCGTGGCGCCGAGACTGGCGCACGACCACGTCGATGACCCTCCCGAGCCGCACCACTGAGGCGGGGCGCCGAGGCGGTCTGGAGGCGCGGCTCAGGAGTCCGACCAGACGGCCAGCACGTTGCCGCTGGGGTCCGCGAAGTGGAAGCGCCGGCCGCCGGGGAACGAGAAGAGGGGCCGGACGATGCGCCCGCCCGCCGCCTCCACCTTGGCCTGGGCCGCCTCGAGGTCCGCCGCGAAGAGGATGACGAGCGGACCTCCCCCGGTGGCCGGCTTCGTCTCGGTGGTGAACCCACCCGACAGCCGGCCATCCTCGAAGCTCGTGTACCTGGGGCCGTAGTCCGTGAAGCTCCAGCCGAAGGCGGCGCCGTAGAAATGCTTGCTGGCGGCCAGGTCCGTGGTGGGCAGCTCGATGTAATCGATGCGCAGAACAGGGGCAGGACTCATGGAGGTCTCTAGATAGTGCTCCGAGGCCTTCGTGTCTTGAACGAAACGGACACGCCAGCCCATCCACCTGGACCCGGCGAGGAGCCTCCCTCGCGCGAAAGAGGGGGACGTGACTTCCGGCACATGCGCATGTGCACGGGCTCCGCCATCTTGCCTCGCATCCACGCAACACCCGCGAGGCGATGCGCCATGAACCTGAAGCTCCTTCTTCCCGCACTCCTCCTCGGCGCCAGCGCCGAGGCCGCCACCCTCATCCTGAGTCTCGAAGGCCTGCGCGAGGCGAAGGGCCACGTCCACATCGCCGTCGCGGCGGATGCCGCGGCGTTCGACGGCAAGGGCAAGCCCGCGGCCGTGCGGACCGTGGAGGTGACGGGGCCCAGGCTCACCGTCACCTTCCCGGACCTCGCCCCCGGCACCTACGCGGTGAGCCTGTTCCACGACGCCAATGGCAACGGCAAGCTGGACACCAACTTCATCGGCATCCCCAAGGAGGGCTACGGCTTCAGCAACAACGTGGGCGCGCGCGGCAAGCCGAAGTTCGACGAGGCGAAGTTCACGCTCGTCCCCGACGGCACCACCCTCGACATCCTCGTGTTCTGAGGGAGGCCACCATGGACCGCCGCTCCCTTTTGCAAGGCATGGCCGCCGCGCTGCTCGCCGGCTGCGTGGGCCCGAGGCCCTCCAGCTCCACCTCCGCCGCCACTCCGGACTGGGGGCTGGGCTGGCGCTCCTCGACGGTGGACACGCTGGAGCCCGTGGCCGCGCGCGTGCGCGGGCGCTTCCCCGAATTGCTGCAAGGCACGCTGTACCGCAACGGCCCCGCGCGCCTGGAACACGACGGCAAGCGGGTGTCGCACTGGTTCATGGGCGACGGCATGGTGCAGGCGTTCCGCATCGGCCCGGGGGGCGTGACGCACCACGGCCGCTTCGTGCAGACGCCCCTCTACCGAGGCGAGCGCGTGCGCGGCAACGAGGCGTTCAACCCCGCCAACACCTCCGTGCTCGCCGCGGGCGGAGACCTGCTGGCCCTCTGCGAGGCGGGGTCCGCGTACCGGCTGGACCCGCGGACGCTGGAGACGCGTGGGCCCAAGGAGTGGGCTCCGGAGCTCGCGTCGCTGCCGTTCTCCGCGCACCCGCTGCCGGAGCGCGATGGGAGCTACTGGAACTTCGGGCTCGCACCGTATGCCAGCGAGCAGGGGCTGCTGCTGCTCTACCACTTCGACGCGGACGGGCGCCTGCTGCGGTGGTCGCACCTGCCCACGCCCTTTCCCGGCTACGCGCACGCGTTCACGCAGACCGAGCGCCACCTGGTGCTGCTGCTCGCGCCGCTCGTGTGGGATGGCGAGCGGGGTGTCACGTGGTTCGACGCCGAGGCGTGGCAGCCCTCGCGCGGCACGGCGGCGCTGCTGGTGGACAAGACGGACCTCACGCGCGTCTCGGTGCGCGAGCTTCCCGCCGGCTTCGTGTTCCACCTGGGCCACGCCTGGGAGGACGGCGACCGTGTGCGCGCGTACGGGTGCTGGTACGAGGACGCGCAGTTCATGCACGCGGACGTCGCCACCACGGCGCGCGGACGCGCGGCGGGCGTGAAGCACGCGCGGCTGGCGGAGATGGAGATACCGCTGGGGGAGGGCAGGGGACGCGTGACGCCCACCTCGCACGGCGCGGAGTTCCCCGTGGTGGACGCGCGCTTCCTGGGACGGCGTGCGCGCGTGCACTTCGTGACGCTGGAGGACACGGACGCGTCGCGGCCTCACGGCGGAGCCATCGGGCGCGTGGACGTGGAGTCCGGCCGGGTGCAGCGCTTCGACTACGGGCCGGGCGTCATTCCGGAGGAGCACCTGTTCGTGCCCTCGGGCTCGCGCGAGGGGCAGGGCTGGCTGGTGGGGACGTCGCTCGACTGTGTCCGGGCCGAGACGCGCGTGGCCGCCTTCGACGCGGAGCACCTGGAGGATGGCCCCGTGGCCATGGCGGTGCTGCCGCGCGCGCTGCCGCTGGGCTTCCACGGTACGTTCGTGAAGGCCTAGGGACTGGCCCTGAGCTCCTCTGAGGAAAGCAAGACGGCGACCCGCTACCTCGCCGTCCTGCACGTCGCCTCGATGCTTCTATCGTCTCACCAGACGCGCTCCATCTTCCACAGCATATGGGGTGAAGACATGCAATCCCACTGAGAGATGCTGCCACCATTGCTCAAAGACCCACCATTCACCTGAGCACACTGTCCGGTGGCCCTGGAGCGCATGTAGAAATACCCCGGATCTCCAGAGTCAATCAGCTCCCACTGGGTGTTATAGGCATCAGCAAGACATGTCCACTGCGTTATTCCTGCTCCATTCCCGTACACCCCACCATGGACGTGCGCACACTTTCCGCTGCGTCTTGAGGTGATATAATAATATTGACTGCCTGCAGCCACAGGGGCAATCGCCCACTGCGTGTTATGGGCGTCATAGAGACAATCCCACTGCGTTATGCTGTCGCCATTGGTAAAGCCCCCGCCGTGAACGTGAAGACACTTGTTGCTGTGTTTTGCTCTGACATAGTAGAACTCATTTTGCACTCCTGGTGAGTACAGCGCCGTCAGCGCGGTGATGTCGCTGGCGGCGAACTCGCCCGTCTCGACCGAGCGGAAGCAGGAGTTCATGAGCGAGCCGCCGACGACGGCCGTGGTCGGCGTGCCCGGGATGTGGATGGCGCCGACGCCCGCGTCACCCTCGTTGCCGCCGCTGCCGCAGCTGATGCTGCGGTTGTAGTAGTCCGAGTGGCGGAAGCCGATGGTGTGACCAAGCTCGTGCGTGATGACGTGCTCGATGACGTCGACGCTGTAGGAGGAGAGCCCGCCGCCGATGTTGATGGTGTGGTACGGCAGCCCGCTCGAGGGGAATCCGGCGGAGCCTCCGACCACGCCCGGCTGGATGACCGCATTGATGGTGTAGCTGCAGTCGGTGCTCGGCGTGCGCGCCATGGCGAAGGTGAGCGGCAGCTCGTCGTAGTTCTGGATGGCCAGGTCGAGCGCCGTGCTGAACGCGCCGGTGAAACTCGAACCGTCAACGCAGATCTTCGTCAGCGACGCGCTGATGAGGTTGTTGGTGCGGTACTGCTCCTCGGTGGCCTTGCCGGGCTCGATCATCTCGCGCGAGGCGGCCAGGGTCACCTCGGCGTCCCGCCCGACGTAGACCTTTCCGTCGACGACCATGATGTCGTCGGCCGGGAAGCCGGCCTTGACCAGGTTGCCGACGATCTCCTGCGTTTCGTCATCGAGCGGCTCGGCGCACCCGGACATCAGGGCAATGCATCCTGCCGCCAATACAAGACTTCTTGCAAACATGGGTTCTCTTTCGGTGGGCCTTGCATCTTCCGACGCAGTCGGCGCGCGATGCGCCTTCCGGCGACAGGTGCCAATGTCGCCGAATGGCAGGGTCTTACCAGAAAAACTGGTGAAACCACATAGGGCAGTAAGCCGCTAATGCCTGGAGCAGGCGAGGGGCTGTCCCTGTCGCCACCCGCTACGACAAGATGGCGACCAGCGACCTCGCCGTCCTGTATGTTGCATCCATGCTTCTCTGGCTGCGTTAATCAGGGACAGCCTCTAGCGTGGGCCCGGGTGCCAGGGATTGTAGCGCCACGGGCTCAAGCGGTGGCTCAGGAGACGGTGGGTGGTCTGCTTCAGGGAAGCATCCGCCTCGCCGCTCAACTCGTTCCAATCCCTCACGCCGGTCCGGACCTTCTCCGCGGTCTTCGAGATTTCAGCTCAGGACTCCTCGTCCGTGAGGTAGCCGGCCATGAACCCGAGGCGGGCCACCTGCACCACGCGGGCGGCATCCCAGGCCACCAGTCCCAGCCTGGGCAGCTGCTGGTGGATCTTCCGCGCGAGCTGGAGCTGTCCATTCAGGCCGGAGGGGTCCGGACGCAGCGTCTCGTTCGGAGCAAGGCCCGCGAGCTTGTTCGCGATTTCCAGCGCGGCCCTGGCGGTGACCTGCTCCGCCTGGGCGCCATGCGCCAGGAGCTGCTTGTAATACCCTTGATGTCCCTGCTCCCGCAGCCACCGGAGCACCTTCAGCGCGGACTCCTTGTCTGTTACTCCCCAGGCGTCCGCGAGGGCCGTGCGCGCGGAGCTCTCGAACTGCTCGCCGTACATCTCCATGTCGAGGTCGCCGAAGTAGCCGGCCAGCTCATTGCGGAGCTCTTCCCGAGCCTCCGCGTCCCAGGAGGCGAAGTCGGGGTTCTCCTCGAACTGGCTTCCGGAGATCTCCTCGGCCTCCTGGAGCCGGTCGTTCTCCTCGTAGTAGACGGCGCCCATCAGGACGCCCAGCTTCTCGATTTCGCTCTCGGGGCCCTTGCGACGCCGGTCGAACATGCCCTTCAGGTTCGCGAACAACTGCTTGAACACGCTCTCACCCCCTCAATGAATCCAACCCGCCGGGATGACGCCGGTGCCGTTCGAATCTGGCAGGGGCATTTATCTTTTGAATTTCGGGAGTGCGCGCCAGGGATGAATCCTGGATATGTCTCGCCCTGTCCGGGCGCGCGGCTCGGCGACGGATCCGGGGCGCGAGTCGTTGTTGCATCGGAGGTGCCCTCCCTCGTCGTGAGCGTGGAGCCAGGTGCCCTTCGCGGCCATCGTTGCGATGAGGACTTCATTCCGCGCCCCCGAGTGACTCCAACCGCGGCTTCTCTCATGGGCCGCGATCTCGCTCCCTTCCGCCCCATGCATCGAGGGCGCACGGGCTGGGGACACTCGATGCCCTCCCGTCACTCCCGAGCCCGCGCGCTCGTGGCTGCCCCTACCCTCGGCCCTCGGTGGCGGGAACGAAGTGCATGAAGCCGGAGGACCTGCCACGTCGTCCCCGGGCGCGGGCCCCATCCTCCCTGGCATGTCAGTCCCCTCCGGTAGAAGGGTCGTCGTGGAGGAATGATTCCTCCAGCGAGGGCGGTGGCC
>NZ_JABBJJ010000530.1 GCF_012933655.1 Pyxidicoccus fallax | reverse complement strand
GCAGCGTCAGCGGTTTATAAGAGACAGCACCATCACCAGGGGAAGCTCCACCGGGCCCACGGGACGGTGCGCGTCCACCGTCACCGGGAGGGCGAAGCGCGTCGCATCGGCGGCCACCGAGACGTCGCCCACGTTGATCCACGGAGCCACGAGCGCGGACTCGAAGCGGAAGGCCGGCGTCTCGCCACCGGTCCGTGTCACCAGCACCGTGAGCTGGTGCGTCCCGCCCTTCAGCACCTTGGGACGCGGCGTCTCGAAGGACAGCTGCACCGTCCCCGTGGCCGGCCGGGACGTGACGACCAGGGCGATGAAGTCCACGGCGGTCAGGTCCCCGCTCGTCGCGACCACCCGCAGCGGATGGGTGCCGGCGGCGACGTTGGCGCCCACCTCCAGGGAGAGGACACCGGACTCCGCGCCGGGCTCGATCCGCAGTGGGGCCTGGACGACGCCCGCGGGCAGGCCCTGCGCCTCCACCTGGATGGGGCCGGCATGCCCGCCGCTGCGCTGGACGGAGATGGGCTGCTCCAGCCGGCTGCCCGCCTCGGCGACCCAGCCGGCGACATCGACTCGCACCGAGATGGCCGGTTTGGGGGTGGTGACCGGAGGCGGCTGCTCTTCGCCGCTTCCATCCGAACCACAGCCTGTCCCCGCCAGCGTCAGCAGGCAGAGCAGGAAGACACAAGCCTTGTACATGGAACAGCAGGTCCTTGTGCAGCGGCTCCCGGCCCCCGACGGAGCGCCGCGTTGGGGCCTTCTATTCCATGCCCTCTCCCAGGTGAAGCGCCATTTGCGTGAGGCCTCCCGGAACTTGCGCGGCGCGCATCAAAAGAGCGGCCGCCTCCTTGTGGTCTCATCTGTAATTAAAATACAATTACATCATCCCGTTCGTGGAGGTGTTGCGTGCGAAGCAAGCTCTTCCTTCCGCTGTTGGGAATGTCCCTGGCGCTCGGCCTTTCAGGGTGTGGCGTCGAGGATGAAGCGACGCCGGCCGAGGAGTTCCTGGGCTCGGTGGACCAGCCCATCTACAACGCCCGCTGTCAGACGGACTACCAGGGCTACCAGACGGGGCGCTGCCTGGACATGAATGCGCTCGCCACCTGCCGGCTCGTCAACTACACGCCGCCGCGCACGGGCTGCACTTCCGGCAAGCGCCCCACGAGCACGCCGTCCGCGATATGCAACACGTACATCAACAGCAATTACTGTCAGGATCCGCCCGTCATCGAGCCCTGACGCGCAGCGTCCGGCCCGGGGCAGGACGCGCACCCGACTACGAGCGTGGCGCCTCTCCGAGCCAATCCCGGAGCGCGGGCACGAGTGACGCCACGTCCCGGAAGCGTTCGCGTGCGACGTGGCCTTCCGCGAGCGGGCCCTCGTAGTAGTGGACCACCGCGCCGAGCGTCACCCCGGGGGGCTCATCGGCGGTGAGTCTGCAGGTCCGTCCGCCATGCTCCACGACGAGGCCGCTCACCCGCCCGTCACGGTGTCGGCGGCAGCGCAGCGAAGACCCCGACGCCGCGAGCGCCCGGTCCACGTCCTCCATCAAGGCGTCCTCGAGGTTGCCGTCGAAGAGGGAGTCCACCTCCGCATCGAAGACCCACTCGACGAAGCGGCAGACCCCGGCCGCATCTCCCTCGTACGTCCGGCCGCCACAGTGGGCGATGAAGCGCCGCGATACACGGGAGCTCTCCGACCCGGGCCCCGTCTCCAGGTGCGGGATGATGAACGGCAGCCCCGTGGTGGAGGAGCTGTAGTCCGGACAGCGCGAGAACTTGAGTGTCCAGAGGCTGGTGAAGAAATAGAAGCGGCGGGCGGAGGGCAGCGCGTGCAGCCGCTCCAGCAGCTCCAGGTGGGGCACCAGGGGTGAGCTGACCCGGCTCTCCATGGCGGCCCGGGCCTGCTTCAAGGACTCTTCCCAACGCCACTCCGCGAATCGCCCCTCCTCGTGCGCGAGCGCGTACGGCTCGAGCCGCACGAACGGGTACTCCGCCCGCAGCTCGGAGGGGCGTGCGCCTCCATCAATCCACCGGAGCATCGCGGACACCAGTGCCTCCGTGTCCCGCGTCTCGACCGTCGCCAACGAGCGACGGCGGTGCCGGAAGGAACAGTGGAGCTGCTCCCCCTCGGGGGGCCAGGTGAGCTGGCACGTCCTCGCGTCTCTCTCCACCCACAGCGCCTCGGAGGAAAGGCCGTGCTCGCGCCGCCCCCGGAGCGGCGACCCACGCCGCTCCAGCGCCGCGTCCAGCACGGGCCGCAGCGCATCCAACCGCCGCTTGGAGCGGTCGACGAACGGAAAGCGCTGGTGGAGCCCTTCGCGCGGGACGGCGTCGAGGAGCCACGCGGCGCACGCTCGCGCCACCTCGTCCTGGGAGAGGTCCTCGCCTCGGGCCACCGAGTGCCCCGCTTCGATGAAGTCGGCGGAGTACTTGATGGGTCCGTCCAGGTACTGGAACACCTGCACCCGGCAGGTGCGCGCGCCCACCGTGGCCTCGACGAACCAGTTCACCTCCGCTCCCGTCAGCGTCACGGGGATGGGCGTCCCGCGCTCCCCGAGGGTCTGCGCCACCAGCGCCCGCAGCCCACTGGCCAGGCGCTTCATTTCGGTCGGGAGGCTCACGCCCCCGGAGCATAGAACGAAATCGTCACGGCGCTCCCCGCGCAGGCCTTGCGCTCCGTGGCCCGCGGGCGCGCAGGCTTTGCCGCCCGCGGGGGCCCGGAAGGCGCCCATCCAGGGCGCGTGGCTTGCAATCCCGGGTGCATCCCCATGAGCACGCACCCGCGACAGCCCTCCGCCTCCGCCCCGCCCGACCTGGGCGCGCTCTTCCTCGGCCCCAAGGGAGAGAACGCGGACATCTTCGAGCGCCTCCTGCTGGAGGCCTTCCGGGACCACATCTTCTGGCGGCGCAACCTCCACCCCGAGGATGGCTTCCTCATCCAGGAGTCCGACAAGCGCGCACCGGGCTACGAGGACTCCCTCTCCCTGCTGTCGCAGGAGCTGATGGGCCTGCTGAGCCAACTCAAGGGCGGCGTGCCCGCCTTCAGCCCCCGCTACATCGGGCACATGAGCTCGGACCTCACGATGGCGAGCCTCATCGGCTACTTCGCCACGCTGCTCTACAACCCCAACAACGTGTCCGCGGAGGCCTCACCCGTCACCACGCGGCTGGAGCTGGAGGTGGCCGAGCAGCTCGCGCGGATGGTGGGCTACGCGCCGGAGCGCTTCTGGGGACACCTCACCTCCGGTGGCACGGTGGCCAACTTCGAGGCCCTGTGGGTCGCGCGCAACGTGAAGTACCTCCCGGTGTCGCTGCGGCACGCCGCGGAGGAGGCCGGCCTGCGCCAGCTGGGAGTGCGGCTGGCGGATGGCCGCGAGCATCCCCTGCGCGAGCTGGGCCTGTGGCAGCTCCTCAACGTGCCCCCCGAGGCGGCGCTGGACCTGCTGGAGCGCTTCCGCGCGCAGGTGGGCGACGCCGGCAGCGCCATGGAACTGGTGATGCGCCACTCGCTGGCGTCGCTGGGTTACCAGGAGTTCGGCCTGCGGCTGTCCTCCGAGTTCAAGGACGCGCTGGCCCCGGGTGTGGTGCTGGTGCCCTCCACGGCGCACTACTCGTGGGAGAAGACGTGCCGGGCGCTGGGCATCGGCTCGCGGCAGCTCATCCACGTGCCGGTGGACACGCACTTCCGCATGTCCCCCGCCGCGCTGGAGGACACGCTGCGCACGCTGGCGGTGCGCCGTCAGCCCGTCATCGCCTGCGTGGCCGTCATCGGCTCCACGGAGGAGAGCGCGGTGGACCGGCTGGACCAGTTGGCGGACCTGCGGGAGCGGCTCGGGCGCGAGCTGGGCCTCGCCTTCCACCTGCACGCGGACGCGGCCTGGGGCGGCTATGCGGCCTCCATCACCCGGGGCCCGGGCGGAGCGCGCCGGACGTACGAGGAGACGCTCGCGGACTACGCGCCGGAGGCGTGGCCCTCCGAGGGTGTCTACCGCGCCCTGTGCGCGCTGGAGCGCACCGACTCGGTGACCATCGACCCGCACAAGCTGGGCTACATGCCCTACCCGGCCGGCAGCATCTCGTTCCGGGACAAGCGCGTGCGCGACCTCGTGTCGGTGGAGGCGCCCTACCTCTTTCATGCGGGCGGCAACGAGAGCGCCTACCTGGGCCGCTCCATCTTCGAGGGCTCCAAGCCCGGCGCCGCCGCGTCCGCCGTGTGGATGAGCCACAAGGTGCTGCCCCTGGACGCCAGTGGCTACGGGCGACTGGTGGGGGAGACGGCCAAGGGCGCCATGGCGCTCCACCGGCGCATCGCCAGCGGGGACTGGGCGCCCTTCACGCCGGTGCTGCTGCCGCCGTCGGACCTGAACATCGTCTGCTTCGCGGTGGGGCACCCGTCGCTGAAGACGCTGGAGGCGACCAACGACTTCGTGGACCGCCTCTACCGCGCGCTGAGCGTGGGCCCGGACACGCACCGGCGGCCGGACTACTTCGTGACGAAGACGGTGCTGCGCGCCGCCGAGTACGGACGGGCTGCCCTGCCCATTGTCGACCGGCTGGGCTTCACCTCCGCGGACTACGACCGGGCCGGCGGCGTGGCCGTGCTGCGCTGCACGGTGATGGACCCGTTCCTCGCCTCCCGACGGCAGAAGGTGGACCACATCCGCGGCTTCATCCAGACGTTGGGCGAGGTGATGCGGACGCAGCTCGACGTGAATCGATAACCCGAATTGATTGATGGGCGCTCCATTATATCGGCGCGCTCATCCCTGGAAGGAGCCATGCTGCCGCCTGTCTGGGGGTGAAGCATGGTTCACGTCCGCTGTCCCACCTGTGGTCTCGTCGTCGCGCTCAAGGCCGCCGAGGACGCGGCCCGTTCGCTGTGCAGGCGTTGCCTGGCCTCGCTGAAGACGGCCTCCGAGGCGGTGCCGGAGCGCCGTCCCCTGGGGTCCACCACGGAGGCACCGAGGCGCGCGCAGGCGTTCCCGGCGACGTCCACGCCTTCCCCGGAGGCCGTGGAGCCGGCTCGGCGCGCTCCGGCGTCTCCGGAGGCTCGAGCCATACCCGTGCCAGCACCTCCCACCCAGACCTCCGCACCCGTGGGCGACTGGTCGAGCGTTCACGCCGGGCTGAAGGGGCTGCGCAACCTGCTGTTCTTCGTGCTGCTGAGCGCGGCCGCGCTGCCGGTGTTGGCGCTCGTCTGGGGGGTCGTCGTCATCGTGTTGATCGCGCCCTACGGTTCCGGGAGGACGCCCATGCCCGCCCCCATCCGCTGGCTGGAAGACCCGACGAGAATCCTCGCGCTGGTCCTCCTCGTGCTGATGGCCGTCCTGGCGGTGCAGCTCTTCCGGTTCACCCGCGCGCCCGGGGCCGCGCTGCGCCGTCCCGCATGGCTCTCCTTCGGCACGTGGCTGGCTCACGGCATCCTGGTCGCCACGGCCTCCATTCTGGCTGGCAGCCCGTCCTACCCAGGCGTGGCCTGGGTCCTGGGATGGGTCAGCGGCCTGGGCATCATCCACTTCTTCCGCGTCCTCGCCCGGACCGCCCACGCGAAGCGCTCCGCGCTCCCGTCGCTGTTGCTCCTGATGAGCCCGATGCTCCTGGCGCCGCTTCTCCAGGCCCGGGGCGACATCGTGCTGCTCACAGGGGTGTCCCTCCTGTCATTCGCGGGGGTGGCCTGGTTCCTCTTCGACGTGATGATGCTCGCGCAGACGCTGCCCCCCTCCACCC
>NZ_JABBJJ010000052.1 GCF_012933655.1 Pyxidicoccus fallax | reverse complement strand
TGTATAAGAGACAGCACCGGTGCAGTCGCCGCCCGCCGCCCACAGCGACGGTGCCGCCACCGGGTTCCAGCCGCAGCCGACGCATGCGGTATGGGTCACGCGAGCCGTGTAGGTCGCGCCGCTGTAGGTCACACTGTCGCCCGCGGTGTAGGTCGTTCCTTCGGCCCAGGTGCCTCGGCAAGCCGCAGCCGCTTCTTGCGAAGCAAGTGCCACCGCCATGAAAGTGCACAGCACTGCCGCATGCGAGAGTCTCCTCGAAATGTTGCGCAGTCCTTGGCGATGCATATCCAGCTCCTCCTCTGCTTTGAACGTTGGATGCCACCCGAGACGACGGGTGGACGTCAGGTCTGTCTCCTTCGAGCAAGGGCCCGACGCCGCGGATTGAGGCGACTGCTGATTTTTCCGGGTTATTGAGCGCCGGGCTCCGGCTCGACCTTTCGGGTCAGGAGGAGCTCAGGCTCCAATGCGAGAGATCGACCCACACTCAACCGATAGCAGGTGAATGAAATCCCCCTGCCCCCGTCATGAAGGGCATGGAGCGAGCGGGCGGCGAGAGCAGCCCCTCTCCCGGAAACTCCAAACGAGGAGAAGTCCCATGCTGGCGGTTCGGCGTAGCTCCGAGGGTGGTCGTGCGCGTGAAGACCGGTCGTCCGTGAAGAGCAAGGGATGGGCGGCGCTCGCGCTGCTGCTCCTGCCCCTGACGGCGGGGGCGGGGCCGGGGCCTGAATACCGCTGGGACGAGTCGCGCAACCGCTCCGGACCCAACCGCTGCCACGACAGCTCGCAGTGCGATGGCGCCCGCACGTGCAGCCCCGCGGGCTGGTGCCAGGGTGAGGCGCGCCCCACGCCGCCGCCTCCGCCGCGAGCGGACCGGGACTGGCGTCCAGACCGGGGTGAGTCGCGGCCCCAGCGCAGCACCTTCATCCGCAGCAGGCTCGAGGGGCTCGTCATCGACATCGTGGGCAACAACCGCGCGCCCGGCACGGGGCTCGTCGCCTTCCGCGCCAAGTCCCACCGCGAGGGCAATGAGAACCAGAAGTGGGAGCTGGTGCCCACGCGGGGCGGCTACCTCATCCGCAGCCGGCTCAACGGGCTCGTGCTCGACGTGGAGGGAGCCAACAAGGCCCCGGGAACCGCCGTCGTCACCTGGGAGGCCCACGGCCACCCCAATCAGGTGTGGCAGCTCGTGCCCGGCCGGGTCCGCGGCACCTACTACATCCAGAGCCAGCTCAATGGCATGGTGCTGGACATCGAGGGCGCCAGGACGGACGGCACGGGGCGGCTCATCACCTACCCCATGAAGCGCGATGGGTCGGCGAAGAACCAGCTCTGGCAGTTGGACGTCTGAACTGAGCACCACGGGCGCACCAGGCGGCAGGGCACGTGCGAAAGCACCGCCGCATCCGGTGCGCCACCGCGAGACACATTCAGGGAAGACACTGGCTCGCGTGGCAGTCGATGATGGACGCCATGACGAGCGAGCCGGGCAACATCGCGCTGAGCGAGCAGGAACTTCGCGAGGTCGCGGGCTATGCGGCGAAGTGCGCACAGGCGGCGTTGGCCATCTTCGAAAGCGAACGGCCGGGTGACACTCGGCCTCGCGACGCCATCGACGCGGCGAACGCTTTTGCCAGGGGCGGCAGACGCACGGGCGCGCTGAGAGACAACGCGTGGGCGGCGCTCGAGGCATCGCGTGAGACCACCACCGAGGCCGCACGCGAAGCAGCGCGAGCAGCGAGTCACGCCGCCGCCGCCGCATACCTGCATCCGAAGGCCAGCTCCCATCAGGTGAAGCACATCCTCGGAGCGGCTGCTCACGCGGCAAGAGCGGCCGAGCTGCTGTCTGGCGATGACCGGGATGTTGGTGCCGAGCACGTCGAGCGGGCGCGACGGCACGCCACGTCAATCGTCGTCTTCGTGCTCGATCGGTTCCCCGCGGCACCCCGCGGCGGCGGGCGCGTCGGGGAACTGCTTCGCGAGCTGGACGGGCGCCTTCGCGGCTGAGAGATGACGACGTCGGGGCGACACGGCAACGACGGGCGCGAGGAGTGGGCGCGCATCTGCCTCACCCACAACCCGCGGACGGGCCTCCCCTCCGGCGGGGCGGACGCGGAACGAACATTCCTTCCACGGATGCCCCGTCGCGACAGGGGCGGCGGCCGTGGGCAGGCCGGGGCCGTGGCACACTCCCCGCAGCAGCGGCTGCGCTGGACGGAGATGGACGTATGGACCGGCGTGTGTCCAGCGGGGTTGCACCGCCTCCCCACTGGGCTGGCGCACAGCCTGGGTACCTTCGTGGCTATCCAGGAGCACGCAGGGGCAGGCGCACCGTGAAGAGCGCCCCGCGGTCCAGTTCGCTCTCCACGGTGATGGTGCCGCCCATGGCCTCGACAATCTGGCGGGAGATGTAGAGGCCCAGACCCAAGCCACCGTAGTGTCGGTCGGAGACGCCGCGCTCGAAGCGGCCGAAGAGGCGTGGGAGGGCCTCGGGGGAGATGCCAATGCCCTCGTCGCGCACGCGCAACCGGCCCCATCCCGGCTCCGAGTCCACCTGGATGACGACAGGCTTGCCGGGGCCATACTTCACCGCGTTGGACAGGAGGTTCACCACCACCTGCTCCAGCCGGGAGCCGTCCCACCAGCCTCGCACCCCGGGCTCCAGGGACAGCCGCGCGTCACAGCCCGCCTGCGTGAAGACGGCCTCCGTCCGCTCCAGCCCGTCCTTCACCACCTGGGCCAGGTCCACCTCGGACGGCTCCAGCGCCAGCTTTCCCAGGGAGATGCGGCTCACGTCCAGGAGGCTGCCCACCAGCGAGGCCAGCCGGTGGACCTGCCGCGCGGACGACGCCAGCCGGGAGTGGGCCTTGTCCAGCAGGCCCGCGCTCACGGCGCGCTCGATGAGCACATGCTGCAACCCGAGCGAGGTCAGGGGGGTCTTCAGCTCATGGCTCGCCACCGAGAGGAACTCGTCGCGCAGCCGGACCGCCGCCTGGGCATCCCGGTAGAGCTCCGCGCGCTCGAGCGCCTGGGCACACTGACGCGTGAGCGCCTGGATGAAGTCCTTCTCCGGCTGGCTGAAGGACTTCACCGTTTCCCAGCCCACGATGATGAGGCCAATCATCCGCTGCTCGGTCACCAGCGGCAGGAGCGCACGCGCACCTTCTCCGACGACCGAGGAGACGGGAGTCATCTCCGGCACCTGGGCGAGGCACTCGGCGCGGGAGCCGAAGAACAGGGGCTGGCGCTCGTGCAGGAGCGTCCGCGACCTGCTGAACACCTCGAGCGGCAGCGGCTGGTAGGCGCGCATCAGCGCCTCGGGATAGCCGGAGTGACACATGAGGTGCAGCTTCCCTTCGCGAAGCTGCAGCAGCGCCCCCCGCTGGGCCCGAGCGGCCTTCAGCCCCACGTGGATGACGACCTCGGCCACCTCCTCCACGGCGGCCGCGCGAGAGAGCGCGGCGGTGAGGTCCTGGAGCCGCTCGGTGCGGACCTGGGTCTCCTTCGCCTTCTGGAAGAGGAGGGCGTTGTCCAGGCTGAGGCTGGCGCGGCGGGCGAGTTCCTGCGCGAGCTCCACATCTCGCGGCCCATGGCTTCGGAGGCCCGACTGGAGGCCCAGGGTCAGCGCCCCCAGCGTCTGGCCTCGCGCCTGGAGGGGGACGCAGATGAGCGACTTGAAGCCAAGCTGCCGGAGCCAAGCCTGGTGTCCCTCGCCGCGAGCCAGGTCCGCCAGCGCCGCGTCCGTCAGCACGGGAATGAAGACGGGCTCGCCCGTTCGCAGCACCTGGGCCGTGACACCCGGGGCGCACGTGCCGAGGGGCCAGCGGCGGACCATCTCGAAGACGGCGGCCACCAGCTCCGGGTCGCGGTGCATCACCGCCCGCCGCTCCACGCCGCCCCCCTCGGTGAGCAGGTCCACCGTGCACGCGTCCGCGAGGTGGGGCACGCTGAGCTCGGCGAGTCGCTGGAGCACCGTGTCCTCGTCCAGCGAAGAGGCGAGCACCTCTCCCGCCCGCGCGATGAAGCTGAAGCGGTCCTCCGCCTCCTTGCGCGCGGTGAGGTCGTGGACGCTGGCGGCGCGGTAGATGACCTTGCCCCGCTCGTCCCTCAGCGCCACCCCGTCCACGAGCACCGGGAAGCAGCTCCCGTCCTTGCGCCGGTTGAGGAGCTCGTAGCTGTGATGGCCCTTCTCGAGGGTCCGCTCCAGCTCGGCGCGGAAGCTGGCGAAGCACTCTGGCGCGAGCAGCTCCTGGACGTGCTTCCCGATGAGCTCCTCGGGCGAGTCATACCCATGCATGCGGGCGAAGGCCGGGTTGACCGCCTTGATGCACGAGGTCTCGGGGTCCGTGCTCACCATGCCCAGGCCCGCATGGTGGAACAGTTGAGTCCAGGGCTCGAGGTGTTCCTCCTCGCGTTGGAGTTCCTGCTCTTCCGAGCGGTCGGCCGCGGGGCGCCGTACCCGCTCGTCTCCCCTTCCCTGAGAAAGCGCGGAGAGCTTGCGGGTGGAGGCCATGTGACTTCAACAAACGGTATGGGGGAGCATGTGCAGCCAGCGGGCCCGGGGGGTCGGCCTTCGCGCCAGGGCCCGGTCAGGCAGCCAGCCCCAACCCTCCGGGCGCACGCCCCTCTCGGGGCATTGTTGCGGACTTCATCACCGAGGTGAGCAGCCCGCTCGCCTCCGTCCTCAATGGCTCCGCGTTGCGCATCGACGGTGGGCTCGTGCGCAGCGCATCCTGGAACGCGGGGGCTACAGCCGAGGCCGCTGGACTGAGGGATGCACTCTCGCGGAGCCGCGCGGCCCTCCTGGACGCCCCCCACCCCGTCCCTCGCCCACAACAGGGCTCCCATGCCGCCTATGCGCTCTGGCAGGATCGTAGCCATGCAGCAGGACGCCAGTCCTGCGCGAGGAGCCTCCCCATGGCCCGAGCATCGTCGCCTCTCCCCGAAGCCCGCATCATCGACACGAACCATGTGTTGATCGCGCTCTCGCCGTTGGACGACGTGGGCTTGCTCGACGGCTTCTGTGGCACCGTGATCACCGACCCCTCCGCCGGGCTGCCCGACCTCTCCGGCAAGGTCGTCCATCTGTGCGGCGACGTGTCGAGGGCCGAGGGCCTGGATCTCTCGGCGGCCGCGCGCGTCCAGGTGATCCGGGAGCGCTCGAGCGGCTACGGGGAGCGCGACGACGGCGTGCCCTGGCCGCTGGTGAGCCTTGGCCGGGTTCCCCTTCGCGTGTACGGGGTCGGCGTGTACTACCGGTGCTTCTTCGACCCGGGCATCGATTTCCTGGACCGGATCCGAAGCGAGCACACCTTCCAGTCGCTCACCGAATCGACCAAACCCGGCAGGGCCCATCGTACGGGGATCTACCTGACGAGCGTGAGACCGGAGGGGGAGGAGCTTCACTTCCGCCTGCTGCGCTGCTCTACGAACCTCTCGGGTCCGACCGAGAATTTCCGTGCCACGGACCGACACATCGTCGACGCGCTGAACCAGGAAGCGGCGCTGATCTTTCGAGACGCGGCTCCGCTCAACCACGTGCTGGCGCAGCTCTACCACAACACCCCGGCCGACGCCGAGACGAAGCAGGCGAAGGCTCGGATCTCACCGCACGCCGACAAGACGAAGGACATGCCGACCCACGGCATCATGGCCTTCTGCACCTTCTACGAGCACCTCGACGAGCGACGCCCCCTGCCCGACGACCCCTTCGACCCGGGCAACGGCCGCAAGAGCGGGCTCACCCGACTGCGCTTCCGCCTGAAGGAGACGGTGCAGGACGGGACGGCAGGCGCCTTGCCCACCCAATTCACCATCACCCTGTACCCCCACTCCGTGTTGTTCATGCCGCTGTCCACCAACCGGCTGTACACGCACGAGATCTTGCCGTCCGAGCTGGATGCCGCGCAGCTCCCAACGCGCCTGGGCTACGTGGTGCGCTGCTCGAAGACCGAGGCCGTGCACGACGGCGGCCGTACGTTCCTCGCGATGGGTGGCGAGCGGGTTCCGCTGGAGGCGCCCACGCCCGAGGGGATGAGGGAGCTTCGAAGGTTGTATGCCGAAGAGAACAAGACCCAGGCGCACATCGACTATGGGGACCCGTTCCGATTCAGCATGAACGAGGGCGACTACCGGGCGCCGAGCTACGAGGCGGCGGATGAGTTTCGAACGTATGTGATTCCCGCGCGGGGGAATCTGTTCGCGGAGCTGCTCGCGTCGGCTCGGTTCGAAGACCAGGGGAAGGGAAGGCGAGGGGCAGTGCTCGTCGCGAGCGACGATGCGCGCGGGGTTCCAATCGTTCGAACAACCACCGTCTACAGCCTTCCGGCGCAGCCGTTCCGACCGATCCACGCCTGGCTGGCGCGGCAGGTTCGCGAATGCGCGTCGCTCTCGGTGGGGTTCAACAACGCGCTCATCGAGAGCTATACGAACGCCTATGCCACCATGGGTGCGCACTCGGACCAGGCCCTCGATCTGGAGGATGCCACGGAGATCGCCCTCTTCTCCTGCTACGAGCGCGCCGAGGAGAGCCCGGCGAGGCGGCTCCTCGTCGAGGCGAAGGAGCCTGGCGGCCCGGCCTTCGAAATCCCCCTGGCCCACAACAGCGTCGTGGTGTTCTCCGTGGACACAAATCGCAGGTTCCGGCACCGGATCGTGCTCGACCCCGCCGCCGGTGCACCCAGCCAGTGGCTCGGCGTCACCTGTCGCACCTCGAAGACGTTCGTGCGCTTTCGCGAGCAGCAGCCCTGCTTCTCCGACGGCACCCGCCTCACCCTGGCCAGCGACGAGGAGCGCCGCGAATTCTACCGGCTCCGGCGCCAGGAGAATCAAGAGACCGCCTTCACGTACCCTCGGCTCACCTACACGATCAGCCCGAGCGACCTGCTGCCGCCCGACCCAGGAGGCGGCGTTCGGGTGGCTTAGCGGGCCTCGCTCGTGTCGAGCAGGCGAGGCCCGGTCCAGACGGAGAACGGCCGGGGCGCGAAGGGCGTCACGAGCGTCTCACCATTCAGGTCGCAGATGGACCCCGGCCCCGCATCATCGGCCGGGTCCGGGCCGGGGCCAGAGGGCGCGCCCCAGTAGTTGCGGGTCGCGTCGATGTCGCTGCCGGAGCGGTTGGCGAGGCCGCAGTTGGGGAGCGCCGGGAAGAAGCCGAAGAGCGGCAGGCCCAGGTTCCCGTAGATGTTGTTCCTGTGGAGCTCCATCGGCAGGCTCTGCTCCGCCCAGATGCCGACGCCCCTGTTGCCGATGGCCTCGTTCTCCTGGAAGAGGAACTCCGGGCCGCCCGCACCGACGAGGAAGAAGCCGAGGCCATCGTTCCCGATGGACCTGTTCCCCATCACCCGCTGCCTCTCGCCGAAGAGCGAGATGCCATTGCCGCCCTCCTGCTCGTTCCCGTTGGAGACGGCGACGTTGCCGATGACGAAGTGCCCCTCTGCCCCGGTGGCCCCGAGGTTGAATCCGGAGCCGTTGCTGATGGAGAGGTTGTTTCGGATGATGTTGCGGCTCCCCTGGGCGGCGAAGCCGATGCTTCGGTTGTCGACGGCGATGTTGCCGATCACGCGCACGCCCTCGTCTGCCAGGATCGCCACTCCGAAGCCATCATCGTCGCCCGTCGTCCGGGCCCCGGTGACGGTGAAGCCCGCCCCGTCCCCGCCGAAGACCACATGACTCGCGGTGATGTTGACGACGTCGAGCTGTGCCCCCCTGGCGTCCAGCACGGTGACCGTCGGGCCGTCCGTCGAAGCAATAACGAGGCGCTTGTCGACCAGGATCATGCATCGACAGCCCCCTCCGATCTCCGCCGCCTCCTCGCCGGGGTCGTTGAAGTCCCCATCGCCGGTCAGCTCTCCATAGACCCCAGGGCGGACGAGGATCCTGTCCCCGTCGCGGGCGTTGTCGATGGCGCGGCTGAGGGAGCGGCAGGGGGACTGGCTCGCTCCGCAGGTCGCGCTGTCGACGCCGTTGTTCGCCACGAAGAGCGTCCCTGCCCCATGGGCCTGGGCTGCCGTCAGCGAGGTGAGCGAGAGGCACAGGGCCCCCAGAAGTGTCAGTCCTTGAAGCGATGTCCCAGACATGTCCCCTCCCGTTGTGTGTCGCGTGCTGCCTGGGAATCGTGGGAGCGCAGGGGGGACGCGCCAAGCCCGTGCGGGGGAGGGACGGCGGTTTCACGTGGCCGACGTTTCCCGCCGGCGCTCACTCCGCGCGCGGCGGCCGCGAGGGGGACTGCACGGCCTCTGCACCGGCCCGGCTGCGCAAGAGCTGAAGCGCACCGGCTGAATCCTTTCACGCGGCAACTTCACCTTGACGCTCACCGCCGGCCGCGGAGAGACGGGGTGTCCGTCGGTCGGTTACTCTGGCCCGCCTTCGGGTAACGCCATGACTTCGAGCTCCGACGCGCGCTGTGCCGCACACCCAGACGCCCTCGCCACCGCGACGTGCCGGCGGTGCGGAAGCTTCGTGTGTGCCTCGTGCGCACGGCCCTTTGAGAAGGACGTGCTATGCGCCGGCTGCTACACCCGCCAGCTCCGGGCACCCGAGGTGTCTGGGATGGCGTGGACGGCCTTCGGGCTCGCCCTCTTGGGAGTGGTGGGCGGCTTCGTCCCCGGTGTCATCGGGTGGGTGGTCGCGGAACGAGAGTTGCGGAACATCGAACAAGGCGAATCCCCTCCGGGCGGGCGGACGTTCGTCCAGGCTGCCCGGCTGATGGGGATGCTCTGCACCGGCGCGCTGGTCGCGGTGGTCCTGATCAGCCTCTTCTGGCTCACGATTCGCTGAGGCCTCGGACGGGAGGCCAAGGGCCCTGCGTCGCGTCTGCAGCCAGCGACTGCCTGCCACGCACGAAATCGGATTCGCCCGCGCAGAAGAGAACTTCGACCTCTCGATCGAGAACTGGACCGCACGCCTTCGCGCCGCGCTGCCACCGGACACGGTACATGAGCGCTTCGCTCGCAGCGGCCTGACCCTTGGGGAAGCGGAGGAGGCCGAGGTGCCCCGCGCCATCGCCTCCAGCCCACGCTCGTGACGCTGTGGCTGTCGGTGAACGACGCGCTCCGCCCCGTGCCGCAGCCAACCTGGAACTGGCCGGGCACCAGAACCTCCCCACCCCCAGCGCTACATGCACCCGAGCCCGGCGGCCAGGTCTGCGGCCACTCGGATGCTCGGGAGGACACCGCAGGAGGCCCGAAATAAAAGCGGGCTGGAGACCTTCCGATCTCCAGCCCGCTTCATGACGTGGTCGGGGAGACAGGATTTGAACCCGTGGACACGGGGTGCCCTAAACCCGCGACGGCGCACGCCTTTCGCTGAATCGTAAGTGAACCCAGGCACTTCGAGTCCACGGGGGCAGTCCCGCCTGTCCCCTGGGTCCCCTCCAGTCCTGGAGACATTCTGTAGACGGGGCAAAACCTCTCCCGTAGGGTTTGGCGTCGCTCTTTCAGTGGTTCACGGACTACCTGTCGGAGCAGTGGCAGGCGCGGCAACCGGCGTGACCACTTGCTGCATCTGAGCTAGGTGCGACTGGATTAGCGCTGCGATGGCTTCTGCGAGATCCTTGAGGTTGTCGCAGAACTGGCGCAGCTCCGACGGAGAGGGAATCACGGCCACTTTGCCCGTATGGGCACATTCGTTTCGAATCGCAATCAGGTTCGTTAGCGCAGTCTGCGCCCATTGCTTCGTCACTCTACAGTGCACGGCAATCTTGTCCCATCCCCCTTCCACTCCGAAGCGGAGCAAGAAGTCTCGAACCACTTCCACTCCAGGGTTGGACTTAGTATCGGCGAAGGCCTCCCAAACGATCTCGTAGCCAGCAGCGTTTGAAACAGAGTGAAGTCGCCGAGCGATGTCAGCGCTGTTTGCCTTGACCCAGTCGTGCGGCCGCGATGAGCGAGCGGCCTTTGAAACTTCTTGAAGGACCCGCCCACCGTGCTCGAAATGTGCCTCTCGAATGCGCTTATCTAGCGTTGAAAACGGCGCCCCGAATGAGCAAATCGTCGCGACCGTCTCTTCGGCCAACTGCTTCAAGAAGGATTCGAAATACCCGCTGAGAAGCACAACAGATGCGCACTGAATGGTGTCATGCCTCGCTCGCACCGCAGCGCTCGCGAGCGCTGCCGATGCGTTGGCGTCAATGTCGTTGGCGATATCTCGAACGAGATCGAGTGAGTCTCGCAAGGACTGAAGGGCAGGCATGGCAACAAGTCAGGTGGCAAGGCAGGCGCGAACGACTTCTCTTGTCTTTTCGAGGCGGTACTGCGTCGCCCCTTTCCCATTGGTACCCGTTCCAATGGCCTTCTTGAACTCAGGGTCGCCGGAAAAAAGGCCTTGCAGCGCAGAAGCCAGTTTTAACGCCACAGGTGGGGTTAGCTGAGCGGGGTCGACATCGGCGAGCGCGAACATGACAGCGTCAGCAAGAGGCGCAGACTTGACACCCCTCTTCGCTCCGGGTTCGCCGGGCTTTCGAAAGGCATCGAGCCCGAAGACCTTGAAAGCGTTCTCGACGGCTTGCTCAAATCTCCTTTGGTCAAGAGCAGCGAGGTTCGCATTCTGTTTGTAGGCCCGATTTCGCTCATCCATCTGCGTGCTCAGGTAGTCCCGAAAGCGCCCTTTCATCGCCTGATACTTCTCGAGTGCGAAAAACCGAAGGACTAACTCAAGGTCCTCCATGCGACTGTACGTGGAATTTTTCTGTCGCTCGTCCGGATCCTCAGGAATGTCCCACAACTTTCGAAACGTTGCGTTCGCTGAAAGTTTGTGGAGCAGAGTGCAGAATTGCCCTCGGTAGATCGCATTTCGGATCTCCATTGGCTCCGCCTCCATTCCTCCGGTGTTGAGGCGGTCGAACACGTCGTACTTCACTTCTGGCGATGACTCCTTGAGGATCAAGACCGCAGGAATGAAACGCCGCAGGATGGTCTTATCGAGCCCCTTCTTCTTGAGGTCATGATAGGTAAGCCCATTCAACTCGTCCCAGACCGCCAGACCCTCGAGTGCGTAGGTGTTCTCTAAGAAACTCGAGATGGCGGTTAGCCGCTGTCGTCCGTCGAGCACGACATACTTCCCATAGTCGTCCTCCCCTAGAAAAACTGGAGGAATGGGAACGTTCATAATGATCGACTCGACGAACCGGCTCTGTTTATTTCGCGTCCAAATGTTGCGGCGTTGAAAGTCAGGGCTGAGGTCGATCTGTCTTTCGATCATGTCCGGAAGCGTCGAAATCGGCAGTTCGATCTTCTGCGGATAGATCTGCCGCATCTGCTGCCTGTACTTGTCCTCAAGCGAAATCGGGCTGGGTTCGGACTCCTCTCCCATGTCGATTTGGTCGTTATTCATGGCTTCTCCAGGAGCAGCACACTTTCTTCGTAGTGCCTACCCACTCTGTTTCTTCTGGCCTTCGGGTGGAGACTCGCCATCACGCGAGAACTCGGAAGATTTCTCTTCACAACGACACCGCCATGAAGCCCGTGTGCCTCACCAATCTCGGTGTAGAGAGCCGGCAGATCGATCAAGAGCTCTTTGTAAAACGAGGTTTGAAGAACAAGCACCGCTACGCCGCCCCTTCTCAGGGCGCGTGCGATTTCACCTAAGGCCAAATGAGCGTCGTTGAAGTATTGCCAGAAGTTCTTGAAGTAGTACCCGCTCGATGCATACGAGCCGTGGGAGCGGATCTGTTCCAGGAGTGAGCGAACCGAAGGTGCCCAGTTGTCCGGGATCGGATGCGGGGCTCGGGTTCGGATCATTGTGGTTCCCATCAACTCGCGCCGCAGTGAGCCCGCGTCACTACGCGACGTGACCGCAGCCAAACACGCCAGCTCAAACGCGGTCGAAGCTGCGTAGTCGATTCGTGTGCAGTAAGGCGGAGAAGTCAACACGACATCGACGCCGCCATTCTGAATGGGCAACGCTCTGGCATCCCCAACAAGAATGCGCGGTGAGTTCTCAGGCTCGGCAAGCAACATTCCGTCCGCCGCGAGACTATGAACCACCTTGAGGAATTCCTCAGCAAGGTCTCGACTCGGCTGCTTGCGCCGCCTCGGGGGCCGAAACCAAGTGGGGTTAGAACCAGACTTCGGAGGGGACACGCACCTCACGGCCCGTACGAGTGCAAGCATAGCGAAAGCTCGTCGCGGATCCGGAGGCCACGCTACGTCTTCAGATTCGACAATCGCCGCTCCGAGGGAAACAAAACGGCGGGCGAGGCTCTGCGAAATCCACCGAGACAGATCACCGGCTGTCGAAGGTCCCCGCACGCTGCTGGTGCAGCCAAGGGCTCGTTGCCCGAACTCAACAGCGTCCGCTGGGCTGGCGAACGAAACTGTCTTCGCCTGCGCGATGAGCGAAGCAAACGGATTCAGATCGACGCCATAGGATCGGAGGCCCAGCCGAGCCGCTGCCGTCGTGGTAGTGCCGCTGCCATTCCACGGATCGAGCACGATGCTTCCGCGGGGTATCTCGCGAAGCACCGCATTCGCAAAGTCGCTGGAGAAGCCTGCGTAGTATGGGTACCAAGCATCGACCCCAGTGGCCCCAGCTCGGCGCTTCGGGTCGGGAACGAGCCCGCCCAGTCGATCACGGAGTTGGTCAAAAAGCCGCTGTGGTGACGTCCGCCGCGCTAGCACCGTCATGCCCTGCCTCCTCGGGTATCCCCACGAAATCCCAAGAACAGTGGGCTCCTCCTAAGCTCCATTTTTAGGTCCGGACCGAGCCAAGCGCCAGAACTTCGTCTGCGAAGAAGGAGGCTCACCGCCCACTGGTGTAGCCCCTGAAGAGTCGGACAGGCTCGTTCGGCTAGAACGCGAGTCTGACGATGGAGAAGAAGACCCAAGAGGGAGCCCCAGAGGGGACTGCGGGGAGCAAGCGTCGCCGCCGGTACTCGGCGGAGGAGAAGCTGCGCCTGGTGGCCGAGTGCGAGGCGCCGGGCAGCAGCGTGTCCCTGGTGGCCCGCAAGTACGGCATCAGCTCCAGCCTGTGGTTCCGGTGGCGGCAGTTGAAGGAGTCGGGCGGCGTGTCGGGGCTGCAGGCCGGTGAGGCGGTGGTGCCCGAGTCCGAGGTGCTGGAGCTCAAGGCCCAGGTGCGCGAGCTGCAGCGGCTGTTGGGCAAGAAGACGCAGGAAGCCGAAATCCTCCGGGACGCGGTGGAACTGGCGCGCGAAAATAAACTGCTGTCGCTCGCGGCCTTGTCGAAGCTGGGAGGCATTCTGTGAGCGCGGTGGCCCGGGCCCTCGCCGTGGCCCGTTCCACGCTGCACCGGCCCCTGTCCCCTCACCAGCCCCGCCGCCCAGACGCCCAGGCCGACATCGAGGTCCTCGAGGAGCTCAAGGCTGTTGTCGGGCAGCAGGCCACCTCCGGCTACCGCAGGGCCTGCGTCGTCCTCAACCGCCAGCGCCGGGCCGAGGGCAGGCCCGGGGTGAACCACAAGCGAGCCTACCGCCTCATGCGCCAGGGCCGGCTGCTGCTGCAGCGCCATACCGGCAAGCCGACGCGCACCCACGAGGGCCAAGTGGTGACGCTCAAGTCCAACCTGCGCTGGTGCTCCGACGGCTTCGAGGTGCGCTGCTGGAACGGCGAGCGCGTCCACGTCGCCTTCAGCCTCGACTGCTGCGACCGCGAAGCCATTGCCTTCCAGGCCGCCGCTCAGCCTCCCACCTCGCTCACCCTCCAGGACCTGATGGTCGAGACGCTTGAGGCCCGCTTTTGCCCGGGCACCGCCAAGCTGCCCCATCCGGTGGAATGGCTGTCAGACAACGGCCCGGTCTCCACCGCCAAGGACACCCGCGACTTCGGCAGCAGCCTCGGCCTGCGGCTGTGCACCACGCCGGCCTACTCGCCCCAGAGCAACGGCATGGCCGAGGCCTTCGTGAAGACCTTCAAGCGGTACGTCAACGAGCTGCCCTCGGCCGCCCACGTCCTCGCCCAGCTGCCCGCCTGGTTCGACGACTACAACCGCTGCCATCCGCACCGCGGGCTCAAGATGAAGTCACCCCGCGAGTTCCGTACTGCTCACTCTCAACCTTGAGCTGTCCGATTTGACGGGGGCAACTCCACCGCCTCACTCCCCGGGGGCGGCCATGCCCGGGCACACGCCCGGCTGCATCATCCCGGCGGTCTGGTGAACCTCCGTGCGCAGCCGCTCCCGCTCCGAGTCTTTCACGGCCTTGTAGGAGATGGTGACGCCGTCGGGCGTGTCATCCACGCGGGTATAGGACTGCACGCTCGGAGCGCCCGCCGAGCCCGGGAGCCCGCCTCCGCCAATCCCGCTGTAGTCGACGCCGGGAGGCTGCTCCAGGCCGCGGCGCCCCGAGACGCCGTGCTCCGCCTGCCGCTGCATCATGTTGCGGGCCCGCTGGCGGAGTTCCACCACCTGGTCCTGCTCGGAGGTGGTGAAGGCGATGGCCACGCCCTCGCGCGTGTCCTCCGCCCGCGCCTGGGCGCCGGGAACCGTCATCGGGCAGTCCCGCTCGATTTCGGCCCGGGGTGGAGGCATCTCGCCCGTCCGTTCCGGCGGGGCCTGCTCCTGCTGGGCCGTGGACTGCCCTTCTCCCTGTGACGTCGTCGCGCTCTTCGAGCAGCCGGCCACGGACGCCAGCGCCGCGAGGGCGGCGAGCGTGAGCGGCAGTCTGGATGGGAACATGGTGGGCCTCCCCGGTCGTGAGTCCTGCAACGAACAAGCTGGTGGGCGGCCCTCGCTCCGGGCAACGCCGCCCCGCACGCCAGCCCCTCGCCTGGGTTGGAGCGGGTGGGGAGGGCGTTCTGCCCCCGGGGGCCGTGCGCTGTCGGCCGCTGGCGGGAAGGGCCGTACCCGGGTCGCAAGACGGTGGTGCGTCACTTGCCCCGCGTGCGCTCGCGCTCCATATGGATGCGCCCGGCTGCCCGCCCCGCGTGACCCGGGGCCGCGCCAAAGGAGCAACGATGGAATCGCCTGACATGGCCCGCGCTGCCGCGCGCTCGCGCGCCCGGCTTCACGGTGGACTCCTGCTGGCGGCGGGTCTGTGTGCGCTGGGAGGGCTCTTCTCCGCCATGGCCGGCTGCGCCAGCACCCCGAGCGGCGCGAGCAAGGCGGGCATCCCGATCTCCCCGGTGCCGCTCTACGGGAAGTTCGTCTGGCATGACCTCGTCACGGAAGACCCCGCCGCCGTGAAGCGCTTCTACGGCGAGCTGCTCGGCTGGGAGTTCCAGGACGTCAAGGGAAGCAAGCGCCCCTACTCGCTCATCAAGGCGCGGGGCCGCTGGATGGGCGGCATCGTCCAGCCCATTGGCGTGGGCAAGGGTCACTCCCAGTGGCTCGGCTACCTCTCCGTGCCGGACGTGGACCGCGCGGTGGAGCAGGCCGGCGCCGGCGGCGGCAAGGCCCTGGTGGGACCAGAGGATGTCGAGAAGATCGGCCGGGCCGCGGTAATCACCGACCCGCAGGGTGCCCCCGTGGGCTTCGTGCGCTCGCAGCCCGGAGACCCCGCCGACACGGGCCTGCCGGAGCCGGGCCAGTTCCTCTGGACGGAGCACCTGGCCGAGGACCCCGTCGCGGCGGCCACCTTCTACAAGGACCTGCTCGGCTACGAGGTCGAGGCACGAGACGAGAGCGGCGGCACCTACTACCTGCTCAAGCAGGGCCAGCAGCCCCGCGCGGGCATCCTCCGCAAGCCGCTGGAGGTCGTGCGCCCCAACTGGCTCACCTATGTGCGCGTGGAGGACCCGGCGGCGCTCGCCGCGCGGGTGGAGTCGCTCGGGGGCCGGGTGGTGATGGCGCCCCGGCCCGATGTCCGGGGCGGCTCGCTCGCGCTCATCGCCGACCCGACCGGGGCCGTGCTCGCCCTCCAGCGCTACCCATTCAAGACGGAGGAGGCCGCCGAGGCCTCGCCCTGACCCGTACCCCCAGGAGAACGCCCGATGCTCCCGCGCAAAACCCGCCGTTGTCTGTCATTGCTGGGGCTGCTCGCCGCCGCCCTGCTGACCTCCAGTTGTGAGAACGCCACCGTCGGCGTGGGGCTCGGCGTCACCGCGGCCTCGCCCTGGGGCCCGGTGGGCGTGGTGGGGCCCACCGCGACCTGGGGCTGGTACGGCGGCGGAGCGCGCTGGTATCCCTGAAGCGGTGACTGCCCTCGTGGGCCCGCTCCCTCCCCGGGGCGCGAGGTCCGCTGCCCGCGCCGCTCGGTGGCGGCACCGTGCCCACCGCGTGCCGGGACTCGGCCTGGCGTCCCAGCGTCAGGTCGCTCCCGCTCCCGTGCGGGGGGATGGGCTGGGCGGCTACGCGTGCGGGACGGTGGCTGGCGTTCCCACCCACAGGTTCCATGCCTTCCTCGTCGCCGCGCTCCCCGCGCCGCTTGGCCGGGTGGTGATGCTCAGCCAGCTCACCGAGCGCATCACCCTCCCCGATGGCCGGCGGGGATGATTGGCGGAAGCGAGCAGGCACCCGGAATGCGCGACGTCCACGGGCTCGCCGCGCTCAAGGAGTTCCGGCTCGATCAGGGCCTGCCCGTCTGGCGGTACGACGCGGCCGGCTATGCGATCGAGAAGCGGCGGCCAAGTCAGCGGCCACTCGGATGCTCAAGGGAGCGCCGCAGGACGCCCGAAATGAAAACGGGCTGGAGACCTTGCGATCTCCAGCCCGCTTCATGACGTGGTCGGGGAGACAGGATTTGAACCTGCGACCCCTTGGTCCCGAACCAAGTGCTCTACCAGGCTGAGCCACTCCCCGATATGTCTGTCCGCCGGTGGGTCTTCTCGGGACCGGCGAAGTGCGGCGGTAGTACCCGAGCCGCCCGGCTGAGTCAACGTCTTCGGATCACCTTTTCTTCCGCCCCCTCCTGCCCCCTCGCACGGGGTACGGGCTTACCCGTTCGGCGGGAATGACCCGCTTCTTCTCTTCCCAACTCCCCGACATTCCGGTACTTCCGGTCAGGAACAACTCTTGCTCTGTTGAAAAGGTCACACTGCATTGCAGCAGCACGACTCCATGACGCCCCCCGTCGTTCTCATCTCCGATGACGAGCCCCTCGTAGTCTCCGCCCTCGCTCGCGAGGCGAAGCGGTCCGGGCTCACCTGCATCTCGGACACCACCTCGGAGCGCGTCCTGGAGCTGGCCCGGCAGCATCGGCCCGCCGTCATCATCCTGGACATCAATCAGCACCAGGACGGGCGCGACCTCCTCGCCCAGCTCAAGCAGGACCCCACCACCCGCGACTGCAAGGTCATCATCCTCAGCGGCGTCGAGGACCAGTTCACCCGCCACGTCTGCTTCGAGCTCGGCGCCGACGACTACGAGGTGAAGCCCTTCGACCCCACCTTCATGACCCGCGTCGCCCGCCTCGCCACCGCCGTGGCCCGCGCCCGCGCCTGAGTCACCCAGGGGCGGCAGTCCCCGCCGCCCCACCCCTCACGGCCGCAACGAGCGGATGGCCTCGGCGTAGTCCTTCGCGCCGAAGACGTAGCTGCCCGCCACCAGCACCGTCGCCCCCGCCTCCACCACCCGCTTCGCCGTGGTGGCGTTGATGCCGCCGTCCACCTCGATGTCCACGTCCAGCCCGCGCGCGTCCAGCATCGCCCGCAGCCGGCGCACCTTGTCCACCGTGGACTCGATGAAGCTCTGCCCGCCGAACCCCGGATTCACGCTCATCAGCAGCACCATCTCCACGTCGCCCAGCACCTCTTCAATCGCCGACAGCGGCGTGCTCGGGTTGAGCACCACCGACGGGCTCGCCCCCGCGCCGCGAATCTGCTGCAGCGTCCGGTGCAGGTGCGTGGTCGCCTCCACGTGCACCGTCAGCAGGTCCGCCCCCGCCTTCGCGAACGCCGGCACGTAGCGCTCCGGCTCCTCAATCATCAGGTGCACGTCCAGCGGCTTCGTCGCCACCCGCTTGATGGCTTCCACTATCACCGGACCAATCGTGATGTTCGGGACGAACCTGCCATCCATGACATCCACGTGAATGAGGTCGGCTCCCGCAGCCTCCACGGCGCGGACCTCCTCGGCGATGCGGCCAAAGTCACAGGACAGCAGCGAGGGAGAGATGCGGATGGGGCGTCGGGTCATGCGGGCGCTTCATACCCGCTTCCCCGGCCGCGGTGGCGCGGAACGTACCCGGGGGCGTCCAGCAGACAGCAGGTAACCAAGCAGGTGGGGCCCCCGGGCAGTCGCCCGGCCGGCCGTGCTACAACCCTGAAGCCCTCGCGGCCGCTGGCCGCTTCACCCGGAGCCGCCCCGGTGCTTTCCCAGCCCGCCTCGTCCCCCACTCCCGACCTGAGCCGTCGCCTCGCGAAGCTCACGTCCATCCTGGACGTCGCCAAGGCCATGAGCGCCGAGCGCGACCTCGACCTGCTCCTGCCCCTCATCCTCTTCGAGGCCACCAAGGTCGTCGAGGCCGACCGCTGCTCGCTCTTCATCCTGGACCGAGAGCGCAACGAGCTGTGGAGCAAGGTCGCCCAGGGCTCCAAGAGCGAAATCCGCCTCCCCGTGGGCAGCGGCATCTCCGGCCAGGTCGCCCAGACGGGCGCCGTCATCAACATCCCCGACGCCTACTCCGACCCGCGCTTCAACCGCTCGTTCGACGTCTCGAGCGGCTACCAGACGAAGACCATCCTCTGCGTCCCCATGCGCGACGCCAACGGCGAGGTGACGGGCGTCATCCAGGCCCTCAACAAGCTCGACGGCGGCAGCTTCAACGCCGAGGACGAGGAGCTGCTGCTCGCCCTGGGCGCCCAGGCCGCTGGCGCGATTGAAAACGCCCTCCTCCACGAGGAAATCAACCGCCTCTTCGAGGGCTTCGTCTCCGCCTCCGTCGTCGCCATCGAAGCCCGAGACCCGACCACCGCCGGTCACTCCGGCCGCGTGGCCGACCTCACCGTCACCCTGGCCCAGGCCCTGGAGCACCTGACGACCGGCCCCTACGCCCACACGCGCTTCTCCCCCGTGGAGCTGCAGGAGCTGCGCTACGCGTCACTGCTGCACGACTTCGGCAAGGTGGGCGTGCGCGAGCCCGTGCTCGTCAAGGCGGAGAAGCTCTACCCCCACGAGCTGGAGGCCCTGCGTGCCCGCTTCCATCTCGCCCGGAAGGATTTGCAGCTCCAGAGCTACCGGCGCCGCCTGGAGGCCGTGAAGGTTCGCGGCGACAAGCACCTGGCGGAAATCGAGGGTGAGGAGGAGGAGCGGCTCGGCACGGAGCTGAAGCAGCTCAACGAGGTGCTCGACTTCATCCTCACCTGCAACCGCCCCACCGTGCTCGCCCAGGGCGGCTTCGAGCGGCTCCACGAGCTGGGCCGGCTCCAGTACTCGGACGCGGACGGGCAGGCGCAGCCGCTGCTGCTGCCCCGCGAAATCCAGTCGCTCTCCATCACCCGCGGCACCCTCTCTCCGGAGGAGCGCCGCGAAATCGAGAGCCACGTCGAGCACACCTACCGCTTCCTCACCCAGATTCCGTGGACGCGCACCCTGCGCCGCGTGCCGGAAATCGCCTACGCCCACCACGAGAAGCTCGACGGCACCGGCTACCCGCGCGCCGAGAAGGCCATCCCCGTCCAGTCCCGGATGATGTCCATCTCCGACATCTACGACGCGCTCACCGCCAGCGACCGGCCCTACAAAAAGGCCGTGCCCCACACGCTCGCGCTCGACATCCTCAAGCGCGAGGCGGACTCCGGCCAGCTCGACAAGGAGCTGTTCACCGTCTTCGTCGAGGCGGAGATTCCCCGCCGCGCCCTTCACGACAAGAAGTAGACGCGCGGCGGAAGGCTCCGAGCCGGGCGGCCCGGAGCCCCGAGGCGCTTCTCAGCCGATGGTGTGCAGGCGGAGGCTGTTGATCTTCCCCGGCTGCCCCACCGGCGCGCCGAAGACGATGACGATGCGGTCGCCCTTGCGGCCCAGCCCGCGCGCCAGGAGTTCCTCCTCCACGCGCTTCACCATCGCCTCGGTGTCCTGGATGGGCTCGAGCACGCGCGGCACCACGCCCCACAGCAGCGCCAGCCGGCGGCGCACTTCCTGGTTCGGGCTGAAGGCCACAATCGGCACCGGCGGCCGGTAGTGCGCCAAGAGGCGCGCCGTCACGCCGGACAGGGTGAAGGCGGCAATCAGCGTGGCGCCGCTCGCCTTGGCGGCCTCGCAGGCCACGCGCGCAATCACGTCCGGGAAGTGCTGCGGGAGCCCCAGCGGCGCCTCGATGAAGCGCGACAGGTTGCCGACCCGCGCCGAGGACTCGGCCGCGAGGATGATGCGCTCCATCATCTGCACGGACTCGATGGGGAACTTGCCGCTCGCCGTCTCGCCCGAGAGCATCACCGCGTCCGCGCCGTCGAACACGGCGTTGGCCACGTCGCTCGCCTCGGCGCGCGTGGGGCGCGGGTTGTCAATCATCGAGTTCAGCATCTGCGTGGCCACGATGACGGGCAGGCCGCGCAGGTTGGAGCGCCGGATGATGTCCTTCTGGACGGCCGGCACCTCCTCGGGAGGAATCTCCACGCCGAGGTCGCCGCGGGCCACCATGACGCCGTCCGTCTTGTCGAGGATGGCGTCCAGCCGGGCGATGGCCTCGGGCTTCTCCAGCTTGGAGATGATGGGCACCGAGCGGCCCACCTCGGCCATGGCCTGGCGCGCGGTGTCCAGGTCCGACGGCTGGCGCACGAAGGACAGCGCGATGAAGTCCACGCCCGCCTTGAGGCCGAAGACGAGGTCCTCGCGGTCCTTGGGCGTCAGCGCCTCCGCGCGCACCGCCACGCCGGGCAGGTTGATGCCCTTGTTGTTCTTCAGCGTGCCGCCGTGGATGACCTGCGTCTTGATGAGCTTCTGCTTGTCCGTCTCCAGGACCTTCAGCTCCAGCAGGCCGTCATCCAGCAGGATGCGGTCTCCCGGATTCACGTCCGCCGCGAGGAAGGGGTACGTGGTGGACACGATGTCGTCCGTGCCCGGCACCGTCTCATCGGTGGTGATGTGGAAGGTGCCGCCCTCCTTCAGCTCCGTGCTGCCCTTGACGAAGCGGCCGGTGCGAATCTTCGGGCCCTGCAGGTCTCCGAGGATGCCCACCGCCTTGCGGACCTTCAGCGACGCGGCGCGCAGCTTGGCGATGTTCTCCGCGTGCTGCTCGTGGCTGCCGTGGGAGAAGTTCAGGCGGGCGACGTCCATGCCGTTCTCCAGGAGCGCTTCGAGCATCTCCTGGCTCTGGCTGGCGGGACCGAGGGTGCAGACAATCTTCGCTCTTCGCATAGGGCTCGGGAGGATGGGTGTACCTCATGGACGCGTCAAGCACGGTCCACGGGTGGTTTCGCTCGGTAAAACGGTAAATGAGTGAGCGAGCGAATGAGCCATCAACCGCGCAACAGCACTCCCAGATTCTCTCGTTCCCAACGCAGCGCGGCGGCGTAGTGCGGGTACGTCCGCTCGCGCTCGCGGAAGGCACGCGGGTGGTGGACGCGGCGGCCGCCCCGCGCGTTGCTGGGGAAGAGCTGGTGGAGCATCTCGTGGAAGACGATGAACTCCACGAAGAAGGCGGGCACCTCCGGCCTGTCGAGCGCCGGGTGGATGCGAATCTCGCGCGTCTGGTGGTCGTAGACGCCCAGGCGGATGGACTTGCGGCGCCGGCGCGGGGGCATACGACCCCAGCCGATGCGGGCCTGGATGAGGCCCTGAAAATGGGCGACGTTGACGGCGTCGTAAAGCGCCTGGAGGTCGAAACAGCGTCCCCGCGGGTTGAGGTCCGCGTCCGTTTCACGACGCACCTGGCGGATGCGCGGCTGCTGGCCGCGGATGTACTCGTCCAGGATGGCGCCCGCGGTGCGGTGGCCGCGGCCGGCGTAGTCCGCCACCGCGCGCACCACGGGCTCGGGCGCGTCCAGGAACATGTGGTGCAGCCGCAGCTGCAGCACGCTGGCGCCCCGGCGGAAGGACACCATGGTGGAGCGGTTGTCCGTCACCGACAGCCGCACGGGCAGGCCCAGGTCCGCGCTCAGCCGCCAGGCCAACGACTCGGCGCGCGTCCACATCTCCTCGCGCGTCGGGTTGAGGGTGAGCATGCGCGGCGCCTCCTCGGCCACCCGGTTGCGCGGTGGCAGGGGACGGGGCTGCGAGGGCGTGGGCGTTACATCCCGCGCCTGCGGCTCGGCGGGCTCCGCGGCGCGATTGGCCGCGGACATGCCGCGAGGGAAGAAGGACATCTGACGGAGTTGCTCGGGGGTCACTCGGCCGCCATCGTATCCGCCACCCCGGGGGACTCAAGGCCGGCGGCCCCTGCCTGCCTCCCCTTAAGTCAGCCCGTCAACCGCGCCCGGACGCGCCGCTCCTGGGAAACTCCCGGCGGACCCCACTCCACGCGCAAGGGCGCCGAGCCTCCGGGTGCATGTCCGCCAGAGGCGTCGGCCTCCGCCTCCAGGGCAGGACGTCAGCGGGCCAGGCGACATCCACGTCACACAGGTCAGGAGGTGGGCGCCTCGGCGTGACGGGACTTGAGCAGCCGCTCCAGCCGCTCGGGCTCCATGCGCACGACGAAGGTCTTCTCCCGGGTGTACGTCACCTGCCCGTGCGCGCCGCCCTTCACCTTGCGCACGAACTTCACCGGCACGTAGCTCACCTCGCCGCGCGGCTCGCCCTTGGCGCCCGAGTGGTGCAGCGCCAGGTGCGCCGCGTCCAGCAGCACCTCCTGCGCCACCTCCTGGCCCTTCTCGAGCGGGAGCACCACATGGCTGCCCGGCACGCCGCGCGCGTGCAGCCACAGGTGCCACGGCCGCGCCACCTTGAAGGTGAGCGTGTCGTTGTCCTCCGAGCCGCGGCCCACCCAGATGCGCGCGCCGCCGTGGCCCACGTACTCCTTGAAGGGGCGCCCCTCCGGCGTGCCCTCCCCGCCCGCGGGCAGCTGGAGCACCTCGGCCTGCGCCAGGAGCAGCGCCTCGTCCATGGCCTCAATCTGCGCGAGCGCCGCCTGCGCCTGCGCCACCTCGCGCGCCAGCTCCGCCTCGCGGTGGCGCGCCTGCTCCACGCCGCGCAAGAGCCGCCGGTACTGGTGGAAGTGCCAGTCCGCCTCCTCCTTCGGCGTGCGCTTCGGGTCCAGCGCCACCCGCACCTCCTCGGCGCCGCTCTCCGTGTACTCGGTGAGCATCACCTCGGTGGCGCCCCGCTTGAGGCGGAAGAGGTTCTGGGCGAGCAGCTCGCCCAGCCGCCGGTGCTTCTCCGCGTCCGGCCCCCGCGAGGCCTCCGCGCGCACCTTCTCCAGCGTGCGCGAGGAGCGCTTGAGGCGCGCGCGGTACGGCTGTGCCAGCCGCCGGCGGATGGTCTCCGCGCGGCTCGCCTTGTCGCGCGCGCCCAACAGCCGCTCCGCGGCCCGGGCATACGGCAGGTCCTCCCCCTCGTTGGGGACGAGGCGCGACGGGACGGCCTTCGCCTTGGCGAGCGCGTCCTGGGGCTGCGGCTCCGGCGGGGTCCACGCCATGCCCGGGTAGAGGTTGCGCCGCTGCGCGAAGCCCTCGCCCGAGTGCATCAGCACGCGGCCGCTGTCGCTCAGGAGGAACAGCCCGCCCGGCGCGCCCAGCTCCAGCACCAGCCGGCGGCGCACGTCCTCGCGCTCGAAGTCCAGCTCCACCACCCGCTCCGCGTCGCGCCAGCGGGCGCCCTGGAGCTTGAAGCCGGTGAGCTCGTGCCGCAGCCACCGCTGGAAGGGGGCGGGCTCGCCCGGCGTGGGGAAGCGCTCGTCCGCCACCGACACGCGGGCCAGATCACCCTCCGCGCACAGGCACAGCAGCACCGAGCGGCCGGGCACGCGCAGCTCCAGGTAGGCCAGCCGGGGGAGCGGGCACCACGCCTTCTGCGCCACCGCCCCGGTGAGGCGTGCCCCCACCTCCTCCACCACCTGCTCCAGTTCCACGGGACGCAGCGACACGGGCCCTCCAGCGCCAGAAAATGAAAACGGCCCGGCGGATTTCCGCCGAGCCGTTCACCGGACGTCAACTCACGTCCGCTCATGACTTCTGTCTGCTCAGGACTCCGGGGTCGACGGAGCAGCCGCCGACTTGCTCGCCCGCTTACGGGCAGGAGCCTTCTTCGCGGTCTTGCGAGCGCCGCCCTTCTTGGCCGCGGCCTTCTTCGCGGTCTTGCCCGCCGTCTTGCGGGTGGTCGTCTTCTTCGCCGACTTCGAGGCGGTCTTCTTCTTCGCGGCCATCAGAATCCTCCGGTTCAGTGGTGTGGCCCCAGTCAAGCGGGGCCCTGCACTCTTCTTGATGGGAGTGAGTGCTTGAAGTGAAGAGTACGGGCGCCATGCGCGTGTGTCAACGCATGGTGATGTAGTGCAACGCGTTTTGAGGCCGATTTTTCGGCATCGGGCGCTTCCGAAGGCCGGAAACGGTGCCTCGCGGACATTCGGAGGCGTCGGAAGGCGTCGCGCGCGAGGCCGATTTTCCGGCCTCCGGCGCGTTTCGCCCAATTTCTCGCCGACCTCTCGCGCATCACCGCAGCGCGATCGCGCGGGGCACGCGGTGCTTTTCGCGTTGGGAGGCGGGGTCTACGTTGCGCGGCCACGATGAGCACCCACGAGCAGACCTTCCCCGCGGACTTCACCTTCGGCGTTGCTACATCTGCGTATCAGGTGGAGGGCGGAATCGAGAACGACTGGGCCGAGTGGGAGCGCGCCGGCAAGCTGAAGGAGCCGGAGGCGCGCTGCGGCCGCGCGGTGGACCACTGGAACCGCTACGAGGAGGACTACCGCCTGGCGCGCGCGGTGGGCGCCACCGCGTTCCGCATCTCCCTCGAGTGGGCGCGAATCGAGCCCGAGCGCGGCCGGTTCGACGGCGCGGCGCTGGAGGCGTACCGGGAGCGGCTCCTCAAGATGAAGGCCCAGGGCCTGCGGCCCGTGGTGACGCTCCACCACTTCACCCACCCCACGTGGTTCCACCGCGAGACGCCCTGGCACCAGCCGGCCAGCGTGGACGCCTTCCGCCGGTACGCGCGTGAGTGCGCGGCGCTGCTGGAGGGACTGGACGCGCTCGTCATCTCCTTCAACGAGCCCATGGTGCTGCTCCTGGGCGGCTACCTGCAGGGCGCCATTCCGCCGGGCATCATCGACGGCCCCACCACCATGCGGGCCCTGGAGAACCTGGTGCGCTCACACGCGGCCGCGCGCGAGGAGCTGCTGTCGCGCCTGGGCCGCGTGGAGCTGGGCATCTCCCAGAACACGCTCGCCTTCGCGCCGGACCGGTGGTGGCACCCGCTGGACCGCGCGCTGGTGCGGCTGAGCGCCCAGGCCTACAACCACGCCTTCCATGAAGCGCTGGCCACCGGGAAGCTGCGCGTCACCATGCCGGGCGTGGCCTCCACGCGCGCGGACATCCCCGGGGCGCGCGACTCGGTGGAGTTCATCGGCGTGAACTACTACACGCGCGCGCACCTGCGCTTCGTGCCGCGCGCGCCCTTCATCGAGTTCAAGTACCGCGACACCCAGGGCCGCGGCCTCACCGACATCGGCTGGGAGGACTGGCCCGAGGGCTTCCTCCAGTCCCTGCGCGAGGTGAAGCGCTACGGGCGGCCCGTCTGGATTACCGAGAACGGCATCGACGACCGCGCCGGCACGCGCCGGCCCCACTACCTCCATACGCACCTGCAGCAGGTGCTCGCCGCGCGCGCGTCCGGTGTGGACGTGCGCGGCTACCTCTATTGGAGCCTCCTCGACAACTTCGAGTGGCTGGAGGGCTGGGGGCCGCGCTTCGGCCTGTACCACGTGGACTTCGATACCTTGGAGCGCCGCGTCACGCCCGCCTGCGACTACTTCCGCGCCGTGGCGATCAGCCGCAAGCTCGTTCCTCCGGGCTCCCCGACAAGCCCTGACTTGCTGTCCAAAAATGGGACAGGCACCTGAGTAACTGGCTGAAACGAGGCCACTATCCGCCCGAAATCAGGGCGGATTTGGCGAGTTGCGCCACAGAATTACAACTGCATCTGAAAAATTCCGCCCCCACCACCTTGACTTCATCAACCGATTAGCTGCTTGATGCGGGACCAACCGAACGGGGCTCTCGTTTTCTTGGGAATTCCCGGGGTCGGCCTCTCACATCCAGGAGCATCCTTCATGAAGAAGATGTGGTCGAGTGTCGTTGCCGTTACCACCGCCCTGTCGTTGACCGCTTGCCAGAGTGAGGAGCCGAAGCCCGCCGCGGAGGCCGCCGACTTCCAGGTCATCGGAGGCGAGGTCATCGACGAGGCGTTCTTCAACGAGAACAAGGTGGGTGCCTGCGCCACGGTCGACTTCGGACCCAGCGAGGCCCGCCGCGCGCCGACCCCCGAGGAGGCCTCGAAGTTCGAGACCCGCGCCGCCGCCGACAAGACGGTCCGCGTGGCCTGGCACGTCATCACCAACGGCACCGCCGGCAACGTGACGGACGCGCAGATCGCCGCGCAGATGGACGTGCTGAACGCCGCCTACGCCGGCAAGGGCTTCCAGTTCACGACGGTCTCCATCGACCGGACGAGCAACTCCAAGTGGTACACGATGTCCCCGGGCTCGCGGAACGAGACGAACGCGAAGACCACGCTGGGCGTCAACCCGGCCACCACGCTGAACATCTACACCGCGGCCCCGGGCCAGGGCCTGCTGGGCTGGGCCACCTTCCCGTGGTCCTACGCCGAGAGCAGCAAGCAGCACGGCGTGGTGCTCCTGTACAGCTCGCTGCCCGGCGGCAGCGCGGCCCCGTACAACCTGGGCGACACGGCGACGCACGAGGTCGGCCACTACCTGGGCCTGTACCACACGTTCCAGGGCGGTTGTAACAACCCGGGCGACTCCGTGGATGACACCCCGGCCGAGGCCTCCGCCGCCTACGGCTGCCCGGCGGGCCGCGACACCTGCTCCAGCACCGGCGCGGACCCCATCTACAACTTCATGGACTACACCGACGACGCCTGCATGAACCAGTTCACCGCGGGCCAGGTGTCGCGCATGGCGTGGGCCGCCTCCACGTACAAGCCGAGCCTGTAATCCCGGCACGGTCGTAGCCGTCTGAAGCGCGAAGGCGCGGCGCCCTCTTCCAGAGGAGCCGCGCCTTCTTCTTTTCCCGCGGGCCGCCGCCTTCAGCCCAGCGCGGCCCGGTAGTCCACGTCCTGCTCCTCGGAAGTGCCCGCCGCGTCGGTGTCCGCCGCGGCGAAGAAGCGGCGCACGCAGTCCTCCACGGCCCCGGGCGCGTCGAGCGCGTTCACCTCCGCGCGGAAGGCGGCGGCGCCGAACAGGCCGTGGGCGTACCACGCCAGCTGCTTGCGGAAGGAGCGCACCGCGCCCAGCGCGTCACCGACGAAGTCCAGGTGCGCGCGCAGGTGCTCCAGGACCAGGGCGCATCGCTCCTGGGGCGTGGCGGGCGGGCCGCCCAGCAGCTCGCGGAATATCCACGGGTTGCCCAGCGCGGCGCGGCCAATCATCACGAAGTCACAGCCGGTGGTCTCCCGCATGCGCCGGGCGTCCTCGGGCGTCTTCACGTCGCCGTTGCCGATGATGGGCATGTCCGGGAAGTGGCGCTTCAGGTCCGCGATGACGCTCCAGTCCGCCTGGCCCGAGTAGCCCTGCTCACGGGTGCGAGGGTGGATGGCGAGCGCCGCGCAGCCGGCCTCCTGGAGCGCGGCGGCCATCTGGAGGTAGTTGCGGCTCTTCACGTCCCAGCCCGAGCGAATCTTGCAGGTGACGGGCAGGCCGGTGGCCTCGCGAATCTCGCGGACGATGCGGGCGGCGCGGGGCGGGTCGCACAGCAGGGCGCTGCCGGCGCCGTTCTTCGTCACCTTCTTCACCGGGCAGCCCATGTTGATGTCGATGATTTGCGCGCCGGCCTCGCGGCCCACCACCGCGGCGCGGGCCATGGCCTCCGGCTCGCCGCCGTAGATTTGCAGCGAGTAGGGCCGCTCCACCTCGGCGTCGTAGCGCAGGTACTTCAGCGTGCGCTGGTTGGCGCGCATCAGCCCCTGGGAGCTGACCAGCTCCGTGGGACAGAGGGCGGCGCCGAGGCGGAAGGCGATGACCCGGAAGGGCATCTCGCTCACGCCCGCCATGGGAGCGAGGATGTAGGGGTTCGGCAGGGAGTAGGGACCGAGCTGCGGCATGAAGGGCGGGGAACCTAGCGAATTGGCCGGGAGGATGCAGGCGGTGCGCGACGACCCTGCGCGGCCAGGGCCTAACGGTTAAGGTCCCCGCCCATGTTCCGCTTTCGCCTCGGGAGCATTCCCGTCGAGGTTCACCCCAGTCACCTGCTCGTGTCGGCCCTGATTGCCTGGTCCTCCATGGAGGGGGCCCAGAATGGCTGGCCGTTCCGCCAGGTGGCCGGAGGCCCCGCGCTCGGCCACGCCAGCGCCGTGGGGGTCTACATCCTCTCGTGGATGCTCATCGTCTTCGTGTCGGTCCTCGTCCACGAGCTGGGACATGCCCTGGCCAGCCGCCTGTTCGGCTACCGGCCGAGCATCGCGCTCGTCTGGATGGGGGGCCACACGCTGCCCAATGACCAGCCCGGCCCCCTGCCCTGGAAGCGCAACCTGCTCATCACCGCGGCCGGGCCCTTCTTCGGCCTGATGCTGGGGCTGGTCAGCGGGCTGGGGCTGCTCCTCCTCAAGGGGAGGTCTCCGGGACTCGACTTCTTCCTCACCTGGTTCACCATCGCCAACATCTTCTGGGCGGTGCTCAACATGCTGCCGGTGCTGCCGCTCGACGGCGGCCACATCACCGCCACCCTGGCGACGCGGATGTTCGGCCCGCGGCGCGGCTTCGTGCTGTCACAGGTCCTGGCCCTGATGGTGTGCGTGGGCGCGGTGGTGTACGGCCTGCGCTCCGGCGCGCCCCTGCTCACCATCATCTTCGCCATGTACGGCGTGCAGGCCTTCCGCGTGGTGGCCGAGGCGATGCGCGGCAGCCAGGCCCGGGACGCGCGCCTGACGGGCCCGCTGGCGGACACGCTGCGGGAGGCGAAGGCGGCGCTCGACGCGGGCCGGCTGGACGACACCCGGCGGCTGGCCTCGTCGGTACTGGAGGCGGAAGAAGGGCTGACGGTGCCACTGGCCAGCCACGCGCACTACCTGCTGGGCTGGGTGGCCCTGAAGCAGAGCCAGGGCCGGGCGGCGCTGGACCACTTCTCCCAGGTGCAGGGCACGCCGCCGGTGGAGCCCCACGCGGTGGCGGCGGCCTATTCATTGGTGGGAGACGACACCCGCGCGGTGGGCTGGTGGGAGCAGGCCTGGAAGATGTCCTCCAACCGGACGCTCCTGCACGAGTACGCCGGCACGCTCATCCGCCTGAACCGCGAGCAGGAGGCGCTGCGGCTCCCGGGCGTGGACCCCGCGGCGGCCTACGCCTGCGCGCAGTCGGTGCTGTTCAACCGGGGCGCCTTCTCCGAGGCGGCCGCGGTGGGCGAGGCGGCGCTCCAGCGCGTCCCCAGCGCCACCATCGCCTACGACGCCGCGTGTGCCTATGCCCGCGCGCGTAACGCGCCGGACGCGGTGCGGATGCTGCGCCGCGCCACCGAATTGGGGTTCAACGACGGGGCCTACGCCGCGTCGGACGCGGACCTGGAGCCGCTGCATGGCCACCCGGCGTTCGAAGCGTGGCTGACGGAGCTGCGCCAATCCGCGGCCTCCTGACAGAGGCATGACACGAGGGGGTGTTGATGCGGGGTGAGACTGCGCAGGTTCCGGCTCGGTCCCGTTCAGCACACGAGGCTCGCCTTGCAGACACCCTCCTCCGCCGCATCCGCGGACAACGAGCGCATCAACTGGCTGTCCTCCATTCCGTTCATCGGCGTCCACCTGATGTGCCTGGCCGTCTTCTGGGTGGGCGCGAGGCCGGTGGACGTGGCGGTGTGTGTGGCCCTGTATGTGATTCGCATGTGGGGCATCACCGCGGGCTACCACCGGTACTTCTCGCACCGGGCCTTCAAGACGGGGCGCGTCTTCCAGTTCATCCTGGCCTTCGTGGGCAGCACGTCCACGCAGAAGGGCGTGCTGTGGTGGGCGGCGAACCACCGGCACCACCACCGGTACTCGGACCAGCCCGAGGACATCCACTCGCCCATCCAGCGGGGCTTCTGGTGGAGCCACATGAACTGGATTCTCTGCGACAAGTACGGCGAGACGAAGATGGAGGCCATCAAGGACTTCGCGCGCTACCCGGAGCTGGTGTGGCTCAACCGCTTCCACCTGGTGCCGCCGGTGCTGCTGGCCGTGGCGCTCTACTTCATCGGCGGCTTCTCCATGCTGGTGTGGGGCTTCTTCGTCAGCACCACCCTGCTGTGGCACGGCACCTTCACCATCAACTCGCTCAGCCACGTCTTCGGCAAGCGCCGCTACAAGACGACGGACACCAGCCGCAACAACTGGCTGCTGGCGCTCATCACCCTGGGCGAGGGGTGGCACAACAACCACCACTACCACCAGAACACCGCCAACCAGGGCTGGTTCTGGTGGGAGGTGGACATCAGCTACTACACGCTGAAGGCGCTCTCGTGGGTGGGCGTGGTGGAGGGGCTGCGCATGCCGTCCGAGTCCACGAAGTACGCCTACCTGAAGTACACGCCCGAGGAGCGCGCGGAATTGGCGGCGCCCACGCCCTTCTGGGGCGCCCGGGGTGCGCGAGCCCAGATTCTGGCCGCCCGGACGGCGGCGAACGACGCGGCCAAGGCGGCCGGTGACGCGGCCAAGGCGGCGGGCGACAAGGTGCGCGAGGCGATTGCCTCCGCCGCGGACCACCTGCCCACCTCCGCGCCGACCCCGCAGGCCCTGTTGAAGCGCCGCTGACACTCCGCGAAGCGGGACACCCCCGGAAAGTCCGGGGTAGAGTCCCGCGCGCTTGTCCCCGCCGCCCCCCTCGCTGAAACCCGAAGCCGTGCCCGCGCGTACCGGAGAAACCCCGGCGCGCGCGCCCGCCGCCGGTGTGTCCGACGAGGTGTTGATGGAGCGGTTCTGCCAGGGGGATTCCGGGGCGTTCGACGCGCTCTTCCAGCGCTACGCCCGCCCCGTGCACGGCTACCTCACCCGGCTGACGGGCAGCGCGTCCTCGGCGGAGGACCTGGTGCAGCTCACCTTCCTCTCCCTGGTGCGCGCCCGGGGCCGCTTCCTGGCCGGCTCCCGCTTCAAGCCGTGGCTCTACGCCATCGCCACCAACGCGGCGCGGGACTCGCAGCGCCGCAACCGGCGGCCCGAGGAGCTGACGCCCGAGGGCGAGCTGCCCGCCAGCATCCCCGACGACGCGCCGGGCCCGCGCGACAGCGGGCTGGAGCAGGCCGTGCAGCGCGCCCTGGCGCAGCTTCCGGAGGGACAGCGCGTCCCCATCCTCCTGCACCGCTTCGAGGGGATGAGCTTCGCGGAAATCGCCGACGCGATGGGCCTCACCGAAAGCGCCGTGAAGGTCCGCGCCCACCGCGGGTATGAGCGCCTGCGCGAGCTGCTGGCCGCCCTGCATCAGGAGACCCAGGAATGAAGCCGGAGTGTTCGCGGGTGATGGACTCGCTGGGAGGGCCGCTGCCCGCGGACCTGTCCTCACACGTTGCCACCTGCGCGGACTGCCGGAGCCTCCTGGGCGGCTTCGACGCGCTGGGCGGAGCTCCGGTGGCGCCGCTGGCCCCCCCGGCCCCCGTGGCGCCATCGCCGGGGCTGGATGCCGCGCGCCAGCTCGCCCTGAAGGAGCTGGCCACACGGCCGAAGGCCACCCCCTGGTGGCACGAGCTGCTGGTGCTGCTGGCCGTCCACGCGGTCGTGCTGGTGGGAGGGCTGCTCGTCCTGGGCCGCCACGGCATCGTGGGCAACCGGGCCTCGCCCCTCGCCGTGATGGGCGTCGCGGCGCTCACCCTGGTGCTGGTGGGCGGCGGCACCTACGTGGCGCTGGCCCCGCTCCGGCGGCGGTGGCCCTGGACCCTGGTGCTGCTGGCGGCGGGGGTGGTGGCGGCGGCGCAGGTGGTGGGCGGCTCCGGGCTGGAGGGCCGGCCCTTCCTGGACGGCATGTGGAGGTGCATGGGCTCGGAGGTGGCGCTGTCCGTGCTGCCGCTGGCCGCCACGCTCGTGCTGCTGTGCCGCACGGCCTTCCAGCCCGTGCGCGCGCTGGCCGCGGGCCTGTCCGCCGCCGGAGTGGCCCTGCTGGTGCTCCACCTGCACTGCCCCGACGGGACGGCGCGGCACCTGGTGTCGGCCCACCTGCTGCCCTGGCTGGTGCTGGCGTGCGTGGCGGTGTTCGCGCGCTCCCGCATGCCCACGCGCAACCACGCGCCCTGAGGGGCTTCGTGCCCGAAACCGGGGCGCGTCCGGGGTTCAAGGCCGGACGCGTCCCGAAGTCACGGGTACGACGCGCACGGCCTCAGAGCTGCTTCAGCGCCTCCTGCGGAAAGGCGCGTGCATCCACCTTCGGGTACCACGCCTTCACCTTCCCATCCGGGCCGATGATGACGCCCACCCGGCGCGCGTTCGGCGACTTCACGTCGTCGCAGGCGCCATAGGCGAGCCCCAGCTTCCGGTCCGTGTCACTCAGCAGCGGGAAGGTGAACCCGAACTTCTCCGCGAACGCCTTGTTCTCCTCCAACGTGTCGAAGCTGACTCCCAGAATCACCGCGTTCTTCTCGTCGTACTGCGTCTTCTGGTCGCGGAACCCGCAACCCTGGGCCGTTCAACCCGGGGTGTCCGCCTTCGGGTAGAACCACAGCACCACGTTCTTCCCGTGGTAGTCCGCCAGCCGGTGCACCCGGCCGGTGTGGTCCCGGACGTTGAAGTCCGGTGCCACGTCTCCTGGCTTGAGCATGCGAAGCCCTCTGTGCGCGGCGGTGCCGGAGTCCCGCCACGCCCGTGTGTCCTCTGCGCCTCCGGCCCCTCCTTTCGTAGCACGCCCGCCTGCTCCCCCGCCGGCCACGCGCCCCATGGAAGGCACGGAGTGCCGCCGGCCCGACAACCCATTCGCGGAGCTTGAAGCGTCCCCCTCATCCCTGCTTAGTGGGAGCCCCAATGAATGGCGAGGCACCCACGGCCCACGCAGCACTCCGACACGCCGCCTGGGTCCGCCTCCGCGCGGGCCTGAGTCGCTCCATCCACGCGCTCCTCCAGGCCTCCAACCGGCTGCGGCTTCCGGGCCCGTCGGTGCTGCCGGTGGCGGGGGCGGTGGTGGGGCTCTACAGCGGGCTGGCGGCCGGCATCTTCGCCAACCTCATCGGCCTGGTGAGCGGGCTCACCTTCGGCGCGGCCGAGCTGACGCACACGCTGCGCCGGGGGCAGCTGCGCAGTCTGATGGAGGCGTTCGCCTCGGCGCGCTGGCATCCGGAGTACGCCTTCGTCGGCGTGCCGCTGGCGCTGGGGGCGCTGCTGCTGTCGCGAGTCATCGAGCCCGGTGGCCCCCGCGACGAGGTGAAGCGCCGGCTGCGGCTGTTGTCGCTCCTGGCCCTGGGCGCGCTGTCGCTCTACTACCCGCTGGTGGGCCTGGCGGCGCTCAACAGCGTGTTCGGCCACTCGCACAACCTACCGGAGGCGCTGCCACACCTGCCGTGGTGGCTGATGCTGCTGGCGCCCACGCTGGGCGGCATCGTGGTGGGGCGGCTGCTGCGCGACCGGCCCGAGACGCACGGCCACGGCGTACCGGAGGTGGTGCGCGCGGTGAAGAGCGGCGCCAACGTGGTGCCGGCGGACCGCGGGCTGTTGAAGCTGGTGGCCTCGGCCATCACCATCGGCTCGGGCGGCTCGGCGGGGCGCGAGGGGCCCATCGTCTACGGCGGCGCCGCGTTCGCCTCCAGCGTGGGCCGCGTGCTGGGCTTCAGCCGGAAGGAGCTGTCCATCCTCCTGGCCTGCGGCGCGGGCGCGGGCATCTCCGCGTCCTTCAACGCCCCCATCGCCGGCGCGGTGTTCGCGATGGAAATCATCCTCCGCGAGTTCGAGCTGCGCGTCTTCTCGCCCATCATCCTCGCCAGCGTGGCGGGCACGCTGGTGAGCCAGGGCGTGCTGGGCGAGGTTCCCATGCTCCGCCGCGTCCCGTACGAGCTGGTCAGCGGCTCGGAGGTGCTGGCATACGCGGGGCTGGGCATCGCATGCGGCCTGCTGGCCTTCACCTTCGTGCGCTTCCTCCATGGGGTGGAGCACTACTTCCATGGGCGCGGCGGAGGGCGGCTGTCGCCCTGGCTGGCCAAGCGGCCGCTGGCGGTGCGCGCGGGCCTGGGCGGGCTGTGCGCGGGCCTGCTGGCCTTCCTCAGCCCCACGGTGTGGGGCAGCGGGCACGACTACATCAACCTGGCGGCGCTGGGGCGGCTGCCCTTCCTCTTCCTCGTCACCGCGTGCGTGCTGAAGCTGGTGGCCACGGCCATCACCATCGGCTCCGGCGGCTCGGGCGGCACCTTCTTCCCGGCGGCCGTCATCGGCGCCATGGCGGGCGGCGCCTTCGGCACGGTGGTGCATTACTTCTTCCCGGAGGGCACCGGCCCCAGCGGCGCGTACGCCCTGGTGGGCATGGGCGGCGCCGTGGCCGCGCTCAACCGCGGCCCGCTCACCGGGATGATGATGCTCTACGAGCTGAGCGGGAACCACGACATCATCCTGCCGCTGATGGTGACGTGCACCATCGCCTCCGCGCTGTGCCACTACCTCACCGAGCGCAAGGCGCCGAAGGTGCAGAGCGACGCGGACCTGCTGGAGGGCACCCCCGTGCGCGAGGTGATGGCGCGGCTGACACCCGTGCCCGCGGGCACGCCGCTGCGCCCGCTGACGGACCTGCTGCTCACCTCGGAGGCGGGCACCCTTCCCGTGCTGGACACCGCCGGCCGCGTCTACGGCACCGTGCAGGTGGAGCACCTGCGCGAGGTGTGGCGCGACGAGTCCGTGTACCCGCTCCTGGTGGCCAGCGACCTGGCCCGCAAGACGCCCCTGTTGTCCCCGGACTCGGACCTCGCCCAGGCGCTGCGCGTCATGGACCAGGAGGACGTGGACGCACTTCCCGTCAGCGCGCCACCGGGCGAGCCCACCTGCGGGCTGCTCACCCGGGGCGCCGTGCGCCGCTTCCTCTTCGCCCAGCACGCCAAGGCCCACGCGCGCGGCGACTATCCCGTCAGCCCCACCGAGGCGTCGCACTAGCCCCAGAGGTTTGTCAGGAATGAGGGTGGACTGCCATCCTTGGCGCCATGCCCGACATCCGCCTGTCCGAGCTCCGCGCCGAGCTGTCCTCCACCCACGACGTCGCCCGCGTCCACCGCATGGTGGAATTGGGGCGCCGCGCACCGGTGGAGCCGGAGGTCCGCGCCGCGCTGGACGGCCTGTCGGAAGGTGACGCGTACGAGCGACGGCTCGCCCTCTTCGCCCAGTACACCCGGCGCGACGGGGCCCAGGTGCTCCGCGCCACGTCCGACGCGTCCCGCCGCATCCGCTCGCTGGCCTTCCAGCTCGTGCCCATCGCCTGCGACGACACCCAGGCGCTGGAGGCACTGAAGATGGCCTATGCCATGCGCCGCGAGGGCGACCTCCTCCGCGGCCTCATGCGGCGGGGACGCCAGGGGGTCATCGACACGTACCTCGACTGGCTCGCCGCCCGCGACGGTGTCACCGACTTCGCCGACGCCGTCCCCCTCGGGACGCCCGACGGCATCCGCCGTCACCTCGCGCGGGCCCTGGAGATGCCGGGCTACCGCTTCTATGACCGGATGGCGCGCCATGCCCCGGACATCCTCGGGGAGCTGCTCGCGGGGTGGTTGGGGGCCGTGCCCGGCGAGCCCGACCCGGTGACGCGTCAGCTCATCCACTCCTACCTGGCCCGCATCGCCGACCAGGCGCCCGACGCGGCGTTGGAGCTGTTCGAGCTGCTGCTCGACCGGCGCATCCACCCCGATGCCGAGGACTGGAAGTGGCTGGTGATACGCCGTCCCGAGGCCGCGGTGGCCCTGTTCCAGCGGCACGAGCACGCCACCCCTCCCGAGAAGCTGTTCGCCCGCGCCGCGCCCCGTCTGGCCGTGGAGTCGCTCGCGTGGCTCGTGCGCCGCGCCCCCGGCTCGCTGGGCGACGCGAAGACGCTGCTGCCCCTCCTCTCCGAGCCCGCGCGCCGCGCCGTCGTCGAGGCATGGTGCGCCGCGGTGGACGTGGCGCCCGACTGGGGCACGGAGCTGCTGCGCTCCATCACCGACTCCACCGCGCGCGAGCACGTGTACTCGCGCTGGAGCGTCGCCACGCGCAACCGCGACGGCGTCATCTCCGTGGGCGTGCTGCGGGCGCTGCCCATCGACCTGCGGGAGCGCGAGGCGCGCCGGCACCTGACGGAAGTCATCGCCCTGGGCACCCGTGCCCAGCAGCGCATGGAGTACGCGCGCCTGCTGCCCTGGGACGAGGCGCAGTCCGCCCTCCAGTCCTACCTGGGCCACCCCGAGGCCGGCATGCGCGGCGCGGCGTTGACCACGCTGCTGGCCATCCCCGGGCTGCGCCCCGACGAGCCCGCCCTCGTGGACCGCGCCCTGCCCCTGGTGCTGGCGCGCAAGAACGAGCAGGACCCCGTGCGCGGGGCGATGCTGGGCGCGCTGGTGAAGTGGCCCCGCCGCGTGTGGCGCCGCGAGCACACCGAGGCCGTGGGGCGCATGGTGCGCGACGCGCTCGACGCGGCCGACCTGTCCCATGGCACCGCGCAGCTCGCGGAGACGCTGGTGCTGCGCACCTTCGCCCGGGAGCCCGCCTGGGGCGCCTCGTGGCTGGCCACCCTCCTCAAGGAGCGGGGCCGCCTCTACAGCTGCCGGCTGGGCGAGTACCTCACCGATGACGAGGTGCGCGCCGCCGCGCCCCAGCTCCTCGCCATCGCGAAGGGTTGGGCGGAGCGCGAGCGGGGCGGGCCCCTGCTGGAGCTGGTGCGGAGCCTCGGCGAGCGGGCGAACCTCGTGCCGGGCCTGCCGGAGGTCATCGTCTCCCTGCGCGACGCGACGCCCTGGTCCGGCCTGTCGCTGGGGCTCAGCCTGTGGCTGTCCGAGCATGGCCGCGAGCGGTTCGAGGCCACGCTGGGCGCCACCGTGCGGCGCTGGCTCGACACGGGCTGGTACGCGGAACTCATCGCGCTGGCCGACGCGCAGGAGGAGGGCGAGGCCCTCCACGTCGAGCTGGTCTCCGGACTGGAGCGCCTGGCGCTGCGGATGGACAAGCACACGCCTCCGGCGCTCGGGGTGCTGCGCAAGAAGGCGTGGACCGCGTTCGACCGGCTGCTGCCCGCGCTGCTGAAGGCGGACGCCAGCGTCATCGTCTGGGTGCACGACTACCTGCACCGCCGCCGGCAAGACCTGCTGACGCCCTACCTGGGCGCGCCCGTCATCCAGGGCCGCTTCGCGACGGGGAAGACGGGCTGGCTGCTGTCCTTCGAGGGCGGCTTCTTCCGGTGGACGTCGGAGCAGTGCGCCCTCTACTCGGGCGCGGTGGGGCGGATGTTCGAGGACCCCGAGCGGGACACCCCGACGCTGCTGTGGGCCACCACGCTGCTCGCGGCCATCGACTGGGCGCCCATGGACCGGCTGTGCGCGCTGGCGGATGACTCGCGGCCGGCGGTGCAGGAGAGGGCCATCCGGGTGCTGGCGCGGTGCGACCAGGGCCAGGGCGTGCCCACGCTGCTGCGCTGCCTGGAGGATGTCCGCGGCCGTATCGCCATCTACGGGCTGCGCCGCGCCTTCAACGGCATGCCTCCCGCGCGGGTGGTGTCCCTGCTGTCCGAGGTGCCGCTGACCAAGGTCACCATCGCCAAGGAGGTGGTGCGCCTGCTGGGCGAGCTGCGCTCCGACGCGGCCTACGCGCGGCTCCTGGAGCTGGACGGGATGGCGCTGCACCGGGACGTGCGCATCGCCATGCTGCGCGCGCTGTGGGACCACCTGGACCGCGAGCCGACGTGGGCCGTCCTCGACCGCGCGGTGGACGGGGCGGACTGGGTCATGGCCTCGCGCCTGGGAGACATCCCCGCGGACCGGCTCACCGAGGCGTCGGACCGGAAGCTGTCCGCGCTGCTGGGGCGCGTGCTGGCCCGGCCCGAGCCCGAGGCCCGTATCGATTTGCTCCAGCGAGCGGCGTTCCTCTCCGTGAGGGACACCGAGCGCACCTTCCTGTCCGCGTGCGGCGCGCGGCTGGCCTCGCCGTATGACGACGAGGTGGCCGCGGCCATGCGCGCCGTGCTTCACCGCTCCAACGAGCAGGACCTGGAGCGACTGGAGGGGATGCTGGACTCGGTGGCGGTGGACCGGCGCGCGCTGAGCGTGGCGCTCGGGCAGCTGCTGAGCCTGCGGGTGAAGTCCCGCGCCAGCTACATGCTGGCGGCGGCCGCGGCGGAGCGCGTCCTGGCGAAGGATGTCCGGCTGGCGCCGCTGCGCGTGCGCTGCGCGGCGGCGGCCCTGGAGCCCGTGGAGCTGGCGGAGCGGCTGGCGCACATGGGCGAGTCGGGGCACCTGCTGCCAGATGCGCTGGAGGCGTGCCGGGAGGTGGTCGACGCGATTCCCGCCGCGATGCTGGAGGCGGTGGAGGCGCGGCTCACCGCGAGCCCGAGCGCGGAGGCCCGGCGCGTGGCCGTGTGGTGCCTGATTCGCGACGCGGCCCCGGGCCGCGGGTGGACGCCGGAGCGGTTGGCGCGCCTGGAGAAGCTCCAGGCCGACCCGTCGCCGCTGGTCTCCGGTGCCGCGCAGGTGGTCTTCCCGCCCCGGGAGATGGTGAAGCAGTCCGCGTGAGGAGCTTCGCCACCCCATAGCGGAGCCTGGTGCTCCGTGGAGCTTCAGCCCAGCCACGGGGGCTTCGCCGCGAGCGGCCGGTGCCGCGGACCGCGAAGCCCCTCTCGGGATGGAGCCCTACCCGCTCGAGCGATACCCGCCGCTACGAGCGGCCGATGCCGTAGTACGCGAAGCCCTCTTCCTTCACCCGCACCGGGTCGAAGATGTTGCGGCCGTCGAAGATGACGTGTTCCTTCATCAGGCTCTTGAGCTTCTTGAAGTCCGGCCGGCGGAACTCGTTCCACTCGGTGACGAGGAAGAGGCCGTCCGCCCCTTCCGCCGCCGCGTAGTTGGACGGCGCGTACAGCACGCGGTTGCCGAAGTAGCGCTCCGCCACCTTCGCGGCCACCGGGTCATGCACCTGCACCCGGGCGCCCTTGCCCAGCAGACCCTCGATGAGTTCCACCGCCGGGGCCTCGCGCATGTCGTCCGTCTTCGGCTTGAAGGCCAGGCCCCACACCGCGAACGTGCGGTCCGCCACGTCGCCGTAGTGCCGCAGCGCCTTCGCCAAGAGCGAGCGCTTCTGCCGCGCGTTGGTGCGCTCCACCGCGCGCAGCAAGTCCAGCTCCAGGCCGAACTCGCGCGCCGTGGCCACCAGCGCCTTCACGTCCTTCGGGAAGCAGGAGCCGCCATAGCCGCAGCCCGGATGGAGGAACGGGTAGCCAATGCGCTTGTCCGAGCCCAGGCCCTTGCGCACGAACTCCACGTCCGCGCCCACCTTCTCGCAGAGCGCGGCGACGTCGTTCATGAACGAGATGCGCGTGGCCAGCATCGCGTTGGCGGCGTACTTCGTCAGCTCCGCCGAGCGCGCGTCCATGAAGAGGATGGGGTTCTCCGTGCGCACGAAGGGCGCGTACAGCTCGCCCATGATTCTGCGCGCGCGCTCGGACGAGGTGCCGATGACGACGCGGTCCGGCTTGAGGAAGTCCTCCAGCGCCGCGCCCTCCTTGAGGAACTCCGGGTTGGAGACGACGTCGAACTCGACGCTCGTCACCTTGGAGATGGTCTCCCGCACCTTGTCCGCGGTGCCCACCGGCACGGTGCTCTTGTCCACCACCACCGTGTACTGCTTCATGGCCTTGCCGATGCCCTCGGCGGCGGCCAGCACGTACTGGAGGTCGGCGTCACCGCTCTCGCCCTCGGGCGTGCCCACGGCGATGAAGACCACCTGGGCGGAGGACACCGCCTTGCCCAGGTCGGTGGTGAAGTGCAGCCGGTGCGCGGCGGAGTTGCGGTGCAGCAGCTCCTCCAGCCCCGGCTCGTAGATGGGAACCCTTCCCTCCTGGAGGGCGCGGACCTTCCGCTCGTCCACGTCCACGCAGGTGACCTCGTTCCCCGACTCGGCGAAGCAGGTGCCCGCTACGAGCCCGACATATCCCGTTCCCACCACCGCGATCTTCATTGGTTGACCCCCCGCTTCCTTCTCGCTCAGCGTTTCACGATGACCCTGTCCAATGGCGTCCCCGAGGCAGCGCCCCGGCTGGCCTCCCGCGCGTACTCCTCCACCGCCAGGGCCCGGTGTGCCGCCGTGTGCTCGGCCAGCACCCGCGCCCGCGCCTTCGCTCCCAGGGCACGCCGGTCCGCCTCCGTCATGTCCCGGAGGTAGCCCAGCGTGTCCTTCTCCGTCCGCGCCAGGAGGATTTCCTCCCCCGGCACGAAGACGCTCTCCAGCCCGTTCCACACGTCGCTGATGATGGGGACGCCGCACGCGGCCGCCTCGAAGAGGCGCACGCTCGGCGAGTAGCCCGCCAGCACCATGTCGGCGCGCGTCACGTTCAGCGTGAAGAGCTGGGCGCAGTAGAAGCCCGCGTGCTCGGGCGGCGGCAGGTGCTCGACGCGCCGCACGTTGGCGGGCCAGCGGACCTCCTCCGGGTACTGCGGGCCCGCGACGACGAAGCGCCCCGCGTCCCACTCGCGCGCGGCCTCCAGCATCAGCCGCTCCAGCGTGGGCTGCCGGTCCGCGCTGTAGGTGCCCAGGTAGCCCAGGTCCCATTTCGCCACGCAGTTGCGCGGCTCGTACAGCTCCGGGTCCACGCTGCAGTACAGCGGGCGGGCCGCGGGCGAGCCCAGCTCGCGCTCGATCTTGCGCAGCGTGGGGCCGCCGGTGAAGGACAGGTACAGCCGGTAGCCGGGGATGAGGTCGGGCGAGAGGTACTCGAAGTCCCCGCGCGACAGCTTCGCCAGCGTCACCGGCGTGTCGATGTCATAGAAGGCCGGAATGCCACGGGCCGTGGCCTGCACCCAGCGGCCCACCTCCACGCCCTGCGGGACGTAGGAGCCCACGATGACGAGGTCCGCGTCGCGCACGTCGTCGGTGAAGCGGGCGCGCAGGTCGGCGAGGTCGGCGTACAGCTCGGTGCGGCCCCAGGGCGGCCGGGGCATGTCCCGGTTGGACGCGTACCAGGGCACGTCCCGCTCCAGGAAGAGGACGTCGTGCCCGCGCCGCACCAGCTCGCGCACGAGCCCGCGGAAGGTGGTGGCGTGCCCGTTGCCCCAGGACGAGGTGATGGACAGGCCGAGGATGACGATGCGCATGCGCTGGGGCTCCATCACGCCACTCCCTCCAGCGCGGAGCCCATGGCCCGCTTCGGCGCGCGATAGCCCAGCACCTGCTCCACCTGCACCGCGCGGTGCGCGTAGGTGTGCTCGGCCAGCACGCGGCGGCGGGCCGCGTTGCCGATGTCGCGCGCGCGCTGTGCGTCGAGCGAGCGCACCAACTCCGCCACCTCGGCGCCGTCCTTCGCCACCAGCACCTCGCGGCCGGGCTCCAGGAACAGCTCGATGCCCTCCCACGCGTCGGTGATGAGGCACGAGCCCGCGCCCGCCGCCTCGAAGACGCGGGTGGCCGGCGAGAAGCCGAAGCGCGCCATGCTCTCGCGGCTGATGTTGAGCACCGCGCGGGGCGTGCAGTTCAGCACGTTGTGGTCCGCCGTGTAGACGTGGCCCAGGTACTTCACGTTGGCCGGCATGCGCTTGTCGCCCCAGCCGCTGCCGCCCAGCAGGAACTTCCCCTCCGGGTAGAGCTGCGCGGCGCGGAGGAAGAATTCCTCCACGCGGGCCTCGCGGTCCGGCAGGCGGTTGCCCAGGAAGGCCAGGTCACACTCGAAGCGCGGCTCGCGCGGCACCGGGTGGTGCGTGCTGGGGTCCAGCGCGTTGTAGATGGGCACGCACTCGCGGGCGCCCAGCGCCTCGTACGCGCGCACCACCGGGTTGCCGCCGCCGTAGGTGAGGATGCGGTCATACCGGGCGATGAGCGGACGGAACGCGTCATCCGGGTTCTGCTGCACGCGCTCCAGCGTGGCCGGCGCGTCCACGTCCCAGAAAATCACCTGGGTGCGCGGGCCCTGCAAATCCAGCACGCGGGCCTCGAGCAGCGCGTCGAAGACGCCCACGCCGCTGGCCTTCACCACCACGTCCGAGCCCCGGGCCTCCTCCAGGCAGCGCTCCAGGGCCTCGGTGCCCTGCGCGGAGTAGACGACGTCGCGGGCCCAGTCCGGCTCGGGGATGTCGCGGTGCTGCTGGCGCTCGAAGGCGTCAGGCTCGTAGAAGGTGACGCGGTGGCCCCGCGCGTGGAGGGCGCGGATGACGCCCCGGTAGTACGTGGCCGCTCCGTTCCAGTACGCGGAGACGAGACTGGAGCCGAAGAAGGCGATGCGGAGACCCTGGTTCATGCGGTGACCCTCTCCTGTGCCTGCGATTGCGCCGCGCGGGTGTCGACTCCCAGCTCGCGGCAGATGCCCAACAATTCGTCCACGCGGTGCGCGCAGGTGTGGCGCGACAGCACGGTGCGCCGGCCGTGCTCGGCCAGCTCGCGGCGCGCGCCCTCGTCCGACAGCAGCGTGCGCAGGTGGCGCTCCATCTCGGCCCCGTCGCGCGCGACGAGGAAGTCCCTGCCCGGCGTGAAGAGCCCCTCGGCGTCCTCCCACGGAGCGCTCACCAGCGGAATGCCGCACGCGAGCGCCTCGAAGACGCGGATGGTGGGGATGCCCGGCAGCGCGGAGGCATACGGCCGGCGCGGCACGTGGACGGTGAGGCGCGCGCGGGCGAAGGCCCTGGGGGCCTCGTGGTTCGGTAGCCAGCCGCCATACTGGATGCCGGCGTCGGCCAGGGCGCGCTTCGCCTCGTCGGGGTAGCGCACGCCGTGTACACGGGCCTTCAGGCCGAGCCGCTTCACGGGGCCCAGGAGGAACTCGTGCAGCTCCGCGGTGCGCTCGTCGTCGCCCCAGTTGCCCACCCAGACGAGGTCCTCCTCCTGGGACGTCGCGGGCAGCGGTCGGAAGACGCGGTTGTCGGCGGACTCGTGCCAGGTCCAGGCCCGGCGCGTCCAGCCGCGGTCCAGGTAGAGGCGGCGGATGACGTCGCCGAAGGCCAGCACGCCGTCGTAGTGCGTCAGGTCGTACCGGGCCATCTCGTGCGGCGCGGTGACGCTGCGGTGGTGCGTGTCATGGAAGAGGAGCCGGAAGGCGCCGCCCCTTGCGCGCTTCTCGCCCACGCGCTGCACCAGCTCCGGGGTGCTCCACTCGTGGACGATGACCAGGTTCGCGCCCTCCAGCGCGCGGTCCAGGTCCAGGGTGGCGGGGTCGTACCGGAGCGGGCGCACGCGTGGGTAGATGGTGCGCACCGCGTCCAGTGCCTCCTGCCCGCGTGGCTCGGCCAGCAGGTTCTGGAGGCTCCACGCGTCCTGGGGCTCCCAGACGCGCACCTCGTGGCCGCGCTCGACCAGCTCGGTGACGATGCCGCGCAGGAAGTGGGCGTTGCCGTGGTTCCAGTCGGATAGCAGCGAGTGACAGAAGATGACGACTCTCATGGCGTGGGGCTCTCTGGATGCGGGTGCCGCAGCTCTGCGTAGACGGAGAGGTAGGCCGCGGCCATGCGCCGCGGCGTGTAGTTCAGGGCGCGCTCCCGGGCGCGCTCGGCCAGCCGCGTGCGCAGCGAGGTGTCACGGCTCAGCGACTCCAGGGCCTCCACCAGCGCGTCCCCATCCGACGGCGGGACGAAGAGGGCGGCCCCGTCCCCCCAGACCTCTCGCAGCGAGGGGATGTCGCCCAGCACCAGCGCGCAGCCGGACAGGGCCGCCTCCAGCGCGGACAGGCCGAAGGGCTCGTAGCGGGCGGGCAGCGCGTACACCGCCGCGCGCGCCATCCACCGCGCCAGGACGGAGGGCGCCAGGAGGCCCAGCATCTCCACGTTGGGCGACTCCACCCGCCACCCAGCGGGGTGCCGGGCGTCACCGGCCACCATCACCGGCCAGCTCAGCCGCGGCGCCACGGCCGCCAGCAGGGACACATTCTTGGCCTCGTCCCACAGCCGGCCCGCGCTGAGGATGAAGGGCTCTCGCGCCGAGCCCGAAGGGAATGCCTCGAAGCCGCGCGCGTTGAAGATGACGTCGGAGGCCGGCAGCGGCCCGTAGTGCTCGCGCAGGGCCTCCAGCATGGCCGCGCTCGGCGCCACCACCCGGCCCGCGGCACGCAGTCCGGCGGCGACCGCGTCGTGATAGCGCGCGTACCGGTCCGGGGCGTCCTCGCCCTTCACCGCGCGCCACCAGGACAGGACACACGAGTGGCCCACCACCAGCGGCGGCCGCGCCCACGGCAGCGCGCCGTGCGCATAGCCGTTGAGGTGCACCACGTCCGGACGCAGCCGGGCCTCCAGGGAGAGGAGCCAGTCCCCCGCGGCGCGCACGTCGTCCCACGGGTCGTCCATCCACTCGAGCGCGAACCGGGACTCCTCGACAGCCAGGTTCGGCAGGGCGCGCGCCTCGGCCCACCGCGCCTCGGAGAGCGGCGCACCCATGGTGGCCAGCGTCACCTCCACGCCGTGCGAAGCGAGCGCGCGCGTGAGCTCCAGCGCGTACGTCCACACACCGCCGACGGTGTCGGCGGTCATCAGCACCCGGCGCGGAGCGACGGGACTATCCGGCGAAGGTCTCAAGCGCGAGTGGCTCCCGTGACACGGATTGTCGAGGTGCGCGGCGCTCCAGCATCTCCCCCAGCCAGCCCAGCAGCCGGGTGACGCCCTCGCGCACACCCACCTGCGGAGCCCAGCCGGTGGCCGCCTGGAACTTCCGCGTGTCGGACACGTAGTAGCGCTGGTCTCCCGTGCGCCAGTCCTCGTGGCGCACGTCGGGCCGGTGGCCCACCAGCTCCTCGATGAGTTCCAGCAGCTCCAGCAGGCTGATGGCCCGGGTGGGGCCGCCGCCGATGTTGAAGGCCTCGCCGGAGACCTCGTCCATCCTCGCCTGCGCGAGGCGGAAGGCGCGCACCAGGTCCTCCACGAAGAGGACGTCGCGCACCTGCATACCGTCGCCGTAGAGGGTAATCGGCTGCCCCTTCAGCGCGCGGATGAGGAAGTGGGCCACCCAGCCCTGGTCCTCCGTGCCGAACTGGCGCGGGCCGTAGATGCAGCTCATGCGGAACACGGTGGCGCGCAGGCCGAAGCTGCGGGCCCAGTCCAGCACGTACTGGTCGGCCGTGCCCTTGGAGCAGCCGTAGGGGCTCTCGAAGTCCAGTGAGCAGCGCTCGCTGATGCCCTGGGCGCGGATGTCCGGATCCAACGGCTCGTAGCGATGCTCCCCCGCCACGAAGCGCAGGCCGGGCAGCCCGCCATACACCTTGTTGGTGGAGGTGAAGACGAGCGGCGCCGGCGTCTCCATGTCGCGCAGGGCCTCCAGCACGTTGAAGGTGCCGCGTGCGTTGACCTCGAAGTCGTGCGTGGGCGCGTCCAGGCTGGTGGTGACGGCCACCTGGGCGCCGAAGTGGAACACCTCGCCCGCGTGGCGCACGGCGCGGCGCACGGAGGCCGCGTCGCGGATGTCGGCGACCTCCACGTCCAGCCGATCACCGTGGCGCTCCTTCAGCCAGCGCAGGTTCTTCTCCACGCCCGGACGGCTGAGGTTGTCGTAGACGAGGACGCGGCGGCCCTCCTCCAGGTACGAATTGGCGACGTTGCAGCCGATGAAGCCCGCGCCGCCGAACACGACGACCTGCCGCTCCGGACGCACGCCGCGAGGCTGCGCGAGCTGCCGGAGGCCCTCCGCCAGCCCCACGAGGCCGCTCTCCGCCCAGAGGCGATAGAGGAGCTTCATGCCGCCGTCGGCGCGCTTCAGGCCGAGGTACAGGTCGCGTTCGTCGGCGCCCTCGGGGACGACGTCCTCCACGGAGCCCGCGTCATACAGGCCGTCCCAGTACATGCGCGCCACCGGCGCGGCGGCCGCGTCGAGGAACTCCGCCACCTGCCGGCGCTCGCCGTGACGCCACGTGGAGTAGCCCGCGGCGGTAATCCAGACCTCCGCGCGCGAGCCATGGCGGCCGAGCACGTCCCGCACGGGCTCCAGCCACGCGTCCCAGCCCGTCCACGGCGTGTCGTGCGTGTCCGGCCAGCCGTGCACGCCCACCGCGTCGAGTGCGTCCGGGCCCACGCGCTCCAGCACGAGGTTCAGCCACAGCGGGTCCACCGGGCTCATGCCCCCCAGCACCACCCGCTTGCCGGCCGCGTGCGCGCGCCGGGCGCCCTCCGCCACCAGCGCGGAGAACGACTCCCACGTAGGGTCCATCCGCCAGTCATAGGAGGCGAGGCTGCACGGCTCGTCCCACAGTTCCACCCACTCCACGAAGCGGCCGTGCTCCGCGAGGAAGCCCTCCACGAAGTCGCCGAAGGCTTTCGGGTCCTGGTTCGCGGCCGAGGGCGTCCCCACGAGGCAGGGCAGCACGCACACGTCCTGCGACAGCCGCCGCATCAACCAGCGGTACCACCGGGCACCCTCGGGCGTGAGGGCCTCGGCCCAGGACACGCGCGTGCGCAGCTCGCGCACGCCGAGCACCTTGAGGTCCGCCAGCGCGGCCTCCACGATGCCGTGCTCGCCCGGGGCGAAGTCCTGTACCAGGCCCACCCGCGACGTGCGGAGCCCCGTGCCCCGTCCCGCTCCACTCCCCATCCGGTTCCGTGTCATACGGTCAGCCCCCGAGCCTCCAGCTCCGCCCGTGCCTCGGCCACGCGGTCCGTGGCCACCTGGCCCCGCAGCCACTCGGCCAGCTCCGTCAGTCCCTGGTGGAAGCCCACCCGGGGCTCGTAGCCCAGCACCTTGCGGGCCAGGGAGATGTCCGCGAAGCAGTGGCGAACGTCGCCCACGCGGTACTTGCCCGCGATTTCAGGGCGGATGTGCGACTTGCCCATGACCTCGGCGATGGCGGCGGCCACCTCGCGCACGGTGACGGCGTTGCCGCTGCCGATGTTGAAGACGCCGCCAGCGACCTCGGGCACCTCCAGCGCGAGCCGGCACGCCAGGGCGATGTCATGCACGCTGACGAAGTCACGCTGCTGGAAGCCGTCCTCGAAGATGAGCGGCGCGTTGTTGTTCATCAGCCGGCTGGCGAAGATGGCCAGCACGCCGGTGTACGGATTGGAGAGCGCCTGGCGCGGCCCGTACACGTTGAAGAAGCGCAGCGCCACCGTGGGGATGTTGTAGGCCTTGCCGAAGATGAGGCACAGCCGCTCCTGGTCGTACTTGGACAGCGCGTAGACCGAGGAGAGCGCGGGAGGCTTCGTCTCCGGCGTGGGCACGGGAGCCAGCGGTTGGCCGTCCACGTCCAGCACCTCCCACTGGTTGGCCTGGAGCTGCTCGCGCGGGCGGTCCGTACCGGGGACGAGGTTGCCGTCACGGGCGCGGAAGAGGCCCTCGCCGTAGACGCTCATGCTGGAGGCGACGATGAGCTTCTTCACCGGATGCTTGAGGAGCGCCTCGAGCAGCACCGCGGTGCCGAGGTTGTTCACCGAGGTGTAGTGGGCAATCTCATACATGGACTGGCCCACGCCGACCGCGGCCGCGAAGTGGTAGACAGCGTCCATGCCCTCCAGGGCACGGCGCACCGCCTCCGCGTCCCTCACGTCACCGACGTGCAGCTCCACCTCCGGGTTGAGATAGGCCGGCCGCTCGCGAGCCTCGCCGTGCACCTGGGGCAGGAGGCAATCGAGCACTCGCACCTGGTGTCCGCGCTCGATGAGCTGGTCCGCCAGGTGAGAGCCGATGAAGCCCGCTCCGCCAGTAATGAGAATCCGCTTGCTCTTCATTGCCCCTCCAACACCCTCGAGACCTTTTTGGATGGCCGCCGCTGCCGGCGCGCCGTACCCGATTCGTGGACCGGCCTCGTGACCGAGCCCCCCCCGGGCTCTTCTTCGCGCAACCTAGGTCTCAGCCAATCAAGCGGGGAGTGCCATGCCACGTTGTCCCCATGCCTCGGTACGCCACCCACTGAGTAGTTGAGGACATACCCGGGAAGTCACGTGGAATCCTGGTGACCTGGAGTGTAGGCAGGGAAGCACGCGCGCATCGACACCATGCTCCGCGCGCGGCGCCTCACGTGGAATGAGACGCGAGGACGAAACGGCGGACTGGCCGACACATTCATGCGCGTTCATGCGAGGTATTCACTCGGAAGAACGCGCGGAGCGAACGCTTCACGAACGCTCCCCTGCTCCGCGATGGGGCGCCTCATGAATCGCAATCACGCTGCATCTACAGGATGACGAGAGGCTTGCGCGGAGGCCGCGCGTGACACCGTCAGGATGCGGTGTGAAGCACCGTGCGGCGCGCGGACCTCACGCCTCGTGCCACCCGGATTCAGCGGATGGGCGACACACGGCCTGTACCGAAGCCGTACCATGAAGCGACACGCGCCCTGTACCCGAGGACGAGTGTGGGCGCGCGTGACTTCCGGCACTCTGCATGCGCCACGCGGATGTTGGCAGCAGCCAGCGGACTCCCGCGAGGACGAGGAGCACCGCGCCCAGCGCGGCAAGCCTGTATCCGTGGGGAAGCCACGTGGCCGCCCATGACAGGCCGCCCGCTCCCGCGCCCAGCAGCCCGAGTCCGCTGGCCATGAGCAGCAGGCCCCCGTTGTGCAGTGCCAACCCGCGTGCCAGCGGACGCCCCAGTCTCGACAGCAGGGGGACGAGCAGGCCGAGGCTGACGAAGCCCACGAGCATCACGTGGAGGTACAGGAGCGCGGGCTGCCGCGCGCGTGCCGCCCACGTGGCGAGGCCCAGCGCGCCCGCGGCCTCCATCACCACCTTCAACGCGTACCACAGGGACAGCCAGCGGAATGCGGTCGCGGTCGTCCCGTGGAGCTCGCGGGACATGCGCCACAGGGCACGGACCCAGACGAGGCCCGCGACGGAGACGGCCAGCGCGGCGGAGCGCGCGACGGCGCCCATCATCCCCGTGTCTCCTCCCGCGACGCCGAGCGGAGCGCCCAACCATGCGGTCACCGCGAGCACGCGCAGACTGGCACCGAGTGCGCGCTCGTCCACGCGCGCTCCGCGTTCCCGGGCGTGCGCGATGAGCACGGCCATCGTGGTGAAGAGGAAGAACCACGCGAAGGCATGCAGGAAGACGAAGACAGCCAGCTGACCGTGGAACGGCGTGCCCTTCCCCGACGCGAGCAGCACCACCCTGGCGACGGCACCCGCCAGGGCCAGCACCACGTAGGCCAGGCCCGCGCGGAGGAAGCGGGACTCCAGGCCCGTGGCTTCGCGCGCCGCGCGCCACCCGACTCGCACGGCCACCGCCCAGACGATGAGCGCCAGGGTGGACACCGCCATTCCCGGCGGGGCGTAGCCGCCGTGGAGGAACGCCACGAAGGTCAGCGCCGAGGTGATGGTGAGCGCGGTGAGCACCCGGGTGGCCTCGCGCCCACTCACGCCGAGGTGCTCGTAGGCGAGGGCCAGCAGACCCAGCCCCGCCCACCCGAAATAG
>NZ_JABBJJ010000529.1 GCF_012933655.1 Pyxidicoccus fallax | reverse complement strand
CTCCTCGCCGCCCCAGGGCCGGGGCCGCCCCCACGCCCGTCCCGAGAAGCCCGCCCCGGACCGCACCACGCCCGATGTGGCCGCCGACGGCCTCCCCAACGTCCAGCTCCTGCGCCGGGGCGTGGAGCGCTGGCAGGCCGGCCACCCGTGGATCTACCGCGCGGACCTCAACGGCGACCCCGCCCTCGACGGCGGCGAGGTGGTGCGCGTCACGGACGGCCGGGGCTGGTTCATCGGCAAGGCCTTCTATTCGAAGCAGTCCAAGATTTCGCTGCGCTGGCTCACCTACGACGACGTGCCGGTGGACGCGGACTTCTTCCGCCAGCGCATCCAGTCCGCGGACGAGCTGCGCCGCCGCGCGCTCCCCGGTGAGAGCACCTACCGCGTCATCCACGGCGAGGCGGACGGGATTCCGGGCCTCGTCGTGGACCGCTACGGCGACCACCTCAGCGCGCAGTTCCTCGTGCCCGCCACCGAGCAGCGCAAGGCGCTCCTCGTGGACCTGTTGCAGGAGCACTTCCGCCCGCGCGGCATCGTCAACCGCTCGGACGTGGGCGTGCGCAACCTGGAGGGGCTCACCCCGGAGAAGGGCCTCCTGCGCGGCGAGCTGCCCGGGCCGGTGACGTTCCACGAGGGCCTGGTGCGCATGAGCGCGGACCTGCTGGAGGGCCAGAAGACGGGCGCCTTCCTGGACCAGAGGGAGAACCACGTCATGGCGGGGCACTACGCCCACGGCGAGGCGCTGGACTGCTTCGCTTACGTGGGGGGCTTCGCGCTGCAGCTGGCCACCAAGGCGAAGTCCGTCACCGCGATTGAAATCTCCGACGCCGCGGCGGCCCAGCTCCGGCAGAACGCCGCCGCCAACAAGCTCGGCAACCTGGACGTGGTGGTGGCCAACGCCTTCGACTTCCTGCGCGACGCGGTGGACGAGGGCCGGCACTTCGACACCATCGTCCTGGACCCGCCGTCCTTCGCGAAGAACAAGGACGCCATCGCCGCCGCGCTGCGCGGGTACAAGGAAATCAACCTGCGCGCCATGCAGCTGCTCCGCCCCGGCGGCATCCTCATCAGCGCCAGCTGCACGTACCACGTGGACGAGCAGGCCTTCGAGGACATGCTGGCCTCCGCCGCCGCGGACGCCCGCCGCCGTGTGCAAATCATCGAGCGCAGGGGCGCGGGCAGGGACCACCCCGTCCTGCTGAACCTGCGCGAGACGCGCTACCTCAAGTGCTTCGTGCTCCGCGTGCTGTGAGGTAGCGCCCGACCCACCACGTCGACCCCGGCCCGGGAGACGTGCGAGAACAAGAGAGCCATGCGGACGCGGGACTGGGACGAGCAGGAGGACGAGTCGCCGACGGGAGGCACCCGCGAGAAGGAGCGCGCGCTGAAGGAGACGCGCTCCGTCTACCGCCAGGCGGACGCGGCCTACGCTCCCTTCTCGTGTCCGGCCAGCGGCGAGTGCTGCCAACTGGCGCGCACGGGCCGCCAGCCGTGGCTGTGGCAGCCCGAGTGGGAGCTGCTGGTGAAGGGCCGCCCGCTGCCTCCCCCACGCGAGGACGGCGGCTGTCCCTACCTGGACGCCGCGGGCCGCCGTTGCACGGTGTACGCGGACCGGCCCTTCGGCTGCCGCACCTTCTTCTGCGAGCGCATCCGCGGCCCGGCGCGCCAGCCGGCGGAGACGGTGGGCGCCCTGCTGGAGCGCCTGGAGCGCGTCTCCCAGCGCGTGGCCCCGGCGCTCAAGGCCCCGCGTCCCCTCCTGGAGTGGCATGCCGAGGCGTGGGCCGCCGCGCCCCCGGAGGAGTCATGAGGGCACCGCCGCGCGGCGTCCGCCTCCATGGCGCATGCGGCAATACATGTTTCATGAATACATATTTCATGGACCATGCGTGCGTCCGGCACCCGCTCCCGGAGCGCTGGAGACCCCGTGTCTTCTCTCCAGGACTCGCGGCCTCACGGGAATTCCAGAACACCTGTCTTCCAGGCGTGCGGAAGCGCGGATCAGGTTGGCCGAGGCAGTGGTATGCCGTGGGTCAGGCTCCGGCGGGAGAGGGACGATGAGGGCGGCAGGACAACGGCGATGGCTCACCGTGGTGGTGTTGCTCGCGGGCGTCGCCGTGGGCTGCCAGAGCGACGGCAGCGGCGCCGTCGCCAACGCGCTCCTCAACACGGGCATCGCCATGAGCAGCGCCGCGGTGCAGCGCGCCTCCGGAGGCTGCTACGCGGTGTGCCCGGTGGGCACCGCGTGTGACACGCACACGGGCTACTGCGAACCCCTGCCCTGCCGTGGCCAGTGCCGCTCGGACGAGCGCTGCGTGCAGCTCGGAACGGGAGAGCGGTGCGAGTCCCTGGCACTGCCCGAGGGTGGCCTGGACGTCCACCCCGCCCCTTCACCCGCGAAGCCCTCGGATGCTCCCAGGAAGGAGTCGGTGCCTTCTCCGTGATTTCTCCCCGCTGGCTCGTCGCACCGCAGGAATTCAAGGGCACCCTCACCGCCGCCGAGGCCGCGGAGGCCATGGCGAGGGGCATACGTGAGTCCTCTCCGGAGGTGGTGCTGGACGTCGCGCCGCTGGCGGACGGCGGCCCCGGCACCGTGGACGCGCTGTTGGCGGGCACCCGGGGCGAGCGTCGCCAGCAGGTGGTGCGCGGGCCGCTGGGCACGCCCGTGGAGGCGAGCTGGGCGCTGCTGGACGAGGGCCGCGTCGCGGTGGTGGAGATGGCGGCGGCCTCCGGCCTGTCGCGGGTGCCGCCCGAGGCGCGGGACGCGCGCGGAGCCTCCACGTACGGCACGGGCGAGCTGATTCGCGCGGCGCTGGACGCGGGCTGCGAGCGCATCATCGTGGGCCTGGGCGGCAGCGCCACCACCGACGCGGGCACGGGCGCGCTGGCCGCGCTGGGCTACCGCTTCCTGGACGCGCGGGGCCAGCCGCTGCCCCCCGGGGGCGCGGCGCTCGCCGGGCTCGTCCAGGTGGACGCGAGTGGCCGGCACCCGAGGCTGGGCGCGGTGGAGCTGCTGGGCGCCACGGACGTGACGTCACCGCTGCTGGGGCCGGACGGGGCGGCGCGGCTCTTCGGCCCGCAGAAGGGCGCGGACGCGGCGGCGGTGGAGGAACTGGAGGCGGCGCTGGCGCACCTGGCGGCCGTCGTCGGCGACAGGGCGGTGGGCTGGCCCGGCGCGGGCGCGGCGGGCGGCTTCGGCTTCGGGCTGGTGTCGCTGGTGGGCGCGCGGCTGGTGCCCGGCTACGAGCTGGTGGCGCGCGCGCTGGGGCTGGAGCGGCGGGTGCTGATGGCGGACGTGGTGCTCACGGGCGAGGGCCGCTTCGACCGGCAGACGTCCATGGGCAAGGGCCCCGGCGGGCTGGCGCGGCTGGCCCGCGAGCACGGCACGCCGGTGGTGCTCTTCGCCGGCAGCGTGGAGCGCGAGGACGGGCTGGAGCTGGAGCTCTTCCACGAGGTGGTGGAGCTGGCCGCGCAGGCCCAGCCCGGGGAGTCCGCCTCCAAGGTGCTGTGCGAGGCCACCGCGCGCTGGGCCGCGGCGCGCCTCAACGGCGGACGCTAGCCCGGGCGGCGGCCCCGCCTCACTGGCTCGCGGGCCGCACCGAGTTCAGCAGCGCATCCCAGAAGGCCAGCTTCGCCTCCTCCTGCTCGAGGCTGGTCTCCATCTCGATGGTGAACTTGGGGTGGCTGGCGGAGTCCTCCTTGCCCGGGAAGCTCCACAGGAAGCGCAGGCGCTTGCGCTTGCCCTCGCTGGTGCGGACGATGAGCTCCTCGCCGGGCAGCCCCGCGACCTTCCGCGCCCCGTACTTCTGGGTGACGAGGTCCTCGTCGGCGCCGAGCGAGTCGCCCGCCATGGCCATCGCGTTGGAGAGCTTGTCCATCAGCCCCTGGCGCCGCACCTCCTCGACAGTCTCGGTGCTCACCTTCAGCTTCAGGCCCAGCGGGTGCCCCTCGAAGCGGCTCTTCGCCTCCTCCATCTCCCGCATGGGCAGGGCAATCACCCCCTGGCGCAGGTAGAACCAGTCCTTGCCTCGCGCGGGCAGGGGCTCCTTCGCGTCCCGGAGCTGGTACGCCGCCGCCACGTCCGTCAGGCGCCGGGCCCACTCCTGCTCGCGGTCCACGTCCCCGTCAATCTGCATCCACACGTCCACCGGCCCGCGGGCCATCAGCCCGCCCCACGTGCCAATCTCCGGCTGGTCGAACCGGTGGAAGAGGACGCCCCGGACGCCCACGGCGGGAAAGGGGCGCTGCTCGCGGATGGTGCCCTGGGCGTCATCCGGCAGCTCCCGCTGCGACTTGAGCGCCTCGATTTTCGCCAGGCGCGCCTCGAAGACGCGCTTGCGGGCCTCGTCGTCCGGCTTCTCCCAGAGCCGCTCCTCCACCTCCACGTACTGGAACTGGAAGGTGTCTCCCAGCCGCGTCATGGACGCGGGGACGTCCAGGCAGAAGCGGCCCACACACTGCCGGACGAAATCCTTGGATGGCTCCTGGCTCATTTTCGACTCCTCCTGGGAGGTACCGTCCCGCGAGCAGGCGGCGAGCGCCCACCCCAGCATCAACACCGCCGTGGTGCCCTTCATGGGTCGTCCCACCTATTTGCCGATGCGCTTGCGTATCTTCGTCTTGCCGAACCCCTCGATGACCGAGAAGGTGAACTGCTGCACCTCCTTGCTCTGGTACGCGGGCTCGTGGGCGATGCCAGCGAAGGCCTTGTTCTCCAGCTTCATGGCCTTGCCGGAGGACTCGGGCACCGTGCCGTCGCCCGCCCCCGAGGGAAGCTGCAGCTTCACCTCCAGCTTCGCCTCGCCGTTGGTGATTTCGGTCTCGAAGCCGCCGCGAAGCTTCCACGTGTCCGTGCGCTTGAAGGACTCGTAGCCCAGGACGAAGGCGGCGTTGATGAGTCCCCGCCGGGAGGCCCGAAGCACCTTCAGGGCAATCAACGAGTACTCCCCCGCCTTCTTCAGCCACCCCGTGCCGGACAGCTTGTAGACGACGCGGTCGGTGGTGAGATGGCCGGTGCCGGAGCCGTGGAACGCCTTCGCCGTGTAGTTGGGATTGAGCCCCGTCTTCTGGTGGAAGGCCTTGGCGATGGAGACGCGGCGCGTGAAGCCGGACCAGATGGTCGCCTCGGAGAAGCGCGGGTCCTTCTTCTTCCCCGGGTTCAGGTGCGCGGGGTTGACCAGCCGCCAGTACGCGTCCTTGTTCTTGTAGATCTCCTCGTAGGGGTCGCCGTTCTTCGGGAGGGCCTCGATGAGCTTGTCCTCCTCGTCGTGGAACCGCAGCCACCCCGCGGAGCCGTCATTCGCCGTGTAGTCGCAGCTGGGCAGCAGCTGGAGCCCGCCGGGCATGTTGCCCAGCAGCGCGGTGACCTCCTCGCCGTTGGTGCCGAGCACCCAGCTGCCCACGTAGTCGCCGGCGAACTGCTTCACGCCGTCCAGGCTCTTCGTCATGTGCTGGGGGCGCTCGAAGCCGGCCTTCATGCGCCAGTAGGCGGCGGCGGCGCCCGTCACCGGCTGCACGCCATGCAGCACCCCGAGCACCTTCGCGTTGGCGCCGTGCTCCAGGCAGGCGGAGCGGGCCACCAGACCGCCCATGGAGTGCGTCACGAGGATGACGTGCTCGCAGGGCGCGTTCTCCCCGATGACCTTGTCGATGAAGGCCTTGAGCTTCTTGCCCGCCGCGGAGTTGGACGCCGTCCAGTTGTAGCCGAAGGCATAGACGGGCATCTGGAAGGCGCTGCCCACCGCCTTGCCCCACCCGCCCGGAGAC
>NZ_JABBJJ010000528.1 GCF_012933655.1 Pyxidicoccus fallax | reverse complement strand
GTATAAGAGACAGGGATGGGGATGTGGACCTCGATGGGGAGGTGGGATTGGGAGAACCTGGGCGAGGTGACGCTCCGCGAGTCGGCGGCGGCGCTGGCCGGGCGCGGCTACGGCCACGTGCGTGCCGAGGAGCTGGCGAGGGCGGGGGGCATGTCGGTGGGCAGCTTCTATCGGCGCTATGGCAGCAAGGCCGGCTTCGCCAGGCAGGTGCGCCAGTGGGCCGAGACCGAACTCTGCCGCATCGCACGCGTGGACTTCGAGCTGGCGCCGGAGCGGCCGGAGCGCGGCTTTCGCGAGGTCTTCGACAGCTTCTGGGAGGACCTGGCGTGGTGCGCGACGAGGAAGCCGGAGCTGTTCCACTTCACCTTCATGCACTGGCATCCCGACTCGCTGGAGCCGGAGGCCCTGGGTGCCCAGGCGCGGGAGTTGGTGAGGGAGGTGCTGGCACACGGTGAGCGCGAGGGGGCGCTGGCGCCTGGAAGCGTGCAGGTGGGCGAGGGGCTCATCTGGGGAGCGCTGGCGGAGCTGGTGCGGGCAGTGGCACGGGGAGACGAGCAGGACGCGCTGGAGAACGTCCGGCCCATGGGGCGGGTGCTCTGGAAGGCGCTGGCGGCGGAGGAGGCGGCGGGCCCTCGCGGCAGCGGCGCACCTCCGCCGGATGGCGCGACAGAAGACTCCGAAATGGGAGGCACTGGCAGGTTTCCTTCGGATGCGGCGATGGATGGCTCCGGGATGGACGGCGCTGGCAGGTCTCCTCTGGAGGCGGGCGCAACGGAAGACTCGGGGTTTGGCGACATCGCCGCAGCGCCTCCACGCGCCGCGACGCTGAGAAATCCTGGCGTGGGAGGTGTCAGCGCATCGTCTCCAAGCGCAGCAGCTGAGAAGGACGGCGGGGCCCGAGCAACGATGGAGGACTCCGGTGCCGGATGTGCCAGCGCGGCGCATCCAGGTGCCGCGACGCCAGGAGACCTGGGTGTGACGAGGGAGAACTTCGGAGTCGGAAGTGTCAGCACAGCGCCTCCAGGTGTCGCGACAAACGCTGATGACGGAGCTGGAGGCACCCGTATGCCTTTGTCGGGCGCGGCGACGATGCAAGGCTTCGGGGCCAGAGACGTGGGGACGCCGCTGTCTGACACCGTGTCCACGGTTGCTTCAGGTGCCCACTCCTCCGAGACGGAGGAACTCGGGACGAGGGTGTTGAGCCTCCCTGACAGCTCCTGCCGGGGCGGGACCTTGCCGCCATCCCGAGGACGTGCTCGTTCGTCCTGCGCCGTGCGCCGCCCTGGTCAGCGCTTCTCCCGGCGGCGCCGTGCTCCGTGCGATTCCTGACGCCGTCCTCGATGAGGCCGCGGACCTACCCGGCGCGACGATTGCTCCTCCAGCTTCATGGGGCCGTCGCGCCGTGATAGCCCGCAGGGCCATGCTCCCGTATGAAGCGCTGGAGGCCGAAGCCCGCGCCCGGCTGCCCGAGGCGGTGTTCGACTACTACGCCGGTGGCTCCGGCGAGGAATCCACGCTCGCCGACAACACCGCCGCATGGGGCCGCCTGCGCCTGCGTCCTCGCGTGCTGCGTGACGTGTCCTCCGTGAACACCGGCACGGAGTTGCTCGGCGCGCGGCTGGCCTCGCCCGTGCTCGTCGCTCCCACCGCGTTCCACTCGCTCGCGCATCCGGAGGCGGAGCGGGCCACGGCTCGAGGGACTCGCGAGGCCGGCTCGCTGCTGGTGCTCTCCTCGCGCGCCTCCCGCCGCGTGGAGGATGTGGCCGCGGAGGCCGGCCCCTGGTGGCTCCAGGTCTATGTCTTCAAGGACCGCGGTCTCACCCGCGCCCTCGTGCGGCGCGCCGTGGCGGCGGGAGCCCGGGCGCTGGTGCTCACCGGGGACACGCCCGTGGTGGGCCGCAAGCGTCGGGACAGGGGAGACTCCGCCCTGGGCCTGCCCGAGGAGGACTTCCTCGCCAACCTCGAGGGCCTCACCCGGCGCGAGCTCGCCGAGCAGGCCCCGGATGTCACCTTCGCCGATATCGACTGGCTGCGCGAGTTGTCTGGCCTGCCCGTGCTCGTGAAGGGCGTGCTGCGCGCCGACGACGCGCGCGCGTGTCTGCACCATGGCGCCGCCGGGCTCATCGTCTCCAACCACGGTGGGCGCCAGCTCGACGGTGCGGTGGCCACCGCGGAGGCCCTGCCCGAGGTCGTGGAGGCCGTGGACGGCCGGGTGCCGGTGCTCGTCGACGGTGGCGTGCGCACCGGGCGGGACGTGCTTCGCGCCCTCGCGCTGGGCGCCCGAGCAGTGCTCCTGGGCCGGCCCGTCCTGTGGGGGCTCGCCACGGGCGGTGCGGAAGGCGTGCGCCGCGTGCTCGATGGGCTGCGTGAGGACACGGCGCGGACACTCGCCCTCGCTGGCGTTCCGGACGTGTCCTCCGTTGGCGCTGACCTCGTGGCGCGGACGCTGTGGCGGTGACGCGCGCGCGGATGTGTCGGCGTTGACGTTGACCTCGTGGCGTGGGCCGCACGACGGTGACGCGCGCGCGGATGTGTCTGGCATCGGCGCTGCCCCCGTGGCATGGCCAGATGTGTCTGGCGTTGGCGCTGGCTCGTGGCGCGGAGCTCGCGGCGGTGGCTTCGGTGCTGGCTCCAGGTCCACGTGCAGTGACCTGCACCCGCCACACTTCGTCCCGGCCTGTTGCGCCACTCCACAGTTGCCGACGGAAGCCACGCCACGGCCCACCTTTGCCACGCACGGCGCCGCGAGCTGGGGAACAATGCCGCCCCTCATGGTGACACCAGTGACGACGTCCGGGCCCACGCGGGTGCCGCCCACGTCGAAGGTCCTCTCCGTCTCCTCGCTCCGCAAGGCCTATGGCGGCACCGTCGCCGTCGACGGTGTCTCGTTCGACGTGGGCCGGGGGGAAATCGTCGGGCTGCTCGGCCCCAACGGCGCGGGGAAGACCACCACCATCAACATGGTGCTCGGCGTGCTGGAGCCGACCTCCGGCTCCATCCACATCGAGGACGTGGACCTCGCCCGCCAGCGCTCCGCGGCGCTCGAGCGCACCAACTTCGCCGCCGTCTACTCACCGCTGCCGGGCAACCTCACCGTGGCCCAGAACCTGCGCGTCTTCGGCCTCATCTACGGCGTGAAGTCCCTGTCCGCGCGCATCGCCGAATTGCTGGAGGAGTTCGACCTCGTGCGCTTCCGCGACACCCGCTGCGGCGTGCTCTCCTCCGGCGAGCAGACGCGCGTGGCCCTGGCCAAGGCCATGCTCAACCGCCCGCACCTGCTGCTGCTCGACGAGCCCACCGCCTCGCTGGACCCCGCCACCGCCCGCGACATCCGCGAGCGCATCCGCGACTTCGCCTCGCGCGGCACCGGCGGCGTGCTGTGGACGTCCCACAACATGTACGAGGTGGAGGACGTCTGCCACCGCGTCCTCTTCATGTCGCACGGGAAGGTGCTCCTCGAGGGAGACCCGCGCACGCTCCCGGGCGAGCATGGCAAGGCGTCCCTGGAGGAGCTCTTCATCGCCGTGGCGCGCGAGCCGCTCGCGCTGGAGAGGGCCTGAGCCATGCGCCCGCGCCGCGCCGCCGCCGTCGCGCTCCGCCACTTCTACCTGCTGCGGGGAAGCGTGGCGCGCTTCCTGCCGCTCTTCGCGTGGGTGGCCATCGACATGGTGCTGTGGGGCTTCATGAGCCGCTACCTCAACAGCGTCGCCACGCCCGGCCTCGACTTCGTCCACACGCTGCTGGGCGCCGTGCTCCTCTGGGACTTCTTCACGCGCGTCATGCAGGGCGTGACGATGGTGTTCTTCGAAGACGTCTGGTCCCGCAACTTCCTCAACGTCTTCGCCACGCCCCTGTCCATCTCCGAGTACGTCGGTGGACTCGTGCTCTCCACCATCGCCACCAGCGCGGTGGGCCTCTTGGTGATGTGGGTGCTGGCCACCGCCGTCTTCGGCCTGTCCTTCGCCGCCTACGGGGCGATGTTCATCCCCTTCCTCGCCGTGCTCTTCCTGTTCGGCGTGGCCATCGGCATCTTCGGCTGCGCGCTGGTGCTGCGGCTCGGGCCGGCGTCGGAGTGGTTCGTCTGGCCCATCCCCGCGCTCATCTCGCCCTTCGCTGGCGTCTTCTACCCGCTGTCCACGCTGCCCGGGTGGATGCAGGCCGTGTCCTGGCTCCTGCCGCCCTCGTACGTCTTCGAGGGCATGCGCACGCTCGTCGCCGGGGGCTCCTTCTCCGGCACCTCGCTGCTGTGGGGCGGAGGCCTGGCCGTGGTGCAGGTGCTGCTCGCGAGTGCGTTCTTCTCGCGCGTCCACCGACACGCCGTCCGCACCGGCCTCATCGCCCGCTATAGCGCCGAGAGCGTGAGCTAAAGGTTCATTTTTACAGCGACTCTGTCTTCGACAGGCGCGTGGCCGCCGGAGGGTGGACGGGGTCTTTTTGTGTAGTGATTGACCGGCGGGGGGCGGGCACCTGGATTGACCGCGCATGCGGCTCCAGACGCGACGCTCACACCGCTGCCTCGCGGGGCATCCGGACGTGACGTCTCGGATGGCGCGGATGGCGGCAGGGAGCCCCGGGCGCCGGTGCGACACCCGACACCTGTCTTTGGAGAACGCCATGCGACCCCTCAAGATTGTTTCCTCGTCCGCTGTGCTGGTGGCCCTGTGCTCGCTGCTCGCGGGCGGCTGCGGCGGCCAGCCCAACGGCAACGAGCAGGCCCCGGCCGACCCGCAGAGCAGCGACAAGCTGCGTCACATGCCCACCTCTCCCGAGCAGGGCGATGACGGGCAGGGCGAGGACGGCCAGGACCCGACCTCCGGCGAGGACGGCAGCGGCAATGGCGGCGGCGAGGTCGACCCCACCAAGCAGACCCTCTGCCACATCCCCCCTGGCAACCCGGCCAACGCGCACACCATCACCGTGGGCCTTCCGGCCGTGAAGGCGCACCTGAAGCACGGCGACACCCTGGGCGCCTGCGGCACCGGCGGCGAGGTGGACGCGGGCACCGGCGGTGGCATCGACGCGGGTCCGGGCGGTGAGGTGGACGCGGGCACCGGCGGTGAAGTGGACGCGGGCACCGGCGGTGAGGTGGACGCGGGCACCGGCGGTGGCGAGGTGGACGCGGGCACGGGCACGGGTGAGTGCGCGCCGGTGGGCGAGGCCTGCGGCGACGGCGTGGTCTGCTGCAGCGGACTGGTCTGCTCGTCCGAGGGCCTCTGCGACCCCGACATCGGCTGATGCCCCTCGGGGCTTCCCTGTCCGGTGCGAGCCAGGGAGGCCCCAGCGCCAGCGTTCCCCGTGAACGCTGGCGCGTAGGTCGCGGACGCCCGTGCGCGGGTGTCCGCTCGGGTCCGTCCCGTGGCGCGAGGCGAGCGCCGCGTGCGGGTGGGCCCTGCTGCTCACGGCGGCCGTGGCCGTGTGGCGCGAGTCCTCCGCGTCGCCGACGCGGACCGTCGCGTGTGGGGCGTCGCGGGCCCAGGACTCCCTGGCGGCTGCCGTCCCGGCAATCGCGGAGCTCCGAGGTCGGTGCTCCTTCCGGCTCCGAGCCGGACGCGGTGCGCCTCCGTGGGAGCGCCGCCCCCTGGCCTCCTCGCTCTGGACGCGGCTCGCGGGGTGGCCGGCGTTCCTTCCTGGCTCCACGCCGGCTGCAACGCTGCTGAGAGTCCGGCCCCCCTTCCTCGCTCCACGCCGGCTGCAACACTGCTGAGAGTCCGGCCCCCGTTCCAGGCTCCACGCCGGACGCGGCGCGCAGAGGTCAATGCCCCGC
>NZ_JABBJJ010000527.1 GCF_012933655.1 Pyxidicoccus fallax | reverse complement strand
TCCCGCGCCTGCCCCGGGGACGACCCCGGCCCCGGGCACCCCCGCGTCACCGAGGCAGTAGCTTCCGCCGTTCCCCTGACGTAAGAGCCGTCCTGCAATGAAGCCCGCTCTCTACTACATCCCCCCACGCGCCACCGGCGCGTGCCTGCTCCTGGCGGCGCTGGTGCTCACCACCGCGCTGCCCGCGTTCGCCATGCCGGGTGCCGGCAAGACGCCGCGCTCCATCATCGAGGCGCAGCAGGACGTGCCACCGCAGGTGAAGGGGGTGGACGTCCAGGAGCACCTGGGAGAGATGGTGCCGAAGGACACGCGCTTCACGGACGTGGAGGGGCGCGAGGTGGCGCTGGGCGACGTGCTGTCCAAGACGAAGCCCACCCTGCTGACGCTCGTGTATTACAACTGCCCCATGCTCTGTAACCTGGTGCTCAACGCCCAGGTGAAGGCCATGCAGGAGCTGGGGCTGGAGCTGGGCAAGGACTACGAGGCCGTCACCGTCAGCATCGACCCCGAGGACACGCCGGTGCAGAGCCTGGAGCGGCGGCGCCGGCACCTGCAGTCCATGGGCAAGCCGGAGGGCGCTCCCTGGCACTTCCTCACGGGCACGGACGGTGAAATCCGCCGGCTCTCGGAGGCGCTGGGGTTCAAGTACACGTATGACGCGAGCACGAAGCAGTACGCCCACCCCGCGGTGGTGCATGTGCTCACCCCCGAGGGGAGCATCTCCCGGTATCTCTACGGGACGACCTTCCCTCCCAAGGACATGAAGCTGGCGATTCTGGAGGCGGCCAATGGCCGTGTGGGTACCAGCTTCGACCAGATTGTCATGTCCTGCTTCAAGTATGACACCGCCAGCCGGCGGTATGGCTTCTACATCTTCGGGTTCATCCGCCTGGGCGGCATCCTGGTATTCACCGCCCTGGCAACGATGCTGATCTATTTCTGGAGGCGCGAGCTGAAGAAAGGCGCGGCGGCATGAGCGAGCTTCTCAACAACATCCTGTTCCTCCCGGAGGCCGCGTCTACGTTCGCGGAGCGGATCGACCTGCTGCATCACTTCGTCGTGGGTACGACGATGGTGATGTCGGCCGGCGTCGGTCTGGCGGCCCTGTTCATGTTCTTCCGGTACCGCCGCCGCCTGCCCGCACAGGCGACGGAGTACGTGGTCCCCACCCTGAAGACGGAGTTCCTGTTCGTCTCCGTCCCCCTGGTGTTCTTCCTGGCCTGGTTCGGTATCGGCTTCCGGGACTTCACCTGGGTCACCACTCCGCCCAAGGACTCGATGGATGTCTACGTCATGGGCAAGCAGTGGATGTGGAAGTTCGCGTATCCGGAGGGGCCCAACGGCGTGAACGTGCTTCACGTCCCGGCGGGCCGCCCGGTGCGGCTGCTGATTACCTCCCGGGACGTGCTGCACTCGTTCTACGTGCCGGCCTTCCGCATCAAGATGGATGCGCTCCCGGGCCGCTACACGCAGATCTGGTTCGAGGCGACCAAGCCGGGCACGTACCAGGTGCTGTGCACCGAGTACTGCGGCCTGTCGCACTCGAAGATGCTGGCCGAGGTCGTGGTGCTCCCCCAGGAGGAGTTCGACGTCTGGATGAAGGAGCAGCGCCGCGGCCGCCTGCAGGACCGCCAGGACGCGCTGGCGGACACCTCGCTGGTGCCGCCGGTGGCCCGCATGGTGGAGCAGGGCCAGGTGCTCGCGGGCAGCCAGGGCTGCCTGAAGTGCCACTCGGTGGACGGCTCGCAGCACATCGGCCCCACCTTCCTCGGCCTGTATGACCGCGTGGAGCGGCTCCAGGACGGACAGAACGTCCGCGTGGACGAGGCCTACATCACCCAGTCGATGATGGACCCGGGTGCCCACCTCGTGGCGGGCTACCAGAACGTGATGCCGACCTACCAGGGCAAGCTGCAGGGCCCGGAGACGGCCGCCATCGTCGAGTACATCAAGTCGCTGCGCACTCCGAACGTCCGCGAGGGCGCCTCCGAGGGACCCGCCTATGACGCCATCCAGTAGCATCGCAGCCCCGGGCGCCACCCCCGCGCACGAGGAGCACCACGACCACCACCCGAGCTACCTGGTCGACGGCACCACCATCAAGTCGTGGCTGCTGACGGTTGACCACAAGCGCATCGGGCTCATGTTCCTGTTCTGGGTCCTGCTGTTCTTCCTGGTGGGCGGCATCTTCGCGCTGCTCATCCGGCTGGAGCTGCTCACGCCCGGTCCGACCATCATGGACGCGATGACGTACAACCGTACGTTCACGCTCCATGGCCTGGTCATGATCTTCCTCTTCATGATTCCGGCCATCCCCGCCGTCTTCGGCAACTTCATGCTGCCGCTGATGCTGGGCGCCAAGGACGTGGCCTTCCCCCGGCTGAACCTCCTGTCGCTCTACATCTACCTGACGGGCGCGATGCTGGCGCTGTGGGGCATGCTCAACGGCGGCCTGGACACCGGCTGGACGTTCTACACGCCGTACAGCGCGCACACGACGACGACGGTGGCGCCCGTGCTCTTCGGCGCGTTCATCATCGGGTTCAGCTCCATCGTCACGGGCATCAACTTCATCGTCACCACGCACACCATGCGGGCGCCCGGCATCACCTGGTTCAAGATGCCGCTGTTCGTGTGGGCCATCTACGCCACCAGCTGCATCCAGGTGCTGGCCACGCCCGTCATCGGCCTCCTGCTGGTGCTGGTGACGGTGGAGAACCTGTTCGGGTTCGGCATGTTCGACCCGGCCCGCGGCGGTGACCCGGTGCTCTTCCAGCACCTGTTCTGGTTCTACAGCCACCCGGCCGTGTACATCATGGTGCTGCCGGCCTTCGGCGTGATGAGCGAGATTGTCTCCGCCTTCAGCCGGAAGAACATCTTCGGCTACCGCGCGGTGGCGTACTCCAGCCTCGGCATCGCCTTCGTGGGCTTCTTCGCCTGGGGCCACCACATGTTCGTCTCCGGCCAGTCCACCTTCGCGGGCGGTCTGTTCGGCGTGCTGACGATGCTCGTCGGCGTGTTCACCGCCATCAAGGTCTTCAACTGGGTGGGCACCGTCTACAAGGGCGCCGTCGACTTCAAGACGCCCTTCGCCTACTTCTGCGGCTTCCTGTTCTTCACCGTCTTCGGCGGCATGACGGGCATCGCGCTGGGCACCACCTCGCTGGACATCCCCTGGCACGACACCTACTTCGTGGTGGCGCACTTCCACTTCATCATGGTGGGAGCCACCATCATGGCCTTCCTGGCCGCCATCCACTACTGGTTCCCGAAGATGTTCGGGCGCATGTACCACGAGGGGTGGGGCCTGGTGTCCGCGGCGCTCATCATCCTCGGGTTCAACGCCACGTTCATCCCCCAGTTCCTCCTGGGCAACAACGGCATGCCGCGCCGCTACTACGAGTACCCGGAGCGCTTCCAGGCGCTGAACGTGGCCTCCACGGCGGGCGCGTCCCTGCTGGCGTTCGGCTTCGTCATCATCGCCATGTACCTGGCGTACGCGCTGTTCTACGGCCGGGTGGCGGGCAACAACCCGTGGCGCAGCAAGGGCTACGAGTGGCTGACCGAGTCGCCGCCGCCCACCCACAACTTCGTGGGTCCGCAGCCGACGTACCCCGAGGAGCCGCACTTCTACGTGGATCCGAAGAAGGCCGAGGTGCCCGATGCAGTCTAGTGCTTCCACCGCCGGGGCCCCGGCGGCGCCCGTCCCCCGCCTTGCCATGCACTTCGCCTCGCTCGAGGTGCAGGACAACGCCGCGCGGCTGGGCATGTGGCTGTTCCTCACGACGGAAATCCTGCTCTTCGCGGGCCTGTTCATCTGCTACGGCGTCTACCGCTTCCTCTTCCCGGAGGCGTGGGCCGCCAGCAGCCGCAGCCTGGACCTGACGCTGGGCACGGTGAACACGGTGGTGCTCATCACCTCTTCGCTCACCGCGGCGCTCGCGGTGCACTACGCGAAGACGGGGAAGAACAAGGCCGTCGCCGTCCAGATCTTCCTCACGCTGCTGATGGCGATCGGCTTCCTCGTCATCAAGTACTTCGAGTACCACCACAAGTTCGAGATTGGCACGCTGCCGGGCCGCTACTACTTCTACGAGGGCATCCAGCTGCCGGGCGCGCCGATGTACTTCACGGTGTACTTCTGCGCGACGGCCCTCCACGGCCTCCACGTCGTCATCGGCATGGTGGTGCTGGCCTTCGCGATGGTGCGAGCGCTGCGCAAGGGTGACTTCGGTCCGAACAACTACACCATGGTCGAGCTGGGCAGCATGTACTGGCACCTCGTCGACCTGGTGTGGATCTTCCTCTTCCCGCTGCTGTATCTCGTCTGAAGGGTTCCTCCACCATGGCCACTGACACCCACCCGGGCGAACACCACGGACATCACGGTGCGGGCCGCTACTGGGTCATCTGGGGCGCGCTGCTGGTGCTGACGCTCATCACCGTCGTCACCGGCCGCATGCACATGCCGACCTTCGGCCTGATGCTCGCGCTCATCATCGCCACCACGAAGGGCGCGCTGGTCGCGCTGTTCTTCATGCACCTGTCCGAGCACCAGGGCCTCAACCGGCTGTTCTTCGCCGTGTCCCTGCTGTTCGTGCTGTTGATGCTGGCGATTCCGCTCATCGACCTGGGCACGCGCTACCGCTACGCCACGCCGCCGGGCTCGCAGTACAGCGACATGCAGGCGATCGACATCGGCGCCAACGCGCAGCAGGGCCGCTACGGCGGCAACCAGAAGAAGCCCACCTCGCAGGAGCAGTCCGAGGCGCACTAGTTCCGCTGAAGCAGCAGGGGCGGCACCACCGCCCCACCCTACGCGGCGCCGAGGAGCTTCCCCGGCGCCGCGTTGCTTTTGCGGGCTACAGCTTCACCTCGAGGTTGAGGGCCAGCGCGGTGTCGGTGGACACCTTGCCCGGGGGCGGCGCGCTGTCGTGCTTCACCATGAAGCTGGTGCTCAGCGAGAGGGCCTCCGTCAGGCCCACGGACAGCTGCGTCTGGCTGTTGAGCAGCATGCGCGAGTCACCGATGACGCTGACGAGCACCTCCACGTCCTCCTTGAAGAGGACGTTCTTGCTGAGGCCGTAGCGGAACACCGCGCCGAAGCGGGGGCCGCCCAGGTCCACGTCCTCCAAATCCAACCGCGTGGGGTAGTACTGGAAGCGCGTCTCGTGGGCGTAGCGGAAGGCGGCGTCCGTGCGCAGGTAGGACTCCTTGCCCTCGGGCGTCTTCTCGTCCCACCACAGCACGCCGAGACCGCCCTCGCCGAAGCTGCGCGACTCCACGCTCTTCACGTGGTCCGTCTCGGCGCCGGCCAGCAGGTAGCCGCTGAGCACCTGGGTGAAGCGGCGGTCTCCGCGCAGCTCCAGGCCCGCGTTGAGGGCCACCACCTGGGAGACGGCCTCCTCGCCCTCCACCTCGGGCGGGCGACTGCGGCCGTAGGAGCTGTACGCCTTGATGGCGTAGATCCAGTGCTCCGTCTTGCGCTGCGCGCTGGCGAGGCCGCTGAAGGTGAAGGTGGAGGCGTTGCCCGTCAGCGAGATGAGGCCCGCGCCCAGGGTGACGTCCCACACTTCCTTCTTCTCGGCGGCGGGGGCGGCCGCGGCTTCCGTGGGCGCGGGGGCGGCCGCGGCACCAGGCGCGGGAGCCCCGGCGGCGGCGGAAGCGGCGCGCTCGGCGGCCTCGGCGGCCCGGGCGCTCGCCTCGGCGGCGCGCTCGGCGGCGGCGGCGGCACGCTCGGCGGCGGCGACGGCGCGCTCCTCCGGAGTGG
>NZ_JABBJJ010000526.1 GCF_012933655.1 Pyxidicoccus fallax | reverse complement strand
GCGGGCTGGAGGTAGGGCCGCGCGTCCATGCCGCAGTGGATGGTGTGCAGCAGGGACGCGGGCATCCCGTAGGTGTCGCGGATGAGGGCGCTCATGGAGCGGCTCACGGACACCAGGGGCGTCGTCCCGTCGTAGAGGCTGCGCTCCTCCTCGAGGATTTCCGGGTCCGGCGTCTGGCCCCACCAGCGCTCGGCGGGCTCGGAGATGTAGTGGCTGGTGCCCAGCACGGGGATGCCGAACTCGCGGCCCAGCACGCGCGCGGCGCGGTGGGTGTGCCACTGGTGGAAGTGGATGAGGTCCGGCCGCTGCTCGCGGATGCGCTCGCGCCCGTGGTGGGCGAGGTCCTCGTTGAAGAGGCGGATGCCTCCCACCAGCGTCAGCTGCGCGGCACGCGAGAGGCTGGCGCGGCTGGGAGGCACCATGTGCACCTCCAGGCCCGGCTCGCGCAGGACGGAGGCCTCGCCCGGCGTGTACGAGAGCACCGTCACGCGGCAGCCCGCGCGCACCAGGCCGCGGGCCAGCTCGTAGACGTAGGTGCCCACGCCGCCAGCGACGTTCGGCGTGTACTCCATGGACAGGATGAGCGCCCGGAGGGGCGTGGCGTTGGAACGGGCCATGATGTGGGCGCCGGGCGGCTACTTGGCCGCCGCGGCCTCCTCTCGAGACAGCTCCGCCAGCATTCGCAGCAGTGCCTGGATTTCGGGGTCGGTGTGGGCGGGGCTCTGGCGCTGGGCGGCGACGAGCGACGTCATGCGGGCCACGGTGGGCGACTCGAAGAGCGCCTGCAGCGGCACGGTGAAGCCGACGATGTCTCGCAGCCGCCCGACGACGGTGGTGGCCAGCAGCGAGTGCCCACCGAGCTCGAAGAAGTCGTCGTGGAGGCCCACCGGGCGCACGCCCAGCACCTCTTCCCAGATGCCCGCCACCATGCGCTCGTCATCGGTGGTGGGCGCCACATACTCGGTGCGCAGCGCCGGGCGCGAGTGGGCGGCCGCCTCGTCCGGCTCCGGCGTGGGCGCGGGAGGAGCGTCGCCCTCCTGCCGCACGGCCCCCTCGAGGTGGCGCATGCCGGGGGACACCCAGTGGCGCTTGCGCTCGAAGGGGTAGGTGGGCAGCGACACGCGCTGGCGGCGCTCACCGGGGCGCAGCGCCTCCCAGGCGATGTCCACGCCAGCCATCCACAGCTGCCCCACCGCGCCCAGCAGCACGGCGGTGTCCGGCTGCGGGTCCTCCGGGTGGCGCAGGGAGGTGATGGAGGTGTGGGGCTGTCCCGAAGCGCCCGAGGCGCCCGCGAAGGTGGACAGCGTGCGTCCCGGGCCGACCTCCAGCAACACGCGCCCGGGCTGCAGCGCCGCCAGCCCCGCCGCGAAGCGCACCGGCTGGCGCAGGTGGCGCACCCAGGCGTCCGGGTCCGTGGCGGTGGCGGCCGTGGCCCAGGTGCCGGTGAGGTTGGAGAGGTAGGGCAGCTTCGGCGCCTGGAGCTTCACCCGCCGCACGCGCTCGGCGAAGGGCGCGAGGATGGGGTCCATCATCGCCGAGTGGAAGGCGCGCGAGGTGTGCAGCTTCCGGCAGCGCACGCCGCGGCCCTCCAGCGTGGCGGCCAGGGCCTCCACGTCCTCGGTGGGACCGGACACCACCGTGAAGGCGGGGCCGTTCATCGCCGCCACCGACAGCCGCGCGCCCAGCAGGGGCTCCAGCTCCGCCGCCGGCAGCGCCACGGACAGCATGGCGCCCGCGGGCAGCTCCTGCATGAGCTTGCCGCGCGCGGCCACCAGCCCCAGCGCGTCCGGCAGCGACATCACTCCGGCGAGGCAGGCGGCCACGTACTCGCCGAGGCTGTGGCCCACCATCGCCTCGGGCTGCACGCCCCACGCCATCCACAGCTTCGCCAGCGCGTACTCCACGGCGAAGAGGGCGGGCTGCGCCAGGCGCGTCTGCTGGAGCAGCCGCTGCGACTCCTCGCGCCGCGCGGCGGTGGGGTAGAGCACCTCGCGCAGGTCCAGCCCCAGGTGCGGCTTGAGCTGCGTGGCGCAGGCGTCCAGCTGCTCGCGGAAGAGGCGCTCGCCGTCATAGAGGCCGCGCGCCATGTCCACGTGCTGGGCGCCCTGGCCGGGGAACATGAAGACGGTGGGGCGGCCGGTGCGCTCCTCGTGCTGGGTGAGCATGCGCCCACTGCCCGTCAGGCCCGCGAGCGCGTCCGCGGTGTCCTGACACACCAGCACGCGGCGGTGGGGATGGCGCTTGCGGCCCACCTGGAGCGTGTGCGCCACGTCGGCCAGGTCCAGGCCGGGGTGGGCGCGCAGGTGCTCGGCCAGCCGGGACGTCTGCGCGGCGAGCGCGGTGGGCGTGCGGGCCGACAGCACCAGCACCTGGGGCGCCCGGGCGGAGGGCGTGGCGCGCGGCGCCGGGGGCGGCTCCTCGAGGATGACGTGGGCGTTGGTGCCGCCCATGCCGAAGCTGCTCACGCCCGCGCGGCGCGGCGTCCCGGCGGGGGCCTTCCACTCGCGCAGGGCGGTGTTGACGCGAAAGGGGCTGCGCTCCCAGTCGATGTGGGGGTTGGGCGTCTCGAAGTGGAGACTGGGCGGCAGCTTGCGGTGCTTCAGCGCCAGGGCCGCCTTGATGAGGCCCGTCACGCCGGCCGCCGCGTCGAGGTGGCCCACGTTGGCCTTCACCGAGCCGATGGCGCAGGTGCCCGGCCCCGCGGCCTCGTCGCCGAAGGCGGTGGTGAGCGCCTGGATTTCAATCGGGTCCCCCAGCGCCGTGCCGGTGCCGTGCGCCTCCACGTAGCCGATGCTGCCGGCGGACACGCCCGCGTTGCCCAGCGCCTCGGAGATGACGGCGGCCTGGCCCTCCACGCCCGGCGCGGTGTAGCCCACGCGGGCCCCGCCGTCGTTGTTCACCGCGGAGCCCTTGATGACGGCGTAGATGGGGTTGCCGTCCGCCAGCGCGTCCTCCAGCCGCTTGAGGGCCACCACGCCGGCGCCGCTGCCGAAGACGATGCCGCGCCCCTGCGCGTCGAAGGGGCGGCAGTGCCCGTCCGGAGAGAGGATGCTGCCTTCCTGGAAGAAGTAGCCGCCCTGGAGCTGGAGGTTGATGGACACGCCCCCGGCGAGCGCGACGTCACACTCCTGGTTGAGCAGGCTCTGGCACGCCACGTGGACGGCGACCAGGGACGTGGAGCAGGCGCTCTCCACGTTGAAGCTGGGGCCACGCAGGTCCAGCTTGTAGGACACGCGCGTGGTGAGGAAGCTGCCGGCGTTGCCCAGGTTGAGCTGGAGCGGGTCCGTGGTGCGCAGCACCTCCGGGTTCGTCAGGAGGTTCAGCACCAGATAGGTGCTCAGGGCCTGCCCGCCGAACACGCCCACCAGCTGCTCCGGCGGCGGCGCGCCGTGGCCGGCGTCCTCCAGGGCCTCCAGCGCGCACTCCAGGAAGAGGCGCTGCTGCGGGTCCATCAACTCCGCCTCGCGCGGCGAATAGCCGAAGAAGGCCGCGTCGAAGCCGGCGACGTCCGCCAGCCGCGCCGCCACCTTCACGAAGCGCGAATCACTCAGCGAGGCCGGGGACGCGCCAGCCTTCAGCGCCTCCTCGTCCGAGAGCGTCTCGATGGCCTCCACGCCATCGCAGAGGTTGCGCCAGAACTCGTCGAGGTCCCGGGCGCCGGGAAAGCGCCCGGCGATTCCGACGATGGCGACCTCTGTGCCTGTCAATGCGTCCGCCACGCTGTCTCCTCCCCCTCGGTGTAGGTCCTAGCGGCCCGGTTGCCGGCGCTGCTGCATCTGCTCGCGACGCTTCGCCCCTCGGCCGCGGCGGTCCGCGTGCTTCGGCGCCTCCTGCTCCGGGTGGGCGAGCATCCGGGCCATCGCGCCCAGGGTGGGGTTCTCGAACAGGGCCACCACCGGCAGCGCCACGCCGAAGCGGCGCTTCACCTCGCCAATGACCTTCAGCCCGATGAGCGAGTTGCCGCCCAGGTCGAAGAAGTTCTCGTGCCGCTCCACGCGCTCGATGCCCAGCAGCCGCCGCCAGATGTCCGCCAGCGCTCCCTCCACCTCGTCCAGGTTGGAAGGCGCCGCGCCCGGAGCCTGCGCGGCCTCCGGCTCCGAGCTCCCCATCAGGTCCTGGAGGAAGGTCGCCGAGCGGGCGATGGCCGCCGGCAGGTCCTGCGTGGACACCACCACGTGCGCGGGCAGCTGCGCGAGGACGCGCTCGAAGACGTCCACGCCCTCGGCGGAGGACAGCGCGGAGGCGAGCATGCCCTCGCGCATTCCCCGGGCCGCGTCCGGCAGCGCGGTGGAGACGGCCTGGCCCACCTCACGCCAGGTGTCCCAGCCGAGCGACACCACCGGCGTGCCGCCCTGCGTGGCGCGCCAGTGGGCGAAGGCGTCCTGGAAGGCGCACGCGGCGCAGTGGTCGACCTGCCCGGGCTCGGCGGTGAAGGCCGTGCGGGACGAGCACAGCAGCAGGAAGTCCAGCGGCGTGTCGCGCAGCAGGGTGTGCAGCACCCAGGTGCCCCGCACCTTGGGGCCGAAGACGTCGCCCACCGCCTGCCGCGTGCGCAGCTGGGCGAGCCCTCCGGCGGGAATGCCGGCGGCGTGGATGACGCCGTGCAGCTCGCCGAAGCACTCGCGGGCGCGGCGCAGCACGTCCTCCATGCGCGCGAGGTCGGCCACGTCGGCCTGGAACACGCGCACCTCGGAACCCAGGGCCTCCAGCGCCCGCACCTGGCGGATGCGGCGGCTCACCGCGTCCTCCTCGCCGTGCGAGGCGAGCCAGCCCTCCCACTCCGCCGGCTCCGGCAGCGCGGTGCGGGCCACCAGCACCAGCCGCGCCTGGACGCGCCGCGCGAGGTGCTCCGCGAGCACCAGGCCGATGCCGCCCAGGCCGCCGGTGATGAGGTACGTGCCGCGCTCGCGCAGGCGGGGCGCCGCGTCCGCCGCCGGGGCGTCCAGACGGACCTGCTCGAAGTCCTGCGCCCACCGCCACGCGCCGCGCAGCGCCACGGCGCCGTCCGCCGCGGGGCCCAGCACCTCGGGCAGCAGCCGCGCCACCGCGCGCTCCAGGGCCGCGCCGTCCTCCGGCGGCTCCACGTCCAGCGACTGGCAGGTGAGGCCCGGCACCTCGCGCGGCAGCACGCGGCAGGCGCCCAGCAGGGTGGCCTTCGCGGGCTGGAGCGGCTCGTGGCCGGTGATGGACTGGACCCCCGTGGACACCACGGTGAGGTGCACCGGTCCGCCCGCGCCCTGACCTCCCAGCGCCTGCGCCAGGAAGAGCAGACTGAAGAAGCCGGCGTCCTGGGAGGACTCCACGTCCTCCAACGCTCCACCGGCGTCGTCCACGCTCCACAGGTGGACGACGCGGTCGGGACGCGCGCCTCCCTCCGTGAGCGCGGCCAGCAGCGCGGCGTAGGTCTCCGCACGGGCGGGCGCCACCTCGTACGTGCCGTCGTCGGCGGCGCGGAAGTCGTCGCCCGGCCTTACGGTGTGGACGGTGTGCCCCGCCTCCGTGAGCCGGCGGGCGAGAGCATCACCCAGGCCGCGCGCGTCCGCGAAGACGAGCCAGCGCAGGGGCGCGGCCACGGCGGCGCGGGGAGGCACGGTGCGCTTCCACGAGGGCAGGTAGAACCAGTCCGCGGGGTCCTTCTGGCGCTCCAGCGCCACGCTCCGGACGGGGACCTCCGCCCGCGGCTCCATCCAGTGACGCTTGTGCTGGAAGGGGTAGGTCGGGAGGACGACACGCCGGCGGCGCTCCCCCGAACAAAGCCCCCTCCAGTCCCTGTCTCT
>NZ_JABBJJ010000525.1 GCF_012933655.1 Pyxidicoccus fallax | reverse complement strand
CCGCCACCCCAGTCGTCTCCGCCGCCGAAGTCGTCCCCACCGCCGTCCCAGTCCGCCGTGGTGATGTCTCCTCCCGCGTCCGCGGCGTCGGCGTTGCCCATTGAATCCTGGCCCGCCTCGAAGCCATCCCCATAGCCGTCGCCGTAGCCATCCTGAAAGCCATGGTCGAAGCCGTGGCCCCCGTGGAAGCCATCCATCCACTGGTGCGCGAGCATGCTGCCCATCGCGCTGCCCACGAAGCTCGTGAGCAGGCCGCCCGCGAGCAGGCCTCCCATGCCAATCCCTCCCAGGCCCCCGCCCCCAAACGCAGACACGACGGTGCCCGGGCGCATCAGTTCGGCCCGGGTCGCCAGGCGCGCGAGAGCCGCCGGGTCGTCACGGGTGAGCCGCTCCCCGGGAGGCATGGACGCGTTGAGCTCGTACAAGGCCTTGCGGCGCTGCTCGGGGCTGAGCCGGGAGAAGGCCTCGCGATGCACCTGCTCCAGCACCTGCGGCGGCGCGGTGCGCACGAGATACTGATAGCGCTCCAGCGCCTGCGCATCCGAGTCCCTCCCCGCCGGTGCGCCGCCCGTCACACTCGTCCCCGTGGGGATGCGGTCCCGGCGAGGGTCCACGCGCGTCGGCCACGAGCGGGGCGCGGCGGCATCACGGATACGTCCGAAGAGTCGGTCGAACAGGCCCATGCGTTGGCTCCCGGAGGGGGTGTCCCCAGAACCTGCGCATGTCGGCCCCTGAACGGGATGCCAGCGCCCCGGACCGCCACGCCTCCCGTCCGCCAGGGGCCTGCCCGCCTGTCCGCCCTCACAGCCGCCCGTGCGGCACCCGTCCCGACTTGAACGCGTCCACCTGGAGGAACGTGAAGGGCTGGTCGTACAGCAGCCGGTCCTGCTGGCGCGTGCGGAACAGGTCCACGATGAGGTTCATCCGGTCCGCCAGGCTCCCCCAGTCGCGCGCCGCGCTGCCCGCGGTGTCGTCCGGCGTGCGGTCCAGCTCCGCCATCAGCGCCACCAGGTCCGGATGCTCCAGCCGCGCCAGCTCCGGCGGGAAGTCCCGCTCCGATGTCAGCGCCGGAATGTCCTCCCCCAGCCGCAGCGTCACGTCCGGCAGCTCGATTCGCATCAGCGTGCGCGTGGCCAGCTCGCGCCAGATGCGCTCCAGCCGGTTGGCCAGGGGCGTGAAGGCCCCGCGCAGGCCCCACTCGGGCGTACCGCGCACGCGCCGGTTCGGGTCCGCGCGCGTGAACTCCACCAGGTTGTCCAGGAACAGCTCTCGCAGCGGCGCGTTCAGCGCGGCGACCACGGGGCCCTGCAATCGCGCCTGCTCGTGGTAGCCCACCAGCGCGTTGCCCAGGAACATCAGCTCCGCGCGCGCCTTCCTGTCCGTCGTGAACATGGCCTCGAAGTACGCCCGTGTCGCGCGGATGAGCAGGTCCTGCCCGCCCTCCTCCAGCGGCCCGGGCGACAGCCGCGACAGCACCCGCTCCAGCCGCGAGGTGTCCGGCGTCTCCATGCCGGAGAACGTCTCCAGGATGTCCGTGTAGAGCGGCCCCAGCTCCTCGAAGACGATGAAGTTGCCGCGCGCCGCGTTGCGGGCCACCTCGTCGGTGATTTCCTCCAGCGTGCGCGCCAGCACGAACTGCACGCCCACCGACGCGCCCCACGCGCCGAGCAGCGTGTCCTGCAGCTCGGTGAGGCTGCGCGTCACCGCGTCCGCCTTGTCGAGCAGCTCTCCCAGGAGTCCCGGCAGCACGTCCTTGCGGATGAAGGCGCCCGCCGTCTTCGACGCCCACGTGGAGAAGCCACACCAGTTGACGTCCTCCTCGCCGAAGACGTCCGTCAGGGCCACCTTCAGCACGTGGTACGCCTGGGTGATGTGGAGGTTGCGGAGGACGGGGTCCTCCATGCGGATGATGGCGTCCACCTCGGCCTGGGTGGGCGGCGGCCACAGGCGTGGGAGCGTGCCGCAGGCCATTGCGCGTGTGCCTCCTGCTGGCCGGGGCGGGATGTCCCGGGCCTGACAGGAGGAGTGGTCCTCGGGCGGTTGTGATTCAACCGCCCATTCCGCGCCGCCCGGCCGCGCGTCTCGCACCGCCGTCCGGGACGGCCCTCCGGAGGAGCGCTGCCTCCGCCTGGCGGCCACGCCTCCATCGCGGAGGCGGACCGACCCGCACCGAGCCGCCCACGGACGTCACGGCCCGGTCGTGCGCCGTCGGACCCGGCAAGGATATGCTGCCCGCATGGTCCCCTTGAAGGACGGCTCCGGACTGCCCCCCGAGCAGCGCGCCGCGCTGGAGCGGGAGCTCGCGCCGCTCACCCTGCTCCAGGACGTGGTGCGGTGGGGCTTCGCGCACACGCCGCCGCTCGACGTGGCGGAGGTCGTGGTCCAGGACGAGTTCACCCACGACGTGGTGCTGCCCTGGAAGAACGGGCGCTACCTCGTCTTCGACACCACCTGACTGGGCGGGGTGCTCGCGGTCTCCGTGTGGGACCACAGACCAACGGCCGATGAAATGCTGGACGCCCGGCTCGCGGCGGGGTGGACGCCCACGCCGACGAGCACCGTCGACGGGGACGTCATCCTCGGCCATGCCTCATGCCGGGTGCCGCCGAAGTCATCGGCGGCACCGTGAGGCCCAGGGGGACTACTTCCCGCCCTTGCCCTGCTCCTTCGTCCACGAGTCCTTCAGCGTCACCGTGCGGTTGAAGATGGGCTTGCCGGCCTTGGAGTCCTTCGGGTCCACGTAGAAGTAGCCCTGGCGCTCGAACTGGAAGCGCGACTCCGCGGGGGCATCCGCCAGCATCGGCTCCACGCGCGCGTCGCGGAGCACCTGGAGGCTGTCCGGGTTGATGAACTCGGTGAACTCCCGCTTCTCGTCCGCCTCCGGGTCCTCCATGGAGAAGAGCCGGTCGTACAGCCGCACCTCGGCCGTGGGCGCATTGCCGGGCACCCAGTGCAGCGTGCCCTTCACCTTGCGCCCGTCCGGCGCGTTGCCGCCGCGCGTGGCCGGGTCATACGAGCAGCGCAGCTCCACCACGTTGCCCGCCGCGTCCTTGATGACCTTCTCGCACTTGATGAAGTACGCCGAGCGCAGCCGCACCTCCTTGCCGGGCGCCAGCCGGAAGAACCCCTTCGGCGGGTCCTCCATGAAGTCGTCCGCCTCGATGTACAGCTCGCGCATGAAGGGCACCTGGCGCGTCCCCATCTCCGGCTTCTGCGGGTGGTTCTGCACCTCCAGCTGCTCCACCTGCCCTTCCGGGTAGTTCTCCAGCACCACCTTCAGCGGGCGCAGCACCGCCATGGCCCGGGGCGCCGTCTCGTTGAGGTCCTCGCGGATGCACAGCTCGAGCACGCCCATGTCGATGAGCTGCTGCGTCTTGCTCACGCCCACGCGCGTCGCGAAGTCACGCAGGGACTTCGGCGTGAAGCCGCGGCGGCGCAGCCCCGAGATGGTCATCATCCGCGGGTCGTCCCAGCCGGAGACGAAGCCCTCGTTGACCAGCTTGAGCAGCTTGCGCTTGCTCATCACCGTGTAGTTGAGGTTCAGCCGGGAGAACTCGTACTGGTACGGCCGGTCCCCCTTGATGAGGTTGTCGACAATCCAGTCGTACAGCACGCGCCGGTTCTCGAACTCCAGCGTGCAGACCGAGTGGGTGATGCCCTCGATGGCGTCCGACAGGCAGTGCGCGAAGTCGTAGAGCGGGTAGATGGGCCACGCGTCGCCGGTGCGGTGGTGGTGCGCGTGCCGGATGCGGTAGATGGGCGGGTCGCGCAGCACGGGGTTGGGCGACGTCATGTCGATTTTCGCCCGCAGGGTGTGCGCGCCGTCGGGGAACTCGCCCGAACGCATGCGGTGGAAGAGGTCCAGGTTCTCATCCACGGAGCGGTTGCGGTACGGGCTGTCCCGGCCGGGCGTGGTGAAGTCGCCGCGGTACTCGCGAATCTCGTCGGGCGACAGGCTGCACACGTACGCCTTGCCCTGCTTGATGAGCTCCACCGCGAAGTCATACAGCTTCGGGAAGTAGTCGGACGCGAAGTACTTGCGGTCCTCCCAGTCGAAGCCGAGCCACTTCACGTCCCGCTGGATGGACTCGACGTAGTCGGTGTCCTCGGTGACGGGATTGGTGTCGTCGAAGCGCAGGTTGCACTTGCCCCCATATTGCTGCGCCAGCCCGAAGTTGAGGCAGATGGACTTGGCGTGGCCGATGTGGAGGTAGCCGTTGGGCTCGGGCGGGAAGCGGGTATGCACGCGTCCCGCGTGCTTCCCCGTGCGCCGGTCTTCCTCGATGATTTCCTGGAGGAAGTTCAGGCCCTGCGTCTCGTTCGTCGTCGTCATGATGGGGGCGAATCCTGTTGAAGCCGCCCCGGGCCGGCAAGGAATTCCTTGCCCCGGATCGCCCTCCCAGGGGGTGGCGACCCCTTCCGGGGACTCGGAGGACAACACCCCAGGGACGCCGCTTGCATCCCCCCGCCTGACAGGCGGGGGCCCGTCCGCCCGCGCGGCTTTAGAGGGACGACAGCAGGGATTCCCAGGCCTTCAGGGCCCGGTCGGCGGACAGCTCCTCGGAGCGCGCCCGGGACCGCTGGGACAGGTCCTTGCGGTAGACGTCGTCGGACACCACCCGGCCCAGCGCGTCCGCCAGGGCCTGGGGGTCCTCGGTGGGCACCAGCTTGCCGTGCTTGCCGTGCTCCAGCACCTCGGCCGGGCCGGACGGGCAATCCGTGCTGACGATGGGGCAGCCCAGGGCGAGCGCCTCCAGCATCACCATGGGCAGGCCCTCGAACCGCGAGGACAGGGCGAAGGCGGCGGCCCGGCGCATCAGCGCGTGCGGGTTGGGGGTGAAGCCCGGCATGAAGACGGAGGACTCCACGCCCAGCGACTGCGTCAGCGCCTTCAATTCCGCCGCGAGCGAGCCCTCGCCCAGGATGAGCAGGTGGTGGTCCACGCCCGCCTCCCGCATCCGGGCATGGGCGCGGATGAGCACGTCGAAGGCCTTCTGGTGCTCCAGCCGGCCCACCGCGATGACCACGGGCTTCTGGTAGATGGGCTCGGCCCACTCGGGCAGCGGCTGCTCCCCAGCGGCGCGCACCTTGTCGCCATCCACGAAGTTGGGGATGACCACCAGCTGCTCCGGCTTCACCGGCACCAGCGCCTGGAAGGCCTTCGCCGAGTCATGGCCACAGGCGACGATGCGGCTCATCCGCGGGTACAAGAGGCGCAGGCCCCACAGCTGCCGCTTGGGCTGCTCGCGGCTGAAGGCGCCCCAGTCGAAGTGGATCATCCCCACCACGGGCTTGCGCAGAATCGCCCCGGCCATGCAGGCCAGCAGCGCGGCCCGGCCCTCCTGGCCGGCGACGATGACGTCCGCGTCGCGCGCTTCCTGCAGCTGCCGCAGGAAGAAGCGCGGCAGCATCTTGCGGTTGTAGGAGAACTCGTCGGTGCCCCAGGCCACCTCGGTCTGTGGGGGAATGCGGTCGCGCTGGCTCTTGGTGTGTGGGCGGTGGTGGAAGAAGATGCGCGTGGCGAACCGGACGGGGTTCAACCCCGACATCACATTGCACACGGACCGCTCGATGCCCCCCGAGCCGAGGAACACCAGGTTGAACAGGACCCGCTTCTTGGTGGTGGCTCCGGGTGCTTCATCCATACGCTGTGCGAGCATCAGCCCCACTCCAAAGGCAGCCTCACGCTAGCCCAAAGACCCAGGTCGCGCGACGGCGAGCACTAACGCCCGGCCCCCCTGGGAAGCAACCGACTCCGAGTGCAGGCACCGCCTGGAAGCTCGCCTGCCCTCCCACCC
>NZ_JABBJJ010000524.1 GCF_012933655.1 Pyxidicoccus fallax | reverse complement strand
GGGCGCCCACCCCCGCCGCCGGTCCGCCCGTGGCCGGGTTCGTCCAGCGCGTGCGCGACGCCATCCGCGCCTCGCTGCGCGAGGGGCCGCCGCAGGTGGGGGAAGTCGCCCAGCAGCTCCACGTCAGCCTCCGCACCCTCCAGCGCCGCCTCGCCGAGCACGGCACCGCCTTCCAGGACGAGGTCGACGCGGTGCGCCGTGAGCTGGCCTTCCAGTACCTCAAGGACCCGCACCTGGGCGTCAGCGAGGTGGCCTTCCTCCTGGGCTACTCGGAGCTGAGCACCTTCGACCGCGCCTTCAAGCGGTGGACGGGTTTGACGCCCCGCGTCTGGCGCGAGGGGCTCGAAGGGGACTGAAGCGCGGCTGGCGCTGGATGCCAGGAGATTGGCGCGTCCGGCCAGAGCGGGGGCGGCTTCACCTGGCTTATCGTGCCCCACATCCGCCTTCCCCCGGAGGACCCATGCTCAAGCCCCACGTGGCCGCCCTGTTCGACGAGTACTACTCCTCGCACCAGCACCCCACCAACCGCCTGACGCACAAAATCGCGATTCCGCTCATCGTCCTGCACATCGTCGCGATGCTGGACTGGGTGAAGCTGGCGGACGTGCCGGCGCTGCCGGGCGGCATCCTGACGCTGGGCATGGTGTCGATGGTGACGACCGCCATCTGGTACCTGCGCGCGGACCTGAAGCTGGGCACGGTGGTGATGCTGTTCATGGTGGCCTGCATCCCCCTGGGCCGGATGATTCCCACGTGGGGCGTGGTGGGCATCGCGCTGTTCGGCTGGCTGGTGCAGCTGGCGGGGCACACCGTCTGGGAGAAGAAGTCCCCGTCGTTCCTCACCAACCTGGTGCACGCGCTGGTGGGCCCGCTCTTCTTCGTGGCGGTGCTCTTCGGGGACTACGTCCTCAAGCCCCTGCCCCAGACGCAGGCCGGCGGTGCCCCGGTCCGCGCCTGAGCCCCGCGCCCATGAGCTTCGCCGACAAGCTGCGCGCCTGGATGCCCCTGCACGAGAACGGCGTCAGCCGCGCCGTGCACTTCGTGGGGGCCTACCTCTTCCTCTTCGCCCTGCTCGCACCGCTGGCCCGCGTGGCCCTGCCCGTGGGCGGCCTCACCGCGGCGCACGTGCTGGTGGCGGCGGTGGTGCTCTACGCGGTGACGCTGGAGTGGACGGCGGGGCTGTTGATGGCGCTGCCGCTGGTGCCCACGCTCCTCGCCGCGGAGTCCGTGGCGCGTCTGCCCGGCGGCACCGTGGCCGCCGTGGCGGTGGGCGTCATGGTGGTGCGCTTCGCGCTCGTCGTCGGCGCGCACGTCGTCTTCGAGAAGAAGACCCACGGCCTGTCGCTGGGCGGGCCAATGCTCTTCTTCATCGAGCCCGTGTACCTCCTCACGCTCGCCCTGTTCTCGCTGGGGCTGAAGCGCGAGCTGCACGCCCGCGTGATGGCGGGCGGCGCGCCCGTGGCCCGGCTGGCGCTGTGAGCTGAAGGCCCGAAGGTCCGGCCGCTACGTCCCGGTGGCGGCCCGGACCGCGGGCCGCTCCCCCGTGGCGAGCCGGCGCTCCAGCGTGTAGACGACCACCGCCCCGCGCCGGCCGCGCACGTGGGCCTCGCCCAGGCGCTCACCGGCGAAGCGCTCTCCGCCCTTGAGCCAGGTGCTCTCGCTCACCAGGATGTCCACGCCGAGCGTCTTGGTGAGCCCCTCCACGCGCGAGGCCAGGTTCACCGCGTCGCCGATGACGGTGTACTCGTGCTGCTCGGCGCCACCGAGCATGCCCGCCGCCACCACGCCGGTGTGCAGGCCGATGCCGATGCGCAGCCGGGGCTGGCCCTTCTGCTCGCGGTGCGCGTTGAGTTCCTCCAGCTTCGCGCGCATGTCCAGCGCCGCCCGCATGGCCAGCTCCGCGTGGTCCTCGCGGTGGTCCGGCACGCCCCAGCACGCCAGCATCCCGTCGCCGAGGAACTTGTTCACGATGCCGTCGCGCGCCATCACGATGTGCGTCATGTGCGCGAAGTAGTCGTCCAACAGCTCCAGCACCTCGCGCGGCTGGAGCGACTCGCTGAGCGCGGTGAAGTCGCGGATGTCGCTGAAGAGGATGGTCACCTCGCGCTGCACCGGCTGGAGCGGCTCGTCCCCCAGCTGCATCATCCGCTCCACCAGCTGCTTCGGCAGGAAGCGGGACAGGCCGTCACGGCGGCGCAGGTTGAGGAACATGCCGCCCACGTCCGCGTTGGTGAGGGCGATGAGGACGCCCAGGGCCACGTAGCAGGAGACGACGAAGCAGATGCGCGCCGGGGAGCCGTGCCCCGTCACGACCGCGAGCAGCGCGTACCCCGCGGAAGACAGCACCGTGGACAGGAGCACGTGCAGCCACGAGTAGCGGGCGACGGAGAAGGCCAGCACCATGCCCAGGCTGCCGGCCAGCATCCCGCCGTCGAACTGGCCCGTGCGCTGCCAGGTGTGCCACGCCATGTACGAGAAGAAGCTGGTGTCCGCCAGCGCCGTGGGCAGCGGGAACCACCGGGCCCGCTGCGGGTGCGGCGTCTGGTAGTGCAGCACCAGGAGGGCGGCGCAGGCGAAGAGCGCGTAGGCGGCGATGGCCACCTTGCGCGCCCCGTCCAGCACCGGCGCGTACGGCTCGGTGCCCCAGCGGGAGACGAGGAACTGGCTCAAGGCCAGCAGCACCAGCACCGCGAGGCGGATGACGGCCACGCGGCGCTCCCCCTTGAGGGAGCTGTCCGCCAGCACCATCTCCTCGTTGGCCCGCGCCAGCGTGAAGCGGGCCACCGTGGTGTCGCGTCCGTGGCGGTGGCCCTTGTCGCGGCGGCGCATGGTGACGAGGCTCTCCGGGTCCGTCGTTTCGTCCAGGGGTGAGGCGTTCAGTGGAAGCGCAGCGCGCCGGTGGCCCGCAGCTCGCCAATCGGCTCGCCCCGGGTGGTGCGAAGCACCGGCTCCGCATGCTGCCTCAACTCCGCCACCGGCAGCGAGAGCCCCCGCTGCTCGCCTACCTGCCGCAGCACGGCGAGCAGCGCGGGAGGCGAGCAGCGCCCGTCGCCGTCCTCCACCTTCAGTGCCAGTCCCAGCCCCACCTCGGGTATCGCCGCGCAGTAGACGCCCTCGGCGCCCACCTTGGCCACCACCGCGCCGCGCGCCGCCGCCATCAGGTCCGTGCAGGGGCGTCCCGTCCCCGCCACCAGCTCCGGGTGAGTCACCATGGCCTCGCGCAGCTGGCGCGCCGCCGGCTCCGGTGAGACGCCCAGCCGCGCGTACGCGGTGGCCATGGCGCGCAGGGACAGGCCGAAGCACACCGCCCTGCACCCGTCCACGCCCAGCTTGAGCGCGTCCCGGGACTGACCCGTCCAGCGCATCACCTCGTCGAGCACGCGCTCCTGCACGGGGTGGCCGGCGCGCTCGTAGCCTTGCGTGTCCCAGCCGTGGTGGCGGGCCAGCGCGAGCAGGCCCGCGTGCTTGCCCGAGCAGTTGCTCCAGCGCGGCGTGAGGATGACGCCCGCGCGCATCGCCTCATCCGCCACCGCCTGGGACAGCGGCGGGTGCGGGCCGCAGGCGAGCTGGTGCTCCTCGCAGCCACACGCGCGCAGCATGGACGCGGCCAGCGCCCGGTGCATGGGCTCGCTGGAGTGCGAGCCACACGCCAGCGCCAGCTCGCGCGCGCCGAAGCCGTAGTGCTCCGCCGCGCCGTCGCGCACCATCGGCATCGTCTGGAAGGGCTTGGCCGCGGAGCGCCAGTACGTCACGCGGTGCGGGTCACCCGCCTGCGCGACGAGTGTGCCCTCCGTGTCCACCACCGCGACGGACACGGTGTGGAAGGACTCGACCAGCCCCGAGCGGGTGGCCTCGATGGTGAGCGTGGACATGGCACGCCGCCATACCAGGACCGGCGCCGCTTTGCTCGCCCACAGGCCGCGTCCGGACCTGTCGCTCCCTCGCCTGCCCCACCCTGGCGTCGCTTCCCAACTCCTCCCAACTTGAGAGGGACACTCCCTCCACATGAGGAGCACGCGATGACGAACAAGATGGGAACCACGACTCCGGGCCGGGGCTACGGAGAGACGGTGAAGCGGCAGCAGGGCCAGGGTGACAGCAGCGGGCGGGGCGTCCCCGACCAGGCCCGGAGCTTCGCCGGAGACCGCGAGGACAACCTGACAGGCAGCAAGGAGGACGCGACGCTGCCTTTGGGCAAGAAGCCCGAGGAGGATGATGCGGGGAAGTGAGCCTGACGCTGGCGCGGGGCGGCGGCTTGCTGTTGAAGTCGCGCCCCCCGACGCGGGCCGACCGTGCCCGCCGTCCCGCCGGAGGAAGTCACCGTGGTCCGCCTCTTCGTCCCGCTGCCGGAGCCCGCCCCCGCCGAGGTGGAGCTGACCGGAGAACGCCGCCACTACCTGCTCCACGTGCTGCGCCTGGAGGAAGGCGACGCGCTGGAGGTCTTCGACGGAAAGGGCCGGGCCTACGAGGCCCGCGTGCGGTCCGTGGGCGAGGAGGTCGTGCACGTGTCGCTCGGCGCCGTGCGCGTGGCCCCGCCGCGCCGCGCGGTGAGCGTGCTGCAGGGACTGCCCAAGGGGGACAAGCTGGAGATGGTGCTGCAGAAGGGCACGGAGCTGGGCGCCGCCGCGTTCCACCCCGTGGCGACGGCGCGCAGCGTGGTGAAGCTGGAGCCGAAGCGCGCCGAGGAGCGCACCGCGCGGTGGACGAAGATTGTCGAGGAGGCCTCGCGCCAGTGCCGCCGCGACGACGTGCCGCACGTGGCGACACCGGCGCCGCTGCTGGAGGCGGCGCGCGCGCTGCCCGCGGGCACGGTGCTGCTGGTGCTGGACGAAGAGGAGTCCGCGGTGCCGCTGGGCGAGGCGTTCCGCGCGGCCGGCCCGGGCACGCCGGTGGCGCTGGTGGTGGGGCCCGAGGGCGGACTCGCACGCGAGGAGGTGGACGCGCTCGGAAGAATCGGCGCCCGCAACGTCACCCTGGGCCGGCGCATCCTCCGTACCGAGACGGCGGCGCTGGCGGCTCTCGCGGTGATGATGCACCTGGACGGAGAACTCGGATAGCGGTCGGGCAGGCAGGCGCCTGGCGTGGGCGGGTTCACACTGTCACGTGGTGATTCCTACGTTTCTCCCGTCCGGGACCTCATGAGGTCCCCCAACACAGGAGAGAGACACTCATGGGGATTCTCGCATTCATCGTCGTTGGCCTCATCGCGGGTCTCATTGCCCGCGCCATCCTGCCGGGTCGTCAGAGCATGGGTCTGCTGGCCACGACGCTGCTGGGAATGGTCGGCTCGCTCGTGGGCGGCCTCATCGGCTCGCTGTTCAGCCGTAACGGGCGGCTCTTCGACCTGCATCCCTCGGGCATCATCATGTCCGTGATTGGCGCCATCGTCGTTCTCTTGTTGGTCGGGGCCGCGGGACGCCGACGTGTCCATGCCTAGGGGTGAAGCCCCCCACATACGGAACGTCCCGAAGGGGACGTGACGGCTCAGCGGTTGACGAGCCCCTGACGGTTCCTCAAGCGAGGGACCTCGGGGGCTCGCACTTTTCTTGCCCCCCGCGCGTGGACGTCTTTTCATGGCACCCGCCGTCCAGCCGGGAGGAGTCCGTTGTCCAAGTGCTTGAAGTGCGGTGCCACGCTGCCGCCCGTGGGTGATTGCGCCGCTTGCGCCGTCACCGTCCAGAACGTGCCGGTTCCGAGCCTCCTCGACCGGGACATCCGGATCGACCGCCGCGCCGCGGAGCGCCCCGCCCAGCCCGCCTTCGTGGAAGCCGCCGCGAACGCGCCGCCGTCGGTGGCGCCGCTGGCCGCGCCGCTGCCGCCTCCCGCCCAGCGCCTGGCGCGTATAAACATCTGACGCT
>NZ_JABBJJ010000523.1 GCF_012933655.1 Pyxidicoccus fallax | reverse complement strand
CGCCGGAGCGGGAGGGTGGCGCGGGAACCCCGGGCCCGGCCAGCGGTGTCCAAGGCACGCTGGCGGAGGTCATCAAGGCCGTGGAGCGTGAGCACATCGTCCTCGCGCTCAAGCGGGCGCGGGGGGTGAAGAGCGCGGCGGCGGAGTCGCTCGGAATCTCGCGGCCGACGCTGGACCGGAAGCTGGACGAGTACGGAATCGACCTCTACGCATGAACTTCCTCTGCCCCGCCTGTCGTACCCCGCTGCCGGGCGCTCGCGCGGACCTGGTGGTGCCCTGCTCCGCGTGTGGCGTGCAGGTGGACCTGGCGCGCGTGGAGACGGCGCCGGGCATCGCGCGCTTCTCGCCGGAGGTGGACCTCACGGGCGAGTCGCTCGGAGGCTTCCGGCTGGTGGGACGGCTGGGCGCGGGGGGCATGGGCACGGTGTACGCGGCGGAGGGGTACGCGGGCCCGTGCGCGGTGAAGGTGCTGTCGACGCTGGTGGCGGCGGACCCTGCGGTGCGGGCGCGCTTCCGCCGCGAGGCCGAGGCGCTGCGGCAGGTGCAGCACCCGGCCATCGTCCGCGTGCTGGCCGAGGGCGAGGAGCGGGGCTTCTGCTGGTACGCGATGGAGCGGGTGGACGGGCCGGACCTGCGCGCGAAGCTGACGAAGGACGGGCCCCTGCCCTGGCCGGAGGTGGAAGGGCTGTCGCGGAGGATGCTGGCCGCGCTGGGAGCGGCGCACGAGCGCGGCTTCATCCATCGGGACGTGAAGCCGGGGAACATCCTGCTGGCGCCGGACGGCGCGAAGCTGTGTGACTTCGGCATCGCCCGGCTGGACGGCGCGACGACGCTGACGGAGTCCGCGGCGCTCATCGGCTCGCTGCGGTACATGGCGCCCGAGCAGCAGCGGCTGGGGCGCGCGGTGGCGCAGTCGGACCTCTTCGCGCTGGGGCTGGTGCTGTACGAGGCGCTCGCGGGGGGCTTCCCCGGGGAGAAGCCACTGCCGGCGGAGGTGCCGCGCCGATTGCGACGGCTGCTGACCCGGCTGCTCTCCGAGCGCATCGAGGACCGGCCCGACAGCGCGGAGTCCGCGCGCAGGCTGCTGGAGCGGCGCGTCCCGGTGGGCGCGGTGGCCCTGGGGACTTCGGCGGTGGCGGCGCTCGCGGGACTCGTGTTGCTGGGGCCGATGGCCGCGAGCCAGGAGCCCGCGGCCGAGACGAAGGCGCCCGTGGTGACGAAGAACGCGCCCGTCGCGCCCGTGCCCGAAGCCGTGCAGGCGAAGACGCGGCAGGAGCCCGTGGAGCAAGCCCCGACGAAGGACACGGCGCCCTCCTCGCGACAGGCGCTCCAGGCCGAGCCTCCCGGCACCGCGACACCCACGCCTCTCCAGAAGGCACTTGGAACCCGAGGCACGAGCGGAGGAACCGGGGGACCAGGCGTCCGGACAGGCGACCCGACCACCGAGGACAGGCTGAAGAGCGGCGGCAAGCGCGCGGGGCTTCCGCGGGCCAGGTCGAAAAATGCAGCGCTGGAGAAGGACTGACGCTCAGACCCGCTGGTCCCGCTCCGCGAACATGCGGCGCTTCGACTTGCGGCGGATGAAGCGGCTCGCGTCCTCCCGCCGGTAGCAGGTGACGAGGCGCTCCTCGTCGCTCAGCAGGACGATCCACCCGCGGGCCTGCCGGGCAAGCGAGGAATCCCGCAGGGTGGCCGGCAGGTCCCGCTCCAGCACCGTGACATGGGTGATGCCACTGGCGCGGGCGCGGTCACCGAACTCGAGGATGAAGTCGAGCACGTCGTCACGGAGCTTGCGGCGCGAGCGACGCTCGATGAAGTGACGGGTGAGAGGATTCACACGGGACGGGACCGGGCAGCACATGTCGACGACCTCCTTGCGGAGGCTTTCCCTTTCACGTGCCGTTCCAGCCCGCCCCGCTCGGGATTCCGGGGACTTGCACAGCGACGGGCGGGCCCGCGAGCGACATTTCGTCAATTCGCGGGCCCGCCCGTGACAGCACGACTCACGCCATGGTGGCCCCCCCATCTCACGGCGGAGTCCCTGCGTCAGCGATGCGAGCTCGACATGCCCTGCCCCGGGCTGCCTTGCTCGAAAACGAGATGACCCATATCAGGAACCGCATTCCATGGAAATCACGTCTTCGCAACTCCATACCAGAATCCAACAGAGCCACGGCATCGGGGCGGCCCCGTGGATTCCCACGAGGCCCGCTGGAGGACGGCGGGAATTGGGGTGACATCCTGGCCAAGGCCGGGCAGACCTGCCGACCACGATGCCTTCACCTTCCCAGCTCATCGAAGAGGAGACCCGGCGCTACGTGCGCGGGTATCGCTCCGCGGCCCTGTGCGTGGGCCTCACCGTGGGGGGCGAGCACCACGTGCGCGCCCTGCGCGGCAAGGGCGCCCCACCCGCCAGCGACGCCCTGTTCGCGGTGGGCGAGCTGACGCAGGTCTTCACGGGCGCCCTGCTCGCGTTGATGGTGGAGCGGGGCGAGCTGCGGCTGGACACGCCGCTGGCGGACCTGATTCCCCGCGCGTTGCTCACCCACGAAGCCGCGGGCCGCATCACGCTGGAGCAGCTCGCCACGCACACCTCGGGCATGCCGCACCTGCCGCCCAACCTGGACGCGGGGACTCGCAATCCGGAGGACCCCTTCGGCCACTACTCGGCGGGACTCTTCGGGGACTTCCTGCGCGGCTATCAACCCGCGGTGGCGCCGCCGCGTCCCTACTCGGAATCACTCCTCGGCATGGGAGTGCTGGGCCATGCCCTCTCGCGCCGGGCGGGGCTCAACTACGGGCACGCGCTGAGAGACCTGCTCTTCAAGCCGCTGGGACTGACGGACACGACGACGCGTGTCACGGACGAGCAGCAGCCACGGCTGTCGTCCGGCCACACCGCGCGAGGCAAGGCGGTGCCGGCCTGGACGTTCCCGGCGCTCCCGGGCGCGGGCGCGCTCCACTCCACCGCGCCGGACCTGCTGCGCTTCCTCGACGCGAACCTCGGCCGCGGCGAGCCGGGCATCGTCCAGGCGCTGAAGCTGGCGCAGGTGCCGCGCGCGGAGGCCGGCGCGCATCGCATGGGGCTCGGGTGGACGGTGTCCCAGGTGCGTGGCCACACGGTGGTGTGGCGGTCCTCGGTGATGGGGGGCTACACGAGCTTCCTCGGCTTCGCGCCAGCGGCGGACGCGGGAGTCGTGCTCCTCTCGGACCATGGCTGGTCACTGCTCGCGGCGCTGCGAGGCCGCGTGCCGCTGGAAGCGCCCGGCCTCGCGCTGCTCACCCGCCTCACCGAGCGGGCCGCGACTGCTCCACCAGGCGCGGCAGGTCGCTGAGGCTCAGCGGCTTCACCATGTGCACGTCGAAGCCCGCCGCCAGCACCTTCGCCTTCGTCTCCGAGCCGCCGTAGCCCGTGAGCGCAATCAGGTAGAAGTCGTCCCCACCCGGCGCCGAGCGCACGCGGCGGGCAACCTCGTATCCGTCGATACCCGGCAACCCGATGTCCACCAGCGCCACATCCGGCCGCAGCTCCAACAGCCGGTTCGCGCCCTCGACTCCATCCGAGGAGACCTCCACGAGGTGTCCCATCTCCTCGAGCAGCTCCCGCATCGCCTCCAGGATGTCCACGTTGTCCTCGACGAGGAGGATGCGCCGGGGCGCCACGGCCTCCGACCTCCTCTCGGGCTCCGCACAGGGCCACGAAGCCCGCGCCATCTGCTGCGCCACCTGCCCCAGTCCTTCACGGGTCACAGCCACGGTTCCTCCATCCGAAGGCCTCCGCGGGCACTCCTCCCCCGAGGCGGCGGTTCGCAGCTTGAGCAACGGAGCGTCATCCCGCGCGAATTCCCGCGGACAAAAACGATGACGAGGAGTGGTAGACGCATGAAGCGTCGTCCCCGGACTCCGACACGGACCCGGGGACGGTCGCCCTGTCGGGCAGCAAGCAGGCAGGCACGCGAGGAGGAGTCACGATGAAGCTCTGGGTCGATGCCGATGCCTGCCCCGGACCGGTCCGGGACATCCTCCTGCGCGCCTCGCAGCGCCTCAAGGTGCCCATCGTCTTCGTGGCCAACCGTGCCCTCTCGCTCCCGCGCTCGGAGCTCGTCTCCACCGTGCAGGTCGGCGCCGGGCTCGACGTGGCGGACCGTCACATCGCCGAAGCCGCGCAGCGCGGAGACCTGGCCGTGACGCAGGACATTCCCCTCGCCGCGCAGCTGGTGCCCCGGGGCGTCGTGGTGCTCGACCCGCGCGGCGAGCTGTTCACCGAGGAGAACATCGCCGAGCGCCTGTCCGTGCGGAACTTCATGCAGGAGCTGCGGGAGAGCGGCGTGATGACCGGCGGCCCGAGCGGCTTCTCCGCCCAGGACCGGCAGCAGTTCGCCGCCGCCCTGGACCGCGAGCTGACGAGGCTCGTCAAGACGGGCAGGTAAAATCCGTACAATCCCCTCGCGTCGGGGAGGGCTATCTCAGGGGCACCCCCTGACGAGAGGTCCCCCATGAACAAGCTCCCCGATGGCCCCCGGCTCCTTCCCTACCTCGTGGTGAAGAACGCCCCGGCCGCGATTGCCTTCTACACGCGCGCCTTCGGCGCCACCGAGGTGCTCCGCCTCACCGAGCCCTCCGGCCGCATCGGCCACGCGGAGCTGTCGCTGCACGGCTCGCGGCTGTTCCTCGCGGACGAGTATCCCGAGTACGGCGTCGTCGGCCCCCAGAGCCGGGGCGGCGCCACGAGTTCGCTGAACCTCTATGTCGAGGACGTGGACACGGCCGCCCGGCGCGCCCTGGAGGCCGGCGCCGAGCTGGAGCGCCCCATCAAGGACGAGTTCTACGGCGACCGGGTCGCCCACCTGAGGGACCCCTTCGGCCACCGCTGGGCCCTCAGCACGCGCGTCGAGGACGTGTCCGCCGAGGAGATGCAGCGGCGCTTCGCGAAGCTCGTCTGCGGCGGCTGAGCCACCCCGCCCGAGTTGCTGGAGCCCGGCCGCGGGCCGATGCAGGATGGCCCCGTCCGCGACAGGGACGGCGGCCCGAGGCCTCCGCCACCGAGAGCACGCGGCGCTCGGAACGGAGGCGAGATGCGCGGGGCGAAGCTCGTGGCGTGGGGTGTCTGTCTCGTCCTCCTCGGAGGCACGCCACCCGCCGCGCGGGCACAGCCCTCACCGCCCCGGGACGGAAGTGTGCCCTCCGCCGCGCGGGCACAGGCTTCGCCCACCAGGCACGGCGGAGGCAACACCCGCACCACCGACGAGCGCTCCGTCGAATCGCTGCGCGACGCGCTCCAGACGCTCCGCTCACCCGCCGTGCGGCAGCTCCGCGCGGCGCAAGACGCCCTGTCGCGCCAGCCCGAGGAAGCCCTGCGCCTCGCGGCGCTCCCGCGGCAGGACCCGCTCTTCGCACCGTACGGACTGCAAATCGAGGCCGTGCTCTCGCGCACCCAGGCACGCGAGCTGCTCGCCGGGGGCAAGCGCGCGGAGGCGCTGGAGGCCGCGAACAAGGCGCTCACCCTCTTCCAGCGGGCGGCGGAGAGCTGCCCCTCCCCCGTCATGGCGCGGAAGCTGCCGGAGGAGCTCGGGCGCACCGAGGCCGTGGCCGGCGAGGCCCACCACGCGCGACAAGAATGGGCGGAGGCCCAGCGACTCTACGAGAGCGCCTTCACCCACTTCGCCGACGTCGACCTGCTGCGGGGCTTCCAGCCGGAGTCGCTCGGCCGCTACGCGGAGTCCTGCGCGCGACAGGCGAAGCCGTCGGTCTCCCCCACCTGCGCGGAGTGGCTGCGCCGCTTCATCCAGCTCGAGGGCCGCGGCTCCCCCAAGGGGCGGGCCATCACGAAGCACGTCCCGCTCGAAGCGCTCGGCCCCTTCCCTCCCGCGC
>NZ_JABBJJ010000522.1 GCF_012933655.1 Pyxidicoccus fallax | reverse complement strand
CGCATCAGGAGGTGCCCTTCGAGCGGTTGGTGGAGGAGCTGCAGCCCGAGCGCGACATGAGCCGCGGCCCGCTCTTCCAGGTGATGTTCGTGCTGCAGAACGCGCCGGGCGGAGCGGTGAAGCTGCCGGGGCTGACGCTGGAGGCGGCCGAGTCGTCGGGCAAGACGGCCAAGTTCGACCTCACCCTCGGCATGGGTGAGTCGACGGAAGGCGGAGTCGGAGGCGCGCTGGAGTTCAACAGCGACCTGTTCGAGCCGGAGACGGTGGAGCGGCTGCTGGGGCACCTGCGGGTGCTGGTGGAGGCAGCGGTCGCGAAGCCCGAGACGCGGCTGGCGGACCTGCCGCTGATGGGTGAGGAGGAGCAGCGCCGACTGGTGCGGGACTGGAGCGGGAAGACCGTGCAGTACCCGCGTGAAGCCGGCCTGCACGAGTTGTTCGAAGCGCAGGCGCAGCGGACGCCGGAAACCATCGCGGTGGAGTCCGCCGGCCAGCGGCTGACGTACGCGCAACTCAACCAGCGCGCCAACCAGCTCGCGCATCACCTGAGGGACATGGGAGTGGGCCCCGAGGTGCGGGTGGGCCTGTGCGTGGAGCGCTCGCTGGAGTTCGTGGTGAGCGTGCTGGGTATCCTCAAGGCCGGTGGTGTGTACGTGCCGCTGGATGCCAGCTACCCGGTGGAACGGCTGGCCTGGATGAAGAGTGAGGCCGGAGTGGCCTTGCTGGTCGCCCAGGACAAGCTGTTGCCGGCCCTCCGCCTGACCGAGGGCGAGCCGGTGGTCCGCGTGGATGCCGACTGGACGTCCATCGCGCGCCAGCCGGAGAGCGCGCCGTCGGTGAAGGTGAGCGGGAGCAACCTGGCGTACGTGATGTTCACGTCGGGAAGCACGGGCAAGCCGAAGGGCGTGGGCGTACCGCACCGGGCGGTGGCCCGACTGGTGCTGGGCGCGGACTACGCACACTTCGGACCAGACGAGGTGTGGCTGCAGCTGGCGCCCATCTCGTTCGACGCCTCGACGCTGGAGCTGTGGGGCGCGCTGCTGCACGGCGCGAAGCTGGTGGTGTACCCGGCGGGCGTGCCCTCCCTGGAGGAGCTGGCACGTACGCTGACGGAGTCCGGCATCACCTCGATGTTCATGACGACGGCCCTGTTCGACCAGATGCAGGCCCGTCAGTCGGAAGCCCTGGGCCGGGTGAAGCAGTTGATGGCGGGCGGTGAGGTGATGCCCGTCGCTCGCGCGAAGGAGCGGCTCGCCGCCGGCAAGCCGTTCAGCAACGTGTACGGCCCGACGGAGAACACGACGTTCTCCACCTGGTACCGCATGGAGCGGCCCGAGGACGTGGGAGCGCCGGTGCCCATCGGCGGCCCCATCTCGAACACGTCCGTGTACGTGCTGGACGCGTGGATGCGTCCGGTCCCAGTGGGAGTGCCGGGCGAGCTGTACGTGGGAGGCGAGGGCCTGGCGGTGGGGTACGTGAACCGTCCGGACCTGACGGCCGATCGCTTCGTGCCCAACCCGTTTGGGGACGGCGAGCGGCTGTACCGCACCGGAGACGTGGTGCGGTGGAGGGGCGAGGGGAAGCTGGAGTTCATCGGCCGCCGCGACGGACAGGTGAAGGTGCGCGGCTTCCGCATCGAGCTGGGCGAGGTGGAGTCGGCGCTGGCGCAGCACGCGGGCGTCAACGAAGCCATCGTCGTGGCCCGGGAGGACGGGGCCGAGGGCAAGCGGCTGGTGGCGTACGTGACGGCGAAGGAGGGAGTCGCACTGGACGCGGCCTCCCTGCGCGCGCACGCGAAGCAACGGCTGCCGGAGTACATGGTGCCCTCGGCATACGTCGTGCTGGACGTGCTGCCGCTGACGCCCAACGGCAAGGTGGATCGCAAGGCCCTGCCGGATCCGAAGGCCTCGCCGACCGCCTCCAGCGCCGAGTACGAAGCGCCGCGGACCCCCACGGAGGAGCTGCTGGTGGGGCTCTTCGCGGAGGTCCTGCGGGTCGAGCGCGTCGGCTCGAAGGACAACTTCTTCGAGCTGGGTGGACACTCCCTGCTGGCGACCCAGGTGGTCTCGCGCATCCGGAGCGCCTTCGGTATCGAGCTCCCGCTGCGTGACCTCTTCGAAGCCCCCACCGTGGCGGCGCTCGCGGAGAAGGTCGAGCACGCGGTGCGCGCGGGCAGCGAGATGCTGGCTCCGCCGCTGCGGCCCCGCGAGGATCGACAGGCGGCGCTCCCGCTGTCGTTCGCGCAGCAGCGTCTGTGGTTCCTGGATCGCCTGGAGCCGGGCAGCGCCTTCTACAACGTGCCCGCGGTGGTGCGCGCGGAGGGCGCGCTGGACGTGGGCGTGCTCCAGCGAAGCTTCGAAGCGTTGGTGCAACGGCACGAGTCGCTGCGCACCACCTTCGGTTCCCAGGGTGGGCGGCCCGTTCAGCTCATCGCCTCGGAGCCGCCGCTCGCGTTTCAGCTGAGGGACCTGAGTGTCACTCCGGAGGGAACCCGCGAGGCGGAAGCCCTCCGGTGGGTGGAGCACGAGTCGAGTCAGCCCTTCGACCTGGAGCGGGGCCCGCTGCTGCGGATGACGCTGCTGAAGCTGTCCGAGCAGCAGCACATCCTGGTGCTGGTGATGCACCACATCGTGTCGGACGGCTGGTCGATGGGCGTCCTCGTGCGCGAGGTGGCCGCTCTGTACGAGGCGTTCTCCGAGGGCCGCCCGTCTCCGCTGCCGGAGCTCGCGGTGCAGTACCCGGACTACGCGGTGTGGCAGCGCGACTGGCTGAAGGGCGAAGTGCTGGACGCGCAGCTCGGATACTGGAAGCAGCAGCTCGCGGGAGTGCCGCAGGCACTGGAACTGCCCACGGACCGTCCGCGTCCCGCGGTGCAGACGTTCCGGGGAGGCCATGTGGATGTCCAGTGGCCAAAGGCGCTGTGGGACGGCGCGAAGGCCCTGGCGCAGCGAGAAGGCGCGACGCCGTTCATGGTGCTGCTGGCGGCGTTCCAGACGGTGCTGTCGAAGTACTCGGGACAGGACGACGTGTGCGTGGGCTCGCCCATCGCGGGCCGCACGCAGGCGGAGACGGAGGCCCTCATCGGCTTCTTCGCGAACATGCTGGTGCTGCGCGCGAAGCTGGCGCCCCGGCAGAGCTTCCGTGAGCTGCTGGCGCAGGTGCGTGAGGCGACGCTGGGCGCGTATGCGCACCAGGAGGTGCCGTTCGAGAAGCTGGTGGAAGAGCTGCAGCCCGAGCGCGACCTGAGCCGCAGCCCGCTGTTCCAGGTGACGCTGACGCTTCAGAACACTCCGGTGACGGAGGTGAAGCTGAGGCAGGGACTGAAGCTGTCGGGCGTGGAGTCGGAGGAGAAGACGTCGAAGTACGACCTGTCGCTCGTGGTGGCGGAGGTTCCGGAAGGCGCCTTCGCGGCGGTGAACTACAACAGCGACCTGTTCGACGCGGAGACGATGGAGCGGATGCTCGGGCATCTGCGAGTGCTGCTGGAGTCGGCCGTCGCACAGCCGGAGATGCGACTGGCGGACCTGCCGCTGATGGGCAAGGAGGAACAGCGTCGGCTGGTGTCCGAGTGGAGCGGGACGCGAGTGGAGTACCCGCGCGAGGCGGGCCTGCACGAGCTGTTCGCTGCGCAGGCGCGGCGTACGCCGGAGGCCGTCGCGGTGGAGTACGCCGGGCAGCGGCTGACGTACGCGCAGCTCGACCGCAAGGCCAACCAGCTGGCCAACCACCTGAGGGGAATGGGAGTGGGGCCCGAGGTGCGGGTGGGCCTGTGCGTGGAGCGCTCGCTGGAGCTGGTGGTGAGCGTGCTGGGCATCCTGAAGGCGGGTGGTGTGTACGTGCCGCTGGATGCCAGCTACCCGCTGGAGCGGCTGGGGTGGATGAAGCGCGAGGCCGGAGTGGCCTTGCTGGTGGCGCAGGAGAAGCTGGCGGAGGAGGTGGCCGAAGGCAGCGAGTTGGTGGTGTGCGTGGACGCGGATGCGGACGTCATCGCCCGCCAGCCGGAGAGCGCGCCGTCGGTGAGGGTGAACGGGAGCAACCTGGCGTACGTGATGTTCACGTCGGGAAGCACGGGCAGGCCGAAGGGCGTGGGCGTGCCACACCGAGCCGTGACGCGGCTGGTGCTGAGCAACTCGGGAGTCCAGGGTGCGACGGGCCTCATGGCCACCGGTGTGAGCACCGGCTCCGCTACTGACGCGGCAGCCGACTACGCGCACTTCGGACCGGAGGAGGTGTGGCTGCAGCTGGCGCCCATCTCGTTCGACGCCTCGACGCTGGAAGTCTGGGGCGCGCTGCTGCATGGCGCGAAGCTGGTGGTGTACCCGGCGGGCATTCCGTCGCTGGAGGAGCTGGGCCGGACGCTGGGCGAGTCCGGCATCACGTCCCTGTGGCTGACGGCGGCCCTCTTCGAGCAGATGCAGGCGAGGCAGCCCGACGCGCTGGCGCGAGTGAAGCAGGTGCTCGCCGGTGGCGACGTGCTGCCGGTGACGCGAGTGAAGGAGCGGCTGGCCTCTGGAAACGTGCTCGTCAACGGGTACGGCCCGACGGAGAACACGACCTTCTCCGCGTGCTACCGCATGGAGGGAGTGGAGGAGCTGGGCGCCTCGGTGCCCATCGGCCGTCCCATCACGAATACGTCGGCGTACGTGCTGGACACGTGGATGCGCCCGGTCCCGGTGGGAGTGCCGGGCGAGCTGTACGTGGGAGGAGAGGGCCTGGCGGTAGGGTACGTGGGCCGGCCGGAGCTGACGGCCGAGCGCTTCGTGCCCAACCCGTTCGGCGACGGCGAGCGGCTGTACCGCACTGGCGACAAGGTGCGCTGGAGGAAGAACGGCACGCTGGAGTTCCTCGGCCGCAACGACACGCAGGTGAAGGTGCGCGGCTTCCGAATCGAGCCGGGCGAGGTGGAGACGGCGCTGGCGCAGCACGCGGGAGTCAGCGAGGCCGTCGTCGTGGCGCGGGAGGACGGAGCCGAAGGCAAGCGGCTGGTGGCGTACGTGACGGCGAAGGAGGGCGCGGCACTGGACGTGGCCACGCTGCGCACGCACCTGAAGCAGCGGCTGCCCGAGTACATGGTGCCGTCCGCGTACGTGGTGCTGGACGTGCTGCCGCTGACGCCCAACGGCAAGGTGGACCGCAAGGCGCTGCCCACGCCGGACGCGCCAGTCAGCAACTCCGAGCAGTTCGAGGCGCCGCGCACGGAGACGGAGAAGAAGCTGGCGGCCATCTTCTCGGAGGTGCTGAACGTCGAGCGAGTCGGTCTGCACGACGACTTCTTCGAGCTGGGCGGTCACTCACTCCTGGCCACGCAGCTCGTCTCGCGGGTGCGCGAGACGTTCCGGGTGGAACTGCCGCTGCGCGACGTCTTCGAATCCCCGACGGTGGAGACGATGGCCCGGCGGATGGATGCCGCTGGAAGCCTCCAGGCTCCGCCCTTGAAGCGAGCCTCTCGCGACAGGGCCCTGCCGTTGTCCTTCGCGCAGCAGCGGCTGTGGTTCCTGGACCAGCTGGAGCCCGGCAGCTCGTTCTACAACGTCCCCATCGCCGTGAAGCTGACTGGGACGCTGGATGTCCGTGCGCTGGAACGCAGCTTCGACGCGCTGGTGCGCCGTCACGAGTCGTTGCGCACCACGTTCCGCACCGAGAACGGACTCCCGGTGCAGCACATCGAGCCTGACGCACAGGTGCGCCTGGAGGTGCTGGATCTGGGCAACGTGCCCGAGTCCGCGCGTGCCGAGGAAGCAAGGCGGCTCGCGGAACAAGCCGCACTCCGTCCGTTCGACCTGGAGAGAGGGCCGCTGCTGAGAACGGCCCTGGTGAAGGTGTCGGAGCAGGAGCACGTGCTGGTGCTGGTGATGCACCACATCGTGTCGGACGGCTGGTCGATGGGAATCCTG
>NZ_JABBJJ010000521.1 GCF_012933655.1 Pyxidicoccus fallax | reverse complement strand
GTCCCACCCCCACGCCATGGGCGGGTGGAACCCCACCGGCTGGAACTTCGGCCTCTCCCCCGGCATGGGCGGGCGGGTGAAGCGCAAGCCCCCCTCCACCGGGCCGCTGCCCGTGCTCCACACGCGCGAGGACGTGGCGAAGCTCGTGGGCGTGGACGCGGCGGAGCTGGACGCGCTGATGCGCCCGGGCTCGGAGTCCGGCTCCGGCTACGTGGAGTTCGAGGCCCCCAAGCGCTCCGGGGGCGTGCGCCGCCTCTGCGCCCCGCGCGCGAAGCTCAAGGCCGTCCAGCGCGCCATCCTCGACGGCATCCTCGCGCACCTGCCCACGCACCCCGCCGTGCATGGCTTCGTGGCCGGGCGCTCCACCGTGACGAACGCCGAGCCGCACGTGGGCTCCACCGTGGTGGTGCGCGTGGACGTGGAGGACTTCTTCCCCACCGTGCACTACCGGCGCGTGAAGGGCCTCTTCGAGGCGCATGGCTACGGCGACGAGGTCTCCTCCGTGCTCGCCGGCCTCACCACGTGGCGGGCCCGGCTGAAGGACGGCACCGTGGCGTGGCCCGGCGTGCTGCCGCAGGGCGCGCCCACATCGCCCGCCATCGCCAACCTCGTCTGCCGCCGCATGGACGCGCGCCTCACCGCGCTGGCGAAGCGGGCGGGCGCGAAGTACACGCGCTACGCGGATGACCTGACCTTCTCCTTCCGCGAGCCGCCCGAGCGCCTGGGCCGCTTCCTCTGGTGGGTCAACTCCATCCTCCAGCAGGAGGGCTTCGCGGAGAACGCGGCCAAGCGCCGCGTCATGCGCCAGGGCGGCCGCCAGCGGGTGACGGGCCTCACCGTCAACCAGCAGGTCTCCATCCCCCGCGAGGAGCGCCGCCGCTTCAAGGCCATCCTCGCCAACTGCCGCCAGCACGGCGTGGAGTCACAGGCGCGCGGCCGGGCGGACTTCGCCGAGTGGCTCCAGGGCTATGCCGCCTACGTACGCATGGTGCACCCCGAGCTGGGAGAGCGCTGGCAGCGCGAGGTGAAGGAGCTGCTCGCCCGATGAACACCTACGAATCGCTGCTGGCGCGCATCGCCGCGGACCCCACCAACGACGAGCCGCGCCTGGTCTGCTCGGACTTCCTGCGCGCCACCGACGATGCCCGCGCCGAGCTCATCCAGGCGCAAATCGCGCTGACGGGGCGCCTGGACCCGGCCCGCCGCGGGGACTTCCAGCGGCGCGTGGCGGCGCTGCTGGAGGCCCACGGCGACCGATGGCTGAAGCCACTGCGCGACGCCCAGGCCCACGACGCGCGCTTCACCCGCGGCTTCGTCGAGGAGACACGGCTGTCCGAGGAGCAGCTCGCGAGGCACGGCCAGGCGCTGCTCACGCGCGAGCCGGTGCACCGGCTGCACGTGGAGACGCGGGACGGAAAGGGGCTGGCGCTCGCCGCCGGGCAGCCCTGGTTCGAGCAGGTCCGCTACCTCCGCCTGGAGGGTGGCGCGGTGGAGCAGGCGACGCGCGCGCTCGCCGCCGCGCCCCACGCCTCGAAGCTCCGCGGCCTGACGCTGGCCGGCGTGGATGACGAGGCCCTGCGGGCCGTGGCGGGAAGCCCGGGCCTCGGGGGCCTGCGCTCCCTGTGCGTCGCCAGCAGCGAGCTGTCCGACGACACCGCCGAGGCGCTGGCCAAGGGGAAGCTGGCGCTGGAGCGCCTCTACCTCTCCGGCACGGGCCTGTCCGACGAGGGCGCCCAGGCGCTGGCCCGCGGCAAGGGGCTCGCCACGCTCCAGCTGCTGGCGCTCAACCGCAACGCCCTCTCCGACGAGGGCGCGCAGGCGCTCGCGCGCAGCAAGACGCTCCTCGAGCTGACCCGGCTGGAGCTGTCGAAGAACGAGCTGAGCGAGGAGGGCGCGCTCGAGTTCCGCTCCGCCAAGGCGCTGCCGAAGCTGCGCCGGCTGGAGCTGCTGGACATGGACCTGGACCAGCGCGAGCTGGAGCCGCTGCGCAAGCGGCTCGGCGCGGGGCTGCGGCTCTGACGGCCCGCCCCGCGCGCCCGCCGCGTCAGGGCAGCGTCACCGGGCCCTGGTGGGGCCGATGCCCCGGCATGCCCACGCCGAGCGTGCCGTGGAGGTTGGAGCCCCACGCCATCACCGTGCCGTCCAACAACATGGCCACGGAGAAGTCCGCGCCGCCGGACACGTACTTCGCCGTCGCCAGGCCCTTCACGGGCACGGGCGAGTAGCGGGTGGCGCTCTCGCCGTTGCCGAGCTGGCCGTGCGAGTTGCGGCCCCAGGACCAGAGGCGTCCATCCTCCGTCACGGCGAACGAGTGCCGGGCCCCGGCGCCAATGGACGTGACTCCCGAGAGGCTCGCCACCACTTCCGGAGTCAGGCGGGGCTTGGCGGTGCCGCCGCCGAGCTGGCCCAGGCTGTTGTCGCCCCAGGCCCACACCGTCCGGTCCGAGCGCCGCGCCAGCGAGTGGTAGAGGCCGGCCTGGACCTCCTCCACCCCGGTCAGCCCCATCACCGGCATCGGAGACAGGCGCGTCGTGGTGGAGCCGTCCCCGAGCTGCGCGTAGGCGTTGTGGCCCCACGCCCACACCGTGCCGTCCTCCATCAGCGCCAGCGAGTGGTGCTCACCGCCCGCCACCGCCTTCGCGCCCTCGAGGTCCACGACACGCACCGGCACGGGGCTCTGCTCGACGGCGCCGCCCTCGCCCAGCTGACCGAAGCCGTTGTAGCCCCACGCCCACACCGTGCCGTCCGCGCGCACCGCCAGCGAGTGGTAGCTGCCGGCGGCGATGGCCACCACGTTTGTCAGCTCCACCACCTGCACCGGCGTCGTGCGCGTGGACGTGGTGCCGTCACCGAGCTGGCCGAAGCCGTTGCCGCCCCACGCCCACACCGTGCCGTCCGCCCTCAGCGCCAGCGAGTGGTACGCGCCCGATGACACCTGCTCCACCTGCGACAGCCCGGGCACCGCGGCGGGCGCCGCCCGGCTCTCCGTGGTGCCGTCCCCGAGCTGCCCGTGGGCGTTGTTGCCCCAGGCGTGCACGGTGTTGTCCGCCAGCAGCACCAGGCCATGCTGGTGCCACGCGCGCACCGTGAGCACCGCCGGGCGAATCTTGGGCCCCTGCACCTTCACCTCCACCGGCACCAGGCGCGGCCCCGAGGCCACCTCGCCGAGCTGCCCGTACTCATGGCTGCCCCACGTGCTCAGGCTCCCGTCGCGCAGCAACGCCACGGAGTGCTGCTCGCCCGCCGCCACGGCCACCGCGTCCGCGAGCCCCATCACCTGCCGGGGCACCATCACCGACGTGCAGGTGCCATTGCCGAGCTGGCCCAGCGTGTTGTCGCCCCAGGCCCACACCGTGCCATCGCCCGTCACCGCCAGCACGTGGTGCGCGCCCGCGGACAGGCCGACGACGTTCTCCAGCGCCTGGATGTGCTTGGGCAGGCTCTGGGGAATGTTGGTGCCGTCGCCGAGCTGGCCCGACGGGTTCGTCCCCCAGGCCCACGCCGTGCCGTCCGCGCGAATCGCCAGCGAGAAGGCACGCCCCGCGGACACGGTCTGCACCTCCTCCAATCCCCGCACCCGCACCGGCGTGGGGCTGGACGTGGTGGTGCCATCGCCGAGCTGACCGGAGCCATTGGCGCCCCACGCCCACGCCACGCCGTTGGCGTCCACGCCCAGGCCGTGCGTCTCGCCCAGGGCCACGGACGCCATGCCGCTCAGGCTCTTGAGCTGGAGGGGCGAGAGGCGGTCCTTCGTCGTGCCGTCGCCGAGCTGCCCCTGCGAGTTGGAGCCCCAGCTCCACACCGTGCCGTCCGCGAGCAGCGCCATGGACGACTCCCCGCCCGCGGCCACCGCCACCACCGCCGACAGCCCCGGCACCTGCACCGGCATGGCGCGCGCGGTGGTGGTGCCATCCCCGAGCTGCCCCCGCCCGTTCGCCCCCCAGGCCCACACCGTGCCGTCACACGCCAGCGCCAGCGTGTGCTGCAGGCCGGACGACACGCCGCGCACGCACGGCACGCCCCGCGCGGAGACGGGCCCGGCGCGGTGGATGGTGGTGCCGTCGCCGAGCTGGCCCGACGTGTTCTGCCCCCACGCCAGCACCGAACCATCGCCGCGCACCACCAGCGCGTGCGCGCGCCCCACGGCCAGCCGCGCCTCCCGGCCGAAGCCCCGCACCGGCACCGGCGTGCCGCTCCAGCTCGCGGTACCCAGGCCGAGCTGACCGTAGCGGTTGTAGCCCCAGGCGAGCACCGTGCCGTCCTGGCGCAACGCGAGCACGTGCAGGTGGCTGGCGCTCACGGACGTCACGCCCGACACGCCGGGCACCTGCGTGGGCGACTCGCGCGAGGCCAGCGTGCCGTCCCCGAGCTGGCCGTAGCCGTTGTAGCCCCAGGTGCTCAGGGTGCCACCGGCCCGCAGCGCCACGGAGTGAGAGCGCCCCCCGCTGACGGCGGTGACGCCCTCCAGCCCCGGCACCCGCACCGGGCGGAAGCGGTCCGTCCACGTGCCGTCGCCGAGCTGGCCGTCGGCGTTGTCGCCCCAGGCCCACACCGTGCCGTCGTCACGCGCCACCAGCGCGTGCGCGGCGCCCGCGGCCACCGCCACCACGCCCGTCAGCTCCGGCACCCGCACCGGGACGATGCGCTGCACGCCCGCGCCGTCACCCAGCTGCCCCTCGAAGCCCTCGCCCCACGCCCACACCGTCCCGTCCTTGCGCAGCGCCAGGGAGAAGTTGTTGCCGGCGGCCACCGCCCGCACCTCCGTCAGCCCCGTCACGCGCACCGGCGAGAGCCGGTTCACCGTGGTGCCGTCGCCGAGCTGGCCCTGCGCGTTGTAGCCCCAGGCCCACACCGTGCCGTCCGTCTTCAGCGCCAGGAGGTGGCTGCCGCCGGCCGCCACCGCTTCCACGTCCGTCAGGCCCGGCACCTGCACCGGCGAGACGCGGTCGGTCCGCGTGCCGTCGCCGAGCTGCCCGGACGCGTTGCGCCCCCACGTCCACACCGTCTTGTCCAGGCGCACCGCGGCCGAGTGGTGGGTGGCCGCGGCGACGGAGACGACGAAGCCGGGCACCGGCACGCGCACGGCGGCGTGGCGCTCGGTGGTGGTGCCATCCCCGAGCTGCCCGTAGAGGTTGCGCCCCCAGCCCCACACCGTCCCGTCCTCGAGCGAGGCCAGCGCGTGGAAACTGCCCGAGGCGAGCGACTGCACGCCCACCAGGCGCAGCACCGGCTCCGGGGAGAGGTGCCGCTCGGAGCCGCCGTGGCCGAGCTGCCCGAAGGAGCCGCCGCCCCAGGACCAGAGCGTCCCGTCCGCGCGCGTGGCCACCGCGTGCTGCGCTCCCGCCGCGAGCGCCGTCACCGCGCCCACGCCCCGCACGGCCACCGGAGAGAGCCGGTCCGTGGTGGTGCCGTCGCCGAGCTGCCCGTGGGTGTTGTAGCCCCACGCCAGCACGGCGCCCGTCTTGCGCAACACCAGCGAGCCGGAGTCCTGTGCGGCCACCGCCTTCGCGTCCGTCAGGCCCGGCACCTGCACCGGCGAGACGCGGTCGGTCCGCGTGCCGTCGCCGAGCTGCCCGGACGTGTTGCTGCCCCACGTCCACACCGTCCCGTCCGTGCGCATCGCCACCACGTGGTAGGTGCCCGCGGCCACCTGGGTGATGGCGTTGAGGTTGGCCACCTCCTTGGGGAGCGAGCGCTGGGTGTAGGTGCCGTCTCCGAGCTGCCCGGAGCCGTTGCCGCCCCACGTCCACACCGTCCCATCCTCACGCACCGCCACGGAGAAGTCGTAGCCCGCGGCGAGCGCCACCACCTGCGTCAGGCCCTCCACCGGCGCGGGGACCGGATCGTCCTGGGTGCCCGCCCGGCCGAGCTGGCCGAAGGAGTTGCCGCCCCACGTCCACACTGTCCCGTCCGCGCGCAGCGCCAGGGAGTGGAAGTCTCCCGCCGCCACCCCCACCACCT
>NZ_JABBJJ010000520.1 GCF_012933655.1 Pyxidicoccus fallax | reverse complement strand
GGCGCTCGACGGGGTAGCTCGGGTCCATGGGGACGTAGGCGCCGCCGGCCTTGAGGATGCCGAGGATGCCGACCACCGTGTCCAGCGAGCGCTCCACGCACAGGGCCACGGGCACTTCGGCCCGGACCCCCAGGGCGCGCAGGTGGTGCGCGAGCTGGTTGGCCCTGGCATCGAGCTGGGCATAGGTGAGCACCCCGCCCTCGAAGCGCACCGCCATGGCGTCAGGGGTACGAGCCGCCTGCGCCTCGAAGAGCTGGTGAGCACACGCCTCTCGCGGGAAGTCCCGCGTGGTGGCGTTCCACTCGACCAGCATTCGGCGCTGCTCGTCCTCGGGGAGCAGGGGCAGGGTGGACAGGCGAGCCTCGGGCCTCGCCGCGGCGGCCTCCAACACCGTGCCCAGGTGGCGAATCAGCCGGTCGATGGTCGCAGCCTCGAACAGGTCCGTGCGGTACTCGGCCATGCACTCCAGGCCGCGCGCGGTCTCCAGGATGGCCAGCGTGATGTCCAGACGCGACGTACCCAGTTCGATGGGCTCGCCACGCAGGGTGAGGCCCGGCGCCTCCAGCACCTCGTCCGGCTGGTTCTGGAGCACCAGCTTCACCTGGAACAGCGGCGCATGGCCCAGGCTGCGGTCGGGGTTGAGCGCCTTGACCAGCTCCTCGAAGGGCAGGTCCTGATGGGCGTACGCGCCGAGAGTCGCCTGCCGCACGCGGCCGAGCAGCTCGCGGAAGGACAGGTCTCCATCGAGCCGCGCGCGAAGGGCGAGCTGGTTGATGAAGAAGCCGATGAGGCCTTCGGTCTCCGAGCGGTTGCGATTGGCGATGTCGGTGCCAACGACGAAGTCGTCCTGACCGGAGTAGCGAGAGAGGACCACCTCGAAGCCAGCCAGCAGGGCCATGAAGAGGGTGGTGCCCTCGCGGCGGCTCAGCGCATGGAGCGAGTCGGTCAGTGTCTTCGGCAGCACCCGCGAGTGCGTCGCGCCGCGCAGGCTGCGCACGGCGGGACGCGGGAAGTCGGTGGGCAGCTCCAGCATCGGAGGCGCGCCGGAGAGGTGCTCACGCCACCAGGAGAGCTGGGCCTCCAACGCGTCACCCTGGAGCCAGCCGCGCTGCCATGCGGAGTAGTCCGCGTACTGCACGGGCAGCTCGGGCAGCGGCGAGGCACGGCCCTCGCGGAAGGCCGAGTACAGCGCCGCCATCTCACGCACCAGGACGACCATGGACCAGCCGTCCGTGACGATGTGGTGCAGCGTCAGGAACAGCACGTGCTCCGCTTCACCGCGCTTCAGCAGCGTGGCGCGCAGCAGCGGCCCGCGCGACAGATTGAACGGGCGCTGTGCCTCCTCGCGCGCCAGCCTGCGCACCTCGGCCTCGCGGGTATCCACGGGCTGCGAGGACAGGTCCACCACGGGCAGCGGCACCGGTCCGGCCGGATGGATGACCTGGACGGGGCCCTCGGCGAAGGTGGTGCGCAGCACCTCATGACGGCGCACCAGCTCCGTGAGGCTGCGCTCCATGGCACCTACGTCCAGCGTGCCCTCCAGCCGGAGCACGCCCGGCATGTTGTAGAAGGGGCTGTCCGGCTCCAGTCGGTCCAGGAACCACAGGCGCTGCTGCGCGAAGGACAGCGGCAGCGGGCCGGTGCGCGGCATGGGCCGCAGCGGCGGGGCCAGCGGCGCGGCCTCGGAAGAGCGAGCCAGCACGTCCACGCGTGCGGCGAGTCCGGCCACGGTGGGCGCTTCGAACAGCTCGCGCAGCGGCAGGTCCACTCCCGTCGCGCTCCGCACGCGCGACACCACCTGCGTGGCCAGCAGCGAGTGACCGCCCAGGTCGAAGAAGCTGTCGACGGCGCTCACGCGCTCCACGCCGAGCACCTGGGCGAAGAGGCCCGCGAGCAGCTCCTCCGTCGGGGTGCGCGGGGCCACGTAGGCGGTGCCCGTATCCACCGTCGCCTCCGGCGCCGGCAGGGCCTTGCGGTCCAGCTTCCCGTTGGAGAGCAGCGGGAGCGCATCCAGCGTGACGAACGCCGAAGGCACCATCGCCGCCGGCAGCCGTCCGGCGAGGAAGGTCCGCAGGTCGCCCACGAGGGACGCCGTCTCCGTCGCGGAGTCGCGCCGCACCACATAGGCCACCAGCCGCATGCCCCTCGCGTCCTCGCGGGCCACCACGGCCGTGTCACGCACGGCGGGGTGCTCGGCCAGGACCGCCTCGATTTCGCCGGGCTCGATTCGGACTCCGCGCACCTTCACCTGGTCGTCCACGCGGCCGAGGAACTCCAGCGTGCCGTCGACGCGCCAGCGCGCCCGGTCACCCGTGCGGTACAGCCGCGCGCCCGGCTTGCCGCCGAACGCGTCCGGCACGAAGCGCTCGGCCGTCAGCTCCGGCCGGCCCGCGTAGCCGCGCGCCAGACCGTCGCCACCGATGAACAGCTCGCCCGAGACACCTGGCGGAACCGGCTGTCCCCGCGTGTCCAGCACGTATGCTTGGGTGTTGGCGATGGGGCGACCGATGGTCGTGGAGGGGCCCTCGCCCGGCTCTCCGCCGAGCCAGGCCGTCGCGTCGACGGTCGTCTCCGTCGGGCCATAGGCGTTGATGAGCCGCGTGGACGGCAGCCGCTCGCGGACGCGGCGGACCAGCTCCACGGGCAGGGCTTCGCCTCCGGACAGCAGCATGCGCAGTCCCGCCGCGCGCTCCACCTGCGCTTCTTCGAGGAGGACTCGCAGCTGCGAAGGCACGAGCTGGAGCACCGTCACCTGCTGGCGCGCCAGCGTGGCCAGCAACGCGGCCGTGTCGTTGTCCGCCTCCGTCGGTCCGAGCACCAGCCGTGCCCCGGACACCAGCGTCGCCAGCAGCTCCGGCACGGAGGCGTCGAAGCCAATCGACGCCTTCTGCAGCACCCGATCGCCCTCACTCAGCTCCAGCGCGGAGATGAACCACGCCGTGTGCCGCGCCAGCGCGCGATGGGAGACCAGCACGCCCTTGGGCCGGCCCGTGGAGCCGGAGGTGAAGAGGACGTATGCGGCATTGTCGGCCACCGGCCGTGGGAGCCGGGGCACCTCACCCGAGGGCGTCACGCCGTCCTCGAAGAGCACCACCGTGGCGGCGCTCACGGGCAGCGCGTCCCGCAGCGCCCGCTGGGTGAGGAGCACGGCGGGCCGCGCATCCTCCAGCATGAACGCGAGACGCTCGCGGGGAGCGTCCGGCTCCAGCGGCACCCAGGCGCCACCCGCCTCCAGGATGGCGAGCAGGCCCACCACCAGCTCGGGCGAGCGGCGGGCGCACAGCCCCACGCGCACCTCGGGCCCCACTCCGAGCCCACGCAGCCGCTCGGCCAGGATGCCCACCCGCTGCATCAGCTCGGCATAGGTGAGCTGTCCACCGTCCCACGAGAGCGCCACGGCGTCGGGACTGCGCGCCGCGCGCGCCGCGACCTGCGCGGACACCGGCGTGTCGCGCGGGTAGTCGGCCGCGGTGTCGTTCCACTCCACCAGGAGCTGGTGCCGCTCCTCGGGCGACATCAGCGGCAAGTCACACAGGAGCTGCTCGGGCGCGGCCACCACGGCCTCCAGCAGCCGGAGCTGGTGCGAGGCCATGCGCTGGATGGTGGCCGCGTCGAACAGGTCGGAGTTGTACTCGAACACTCCGGCGTAGCCGTCCGGCAGCTCGTCCAGGGCGAGCGTGAGGAAGAACTTCGCCACGCCGAGGTCCATGTCGACGGGGCGGAGGGTGAGCCCGGGCAGGGCCTGCTCGGGCATGGGCGTGTTCTGCAGGGAGAACATCACCTGGAACAGCGGCGAGTGGCCCAGGCTGCGCGTCGGCTGCAGCTCCTCGACGAGCTTCTCGAAGGGCACGTCCTGGTTCGCGAAGGCGCCCAGGGCCGCGTCCTTGACCTCGGCGAGCAGGGCCCGGAAGGACTTGTCTCCCGACGGGCGCGCGCGCAGCGCCAGCGTGTTGACGAAGAAGCCGACGAGGCCCTCCGTCCCGACGTGGTTGCGGCCGGCCACCGGCGTGCCGATGACCAGGTCCTCCTGGCCCGAGTAGCGGGACAGCAGCGTCTGGAAGGCCGCCAGCAGCACCATGAAGGGCGTGACGCCCTCGCGCTGCGCCAGGGTGTTCACCGCGTCCGATAGGGCTCGGGGCAGCCGCACGGGAAGGGTGGCGCCGCGGAACGTCTGTACCGCGGGCAGCGGGTGGTCCGTGGGCAGCGCGAGCACCTGGGGCGCGCCCTCGAGCTGCCCGCGCCACCAGTCGAGCTGCCGTCGGAGCGCGCCGGTCTCCAGCCACGCGCGCTGCCACGCGGCGAAGTCCGCGTACTGCACCGCCAGCTCGGGCAGCGGTGAGGGCCGGCCTTCATGGAAGGCCGAATAGAGCGCGCCGAACTCCCGGACGACGACTCCGAGCGACCACCCGTCGGAGACGATGTGGTGCATGTTCGCCACGAGGACGTGCTCCTGCTCGGAGCGCTTCAGCAGGCGGATTCGCAGCAGCGGGCCGCTGGCGAGGTCGAACGCATGGAGCGCCGTCTCGCGGATGAGCCGGCGGACCTCGGACTCGCACTGGGCCGGAGGCAGCGTGGAGAGGTCGACGAGGTCGAACGCGAGCGCGGCCTCCTCGGAGATGACCTGCACGGGCGCGCCGTTCTCGGTGCGGAACGTGGTGCGCAGCGACTCGTGCCGGCGCACCAGCTCGCGGAGGCCGCGCTCCAGGGCGGCCATGTCCAGCGCACCCGACAGCCGGATGGCCATCGGGAGATTGTAGAAGGGGCTGCCCGGCTGGAACTGGTCGAGGAACCACAGGCGCTGCTGGGCGAAGGAGAGCGGCAGCGAGCCGGTGCGTTCCACCCGCGTCAGCGCCGGAGCGCCCGCGGCCGTGCCGCCCGCCGACGCGAGTGCCTGCAGCCGGGCGGCGAGCTTCGCCACTGTGGGCGCTTCGAACACCTCGCGCAGGGGCAGCTCCACGCCGAAGCTGGCTTGCAGGCGGGAGACCACCTGGGTGGCCAGCAGCGAGTGACCGCCCAGCTCGAAGAAGTCGTCGTCCACGCCCACGCGCTCGACGTGCAGCAACTCCGCCCACATGCCGGCGAGCTGCTCCTCGGTGCGGTTGCGCGGCGCTACGTACTCGCGCGCCTGTGCGGCCTGGGCGCCTTCGGGGGAGGGCAGCGCCTGGCGGTTCACCTTGCCGTTGGGCGTCAGTGGCAGCGCGTCCAGGGTCACCAGAGCCGCGGGCACCATGTGCTCGGGCAGCCGCTGCTTGAGGAAGGTGCGCAGCGCCAGGGTGTCGAGGGTGTCGCCCTCCTGGGCCACGACGTACGCCACCAGTCGCTTGTCGCCCGGCGCGTCCTCGCGCACCACGGCCACCGCCTCGCGCACGGACGGGTGCTGGCTGAGCGCCGTTTCGACTTCACCCAGCTCGATGCGGAAGCCGCGCAGCTTCACCTGGAGGTCGAAGCGGCCCAGGTACTCCAGGGTGCCGTCGGCCAGCCAGCGCACGCGGTCGCCGGTGCGGTAGAGGCGGGCCCCGGGCACGTCACTGAAGGGATGGGGGACGAAGCGCTCGGCGGTGAGGCCCGCCTGGTGGCGGTAACCGCGCGCCAGGCCCACGCTGTCCACGCACAGCTCGCCGGGCACGCCCACCGGCACGGGCCGCAGTTGCGCATCCAGCACGTACACGCGCACGTTGGCCCAGGGCCGGCCGATGCTGAGCCGCTGGCCCGGGCGCATGGGCTCGGAGAGGGTGGCGCAGACGGTGACTTCCGTGGGGCCGTAGGCATTGAGCAGCCGCACGCGGCCGCCCCAGCGCTCCACCAGCTCCGGGGTGCAGGCTTCACCGGCGGAGATGAGCGTCTCCAGCGCGGGGAAGTCCTCCGGAGTCATCTGCGCCAGCACGGAGGGCGTCAGGGTGACGGCGGTGATGGACTCGTCGCGCAGCAGGGCACGCAGGGGCGCACCGGGCATCAACCGCTCACGGGGCGCGAGCACCAGCGTGGCGCCGG
>NZ_JABBJJ010000051.1 GCF_012933655.1 Pyxidicoccus fallax | reverse complement strand
GACCAGGAGGGGCGGGTGGGCTCCAGGTCGGGAGTGCCCAGGACCACCTCCCGCAGCCGGGAGAGGGTGGCCCAGACGGACTCCCGCTGGAAGACGTTGCGCCCCACGCACAGCCCGGTGGCGCCACAGCTCACCACCTGCCGCGCCAGCAGGAGGACCTCCTCCTCCGAGCGCACCGCCCCTCCCGCGAAGAACACCGCGGTGTGCTCCCGGATGCCCTCCAGCAGCGAAGGCATCAGCGAGAGGTCATCCGGCGCGGCCAGCTTGAGCGCGTCCGTCCCCAGCTCCACGCAGGCCCGCATCAGGTGACGCTGCCTGCTCAGGCGCGCCTCCTGCCCCTCGCAGGGGACCTTGTCGTAGAGCATGGTCAGCACGGGCATCCCGTAGCGCTGGGCCTCGTCCACCACCGCCCCGAGCTGGGTCAGGTTGTGGGCGTCGTTCGTCCCATCGAAGTTGAGTTGCACGGAGACCGCGTCCGCCCCCAGGCGGAGCGCCGCCTCCACCGTGGTCAGCCGCTCCTTGCGGTCCGGCGTCGAGGCCAGCGACATCATGCCGTTGAGGTGGACCATGACGCCGAAACCCTTGAGCAGACCGTGGCTCCCGAGCCGTTCCACCATGCCCTTGTGGGCGATGATGCCCGTGATGCCCGGGTGCCCCATCCAGCGGGACACCTGCTCCACGCTGGCCAACCCCTCCACCGGCCCTATCGACAATCCATGGTCGATGGGGACGATGATTCCGCGACCGCTCCGCCGGTCCAGGAAGTGCGACCAGCGGATCTGCTTGGCGACTCCATTCATGGTGACAGTTTCCCCAGTGATTGGAATGAGGTGCTTGCGACGCGAGGGACTCAGGTCTCGATGATGTGCTCGTCGACCTTGATGCCCACGTGCCGGCCGGGCCGGGCCAGGTGGCCGAGCACCTTGTGCCCGGGCTTCAGCTCGGTGATGTTCAGCGGCTTGGCCTCGTCCGAGAAGATGCGGACGTGCCAGTCGTCCTGCATGAGGACGTTGATGCGCTCGCCGCTCGCGAACTCGGCCTCGATGAGGCGCAACGGGCGCACCTCCGTCTTCATCCGGCCGACGCTGGCCCGGCGCGTGGCCCCGGTGTGGTCGACAATCATCACCGGCGAGCCCGCGCGCAGCTCGCTCATGTAGTCCGTGCGGTTGCCGAAGTTGTACACGTAGCTGTGGACCGCGCCGGCGTTCACCCGGAAGGGCCGCAGCTCCATGTACGGCAGGAAGAAGACCTCGGGGCAGCACAGGATGCCGCCTTGCGAGGTGGAGCCCACCAGCATGCCCTCCGTCGGGGAGAAGAGCGTCGACGTGTCGATGCAGCTGCGGTAGCCCATGCCCACGGGCACGCTGCGCACCAGGGTGGCCACCTCCACCTTCACCGCCGAGCGGTCCAGCCGGCCGAGCCGCGAGACGAACTCGCTCAGCACCTCGTGGGAGCGCGGCGAGAACATGACGCCGTCCGCGCCCACCTCCATCACGCCCAGGGTGACGATGGCGTCATCCACGTCCGTCGGGGTGTTGATCTCCTTGATGAGCACGGTGTGGGTGGCCTGCAGCGAGGCAATCACCAGCTCCAGGGGGATGTTGGTCGGGTCCTTGAAACGAATCATCAGGTAGGAGTGCTGGGCGCCCTCCTGGATGGACTGGTGCAGGCTGGCCCCGTCATCCACGTAGGCCCGGTAGCAGGTCTTCAGCCCCTGCTCCGCCGCCCGCTGCAGCACCTTGGGGTCCGGGCTCGCCACCACGAAGTCCTGGAGGGACGGCGTCAGCGACTTGAGCCGCTCCAGGTCCTCGATGCTCCGGGCCTGGTAGACCTTGAGCATGCGCCCCGGGACGGCGGGCGCGAGCGCCGCGAGGTTGTCCGGGTAGAGGAGGACGCCGGTGTAGGCCAGGTTGACCAGCCGCGCGAGCATGCCTCCGCAGTCATTGGGGTTGGTCAGCCCGGCCGTGTCGAACCAGACGATGAGCGCGCTGGCTTCCTCCACGCGGTTGCGGTCGCCCTCGATGCGCTCGAGCCGGATGCGCTCGCGCTTCTGCATGTTGATGGCATCGTTCACACTGTTCGTATTCATCAACGTCATTGTGATTCCCCCCCCGGCGTTTCCATGGATGTGTGCCGCCCACGGCGCAGCGTGTGTGCCGGGTTTGAATGACGCGGGCGGAAACACTGTCAACGTCAGCTGCTTCGCTACGCTCGGACCTCGGGCATGGACTGGGGCGTGCACACGTAGATGGGCTTGCCCGCCATTCCGAACGAGACCGGCTCGTTCCGGTCGTAGAGGGTCCCCTTGGGGACCAGGTCCACCTTCATGCGGACGCCATGGTGCGCTTCCAACCGCGACACGAGGGCAGGCCGCAGCGAGTCCCCGTCACGCTCCTGCTCCACGACGAAGTGCAGCCGCCCGTCCGGCGCGGAAGCCACCCTCCAGAAGCGGCGGCCCGGCAGCTGGGAGACAATCTCCTCCAGCTCCCAGAGGTCCAACGGCCTGCCCTGGCTCCACAGGACGTCCTCCACCCGGCCGCGGACGCGCAGCGTCGAGCTCTGGCCGCACTCGCAGGGCCGCTCCATGCGCTGGACGCGGTCTCCGGTGAGATAGCGAATCACGGGCGAGGCCCTCGGGGTGAGGGACGTGACGACCAGGTAGCCCGTCTCACCCGGCGCCACCTCCTTCTCGAGCCGCTCGTCCAGGACTTCCATGCAGAAGTGGCCCTGCCAGGGATGGAGCTGCTGCACCCGGCAGTCCATGGCCTGCGGGCCCGTCTCTGTCATTCCATAATTGTCATACACAGGGACTCCCCAGATTTCCTCCAGGAGCTTGCGCCGGGCCTGGGTCAGCGGCTCTCCCGCGGAGCAGATGGCACGCAGGTGGGGAAAGTCGCGACGGGGCTCGAACCCCGCCATCTCCGCGGCTTCGGCGATCATCACCGCGGACAGGGAGATGGTGGCGAGGACGGTGACTTGCAACTTCCTCATGAGCTCGACCACGCGCGGCAGCGGCGTGATGCTGGTCCGGCTGTCCGCGGGGATGACACAGGCCCGCTTGTGCTGGGCGGCCGCGTGGACGAAGTGCCCGATGGTGGAGAGGGCATAGGGGAAGCGGATGAGCACCCGGTCCCCGGGCATGAACCCGACGCCCCACTCCGAGAAGCGCGCCTGGATTTCCGCCAGGTCCTTGCCGCTGTACCAGACGGAGACGGGCGCGCCGGTCGTCGCGGAGGACTCGTGGTACTGCAGCAGCTCCTGCCGCGGGACACAGACCATCCCGTGCGGTGACTGCCGGCGCAGGTCCTCCTTGGTCGTGAAGGGAAGCCGCTGGAACTCCTCCCAGGTGCGCAGCGGCGTGGCCGGCAGGCGCTCTTTGTAGAAGTCCGCGCCGCGTGCGTGCCGCAGCACCTGATTGATGCGCTCCAGGCGTTCTTGCGTTGCCATGAATGAGTGCCCCCCCTTGTGTGCTCGGTTTCAGTCCAGGCGGAGCAGCCCGCGGATGTTCCCGCCGAGAATCCGCTCGCGCTCATCGTCGGTGAGGGGGAGCAGGAAGATCTTCCGCAGCTCCAGCGCCGGATGGGACAGGGGGTACTCGGAGCCGAAGAGCACCTTGCTCGCTCCCGTCTTCTTCACCGTCCCCGCCAGGTGCAGGTAGCTGCTGAGCGACGTCTCCAGGAAGAGGTTGTCCAGCTCCGCGGCCGCGTCCGCCGCCTCCACGTCGACCGGCAGCGCCCCCATGTGCTCCAGGATGAAGTTCGTACCGGGGAACCTCCTGGCCAGCTGGACGTAGTCGACGGTGTTCGCTCCCGGCCTCCACCCGTTGTGGGAGATGACGGGCACGTCGTGCTCGCCACAGAGCCACGCCAGGTCGGCCATCGCCTCGTCGGGGAACGAGAACTTGTGGACCAGGGGAGACACCATCAGGCCCCGGAAGCCCTGCTCCAGGAGCTCCTCCAGCTTCTCGGCGGCTCGAGGGTCCGTCGGGTCCACGCAGGCCATCCCGAGCAGGCTGGGACTGGACACCACGCACCGGGCCACGTAGTCGTTCTTCGGAACCGTGTCCGGCTTCTTCTGGCCGGACACGAACTCGCTCATCTTCCGCACGTCCAGCATGCCGCCCGGGCAGATGACGGCCTGGTCGATACCACTCTGCTTCAGCACCTCCAGGTACTTCTCCGTGGCGCCATAGGTGGTGGGCGAGACGTGTGCATGGGCATCGATGATCATGAATGGGTTCCTCCGGCTTCCGGGTGAATCACTCACGAACGACCCGGACCGCCTTGCCATTCGGGCGCGGCAGGTGGTCGACGAGCTCGATGTCGAAGGGCAGCCCCGTCGACGCCTCCATCCTGCTGGCGAGCGTGGCGGCCAGCTCCGCGGAGGGTGGGACTCCGTCCGCCAGCTCGCAGCGAATCTTGATGCGCGCGCTGTCCGAGGCCGGCATGACGAACTGGAACCAGTTGCCGACCTCCGGCATCCGCATCAGGAACTCCTCCAGGAAGAAGGGCGAGAGCGGCCGGCCACGGAAGTGGAGCTGGTCGAACGCGCGGCCCTTCATGTGGAACCGGGTGAGCGTGGAGCCGCAGGCGCATGCGGCGGTGTCCAGGGAGCCCAGGTCCCCCGTGCGGAACCGGATGACCGGGCTGTCGTAGCGCAGTAACGCCGTCACGACGATTTCGCCAATCTCCCCAGGAGGCAGGCTCACCCCGGTCTTCGGGTCGACAATCTCCATGAGCACGTGGGCCTGGGTCAGGTGGTAACCGTTGTGTGCATCGCACTCGATGCCGAGCGCTCCGCACTCGAGCGAGCCGTAGAAGTAGTTGGCCGTGGTGCCCCAGATGTTCTCCACGCGCCGGCGGAAGGCAGGCGAGCAGCCTTCGCCGGTCAGCCACATCTTCTTGATGCCCAGGCTCTTCAGGTCGAAGGAGCCGCTGGCCGCTTCCTCCGCCAGGGTCATGGACCAGGAGGGACTGGTGACCACGACGTTGGGCCGCAGGTCGCGGATCATCTTCAGGGTCTTCGCGGGCGTGGAGTAGGCGCCGCCCTTTCCGGCGGGGATGACCGTGGACTGGTAGCCATCCATGAAGGTCTTGTGAAAGGAGAGCCCCGCCGTGCTCATCTCGTACGGCAGGGCGTTGAGGCACACGTCGCCGGGGCCGACCGGGAAGAGGTGCCCGTAGCGCGGGGACAGGTCGTGGAGCAGATAGTCGTTCCACGTATACGTCATGTAGATTTCTTCACCGCCGGTCGTCCCGGTGGACACCTGGATGAGCACGACGTCCTTCTTGTCGCAGGTCAGCAGGAGCCAGGGGCGCCCGCGCAGCTCGTCCTTCGTCAGGAAGGGCAGCTTGGAGAGGTCCTCCAGCCGCTCCAGGTCGCCGGGAGAGACTCCGGCCCCGGTCATCTTCTCCCTGTAGAAGGGCGACTGGTCATATGCCCGCTGGACGATGGCCTTGAGGGCTTCGAGCTGGTACCGGGCGAGCCGCGCGGGAGGCATGGTGTCGGCATGCCCCTCCCCGGAGAAGTAGCGCGAAATGACGGGAGGGGACTGGAGGGCCCGTAATCTCTTTTCAAAGCTGAAGCGCATGACTCGACACCTTTCCTTCCGGGAGTCCACAGCGGCGTGTCGCCGCGGCCAATGTGGACACGGTGCGTCGCTGCGCTAAATGGCCCAGAAGGCAGGGAAAACGTCATCCCGAGGGGATGCGTCCCGTGGGGAGGCGGGCAGGCGTGCTGGCTGGACGGGCAGCGACTCCGCCGCCTCAAGCGTGGGCGGCCACCGGGGAGAGCCTGGGGGCTTCGTACCCGCGCATGAGCTGGTCCACCGCCTCGGGCTCCAGGCCGAATGCGGCGCGCACCTCCGCCAGCGGTTTGTCCAGCAACGTCTTCCAATCCGTGCCGAACAGCCGTCTCGCCCGTCGCCCCAACAGCCACCCCCGCACCACCTGCGGCATCGCCACCTCGCACAGCTCGAAGCGGCGCAGGAAGGTGAAGGCCAGCCCCGTCACGAAGACACCCATCGACACGCGTGAGCCGTTCTGGGCGAAGTAGAAGGCTTGCAGTCCCAGCTCTCCGGCCGCGTCCGGGCGGAAGCCCGTCACGACGTGCCACAGGTCGTGCGTCTCGAACAGATGGGCCTTCACGTAGCTGGCGGCGTCAGGCGCCTCCTGCACGCGCAGCAGGCTCGGGTCCAGGCCGTACTCGCGCATCTGGTCCGCGAAGGCGCGCCCCAGGGTGCCCTCGGGCAGCCGGCTCAGGACCTCCAGGTCCAGGCGCCCCAGCCGGGGACGCTCCCGCAGCACGCGCGCGAGCACCGGGTCGCGAGACATCCGCTCCACGGCTTTCCGCGCGGCATCGGTCGACGCGTACAGCGCTTCAATCAGGTCGAAGACCCGGTCGGCGTCGTTGGCATTGCGCACCATGCCCAGCACGGCGCGGCTGACACGGAACATCTTGAGTATGCGACGCATGATGCACCTCTCCATTCCCACCGGATGAGCTGGGTCGAGGGCATGCGTGAATCAACGCAGCCTCCTCTCTACGTTGCTCACCCCGGAATCCGAGGCCATGCGGCTCGCTCCAGACCGGGCGGGAGGCGCAGGCCCGCCTGCCTCGTCCGAGAAGACGTGTCATTCGTACGCGGGAGCAGGGGGCTGAACGGTGAGTCAACCTTCTCCGGATTGGAGGGCGGGAATGGCCAGGCCGGGGACGCCCAGGTCCTCGAAGCCGAGGATGCGCCCCCAGTCCGAGGCTCGCCAGAAGGTGAGGCCGCGCGCGAAGAAGCGGCGCAGCTCGTCGCCATCGGGCCACGAGCGGTACGGGTAACGGGCTTTCGACACGTCCAGTGGCCGCGAGGGTGGTGTCTCCCCGCGCTCCAGCGCGAGCACGTGGCGCTTCAGCAGCGGGATGCCGGCCGAGGTCGCCTTCACCGTGAGCAGCAGGTGCGAGTCCTCCGCCGTGCGCGGGAAGGACGCCTGCGCGTACCCGTCACCGCAGTCGATGCGCGCCGTCGTCTGGTGCAGCGTCACCCCGGCCTCCGGCGCATCGTGCAGCATGGACTGGAAGACGGAGTCGACGCCCCGGAAGTCGGGCAGCAGGGAGGCGTGGATGTTCACGCAGCCGTGGCGCGGCAGGCTGAGCAGGGGCTCCCGGAGAATCTGGTCGCACATGCTGGTGACGAACAGCTCCACCCCCGCTTCGCGCAGCCGCGCCACGGTGGCCTCCCCCGAGAAGTCGTCGCTGAGCACCAGCGGAATGTCGTACTCCCGGGACAGCCGCTGGAAGCCCATGAGCCCCGGGCCCGGCCAGGTGAAGGGAAGCGAGCCCCCCAGTCCCGCGAGCACGTTGTACATGGTGAAGCGCGGGCCGAACCGCCGCAGGAAGAGCGGCAGGATTCGCAGCGGCGTGTAGCGCCTCTTCTGGAAGCGCAGCCCGCCGACGGACAGGACGATGCACGTGGGACGGAGCCCTCCTCGCCGTACCAGGGTGTTGGCGAAGGAGAGGGACATGATGGACGGGATGCAGCCGTAGGCGAAGCGGAGCATCAGGCGGCTCGGGACGTGTGGGGTTGAGGCCGGGCTTCCTCGGCGCCGGGCCGGAACTTCTCCCGCTCTTCGGGCTGCTTCTCGCCGAGGAGCAGGGGCAGCAGCGGGTTCAGCAGGGGGCGCAGCCAGGCGGACTGGACGCGCGCGGCCATCGTCATCCCTTCCAGCTCGGCCCCCAGCGTCTGCTTGACGAAGTAGCTCGTCAGTCCCAGGTCCACCGAGCGGCACCCCCGCCGGGCTCCTTCCTCCACCTCTCGCCAGAGCAGCACGTAGTAGGCCGGCGTGCCCTGCGTCCGCGCGTAGTCCAGGCCGATGAGGAAGGGGTTGTGGATGTCGCCGGACGTCCCCGTGAGGATGAAGCCCAGCAGCGCGCCATCCTTCGCGCGCAGCGTGAGGAGGCTGCTGCTGTCCGGCAGCCGGTCCTCGAGGGACTCGAAGAAGGCGCGGGGAAAGGGCGGACGCTTGAACTCCGAGGCGCCCTCGTGCACCTGGAGGTACAGCGGGTAGCACTCGTCGAGCAGGTGCCGGTAGGGCCGTACCCGCTCCACCCGCAGCCCCAGCGCCTCCGCGTCCCGCAGTTGCTTGCGCAGGTTCTGCCGCGACTTGCGCTTGAGCCGCTGCAGGTGCGCCTCGCTGCTCAGCCCGTCCAGGCGCACCACGGCCAGGGGATGGTTGGCCACCCGCTGGAAGCCCCGCCCGAGGAACCAGGACTCCAGCCGCACGTCGTCGGGCACGTCCTCCATGAAGTCGCGCACCAGCAGCAGCGCCGAGTCCGTGCACGCCGCGTCGCACGCCGCCAGCAGCGCCCGCGCGAAGTCCTCCTCGGACAGGGCGCGGGCGTCGTACCACCAGTGCCGCTGCGCCGTCTCGAAGGTGCCCACCATGCCCAGGCCCAGCGTGAGGAAGCGTGGCAGCACCTTGCGCACCGCCGCGGCCACCACGCCCATGGCCCGGGGCAACATCAGCGTCAGGTCCAGCCGCTCCTCGGTCACCACCGCCAGCCCGACGACGTCCTCTCCCCGGGACACCACCACGTAGGCGAACTTCCGCTCCGGGAAGGCCTCCTCCAGGCAGGCCAGGAAGGCCGCGCTCTTGAAGGGGTGCCCCTGGGCCACCTTCTCGTCCCACAGGGCCCGCGGCACCTCGCGGATGGAGGAGACGCACCGCGTGGTGGTGGCCGTGCCCTCGCGCCCGCTCATTCGTCGCCTCCGTCGTCGAGCCGCTCGAAGTGGATGCCGTGCCGGGCGAGCCCCTCGTCGTTCTCCTTCATGTCGCGGAACACGCGCTGGGAGCGGGGCAGCTGCGTCGGCGGGAAGAGCGCGGCGCCGAAGCGCTTCACCAGCAGGTTCAGCACCGGGTTCAGGTGGCGCACGGCGAGGTAGAGCCGGTCCACCACCGCGCCGATGCTCGCCTTGACGGCGTAGCTCGTCTGCCCGAGCTGCGCCACCGGGCGGCCTCTCGCCTCGAGCACCTCGACAATCTTGTAGATGCAGTTGAAGTACAGCGCGCCCTCGTCCCGGAAGCCGTAGTCCAGGCCCAGGTAGATGGGGTGCATCCACGCGCCGTCCTGGAGGAACAGCTCGAAGGCCACCAGCCGCTCGTCCTTGAAGCACAGCATCGCGAAGGCGCGGTCGCCCAGGTGCGCGGGGAGCTTCTCGAAGAAGTCCACGCTGAGCGTCTCGAAGCGAATCTTCGAGCGGTCCAGCACCTGGAGGTACAGCGGGTGCATCTGCTTCGCGTAGGGGGCGAAGTCCGTGCACAGCTCCCAGCGCAGGCCCGCGGCCTCGGCGCGCGCCATGCGGTTGTTCATCAAGGAGCGGTACTTCTTGCGCAGCCGCTCCCGGTACGTGCTCTTCCCGGGTTCGCCCAGGTAGAGGTACGTGGTGGCGGGGCTCTCCACGAAGGTGAACTCTTCCCCCAGTGCGTCCCGCACCGAGGGCATCAGCGACGAGGTGAGCTCCTTGAGGAAGACGAGGCTCAGCCCCAGCTCGCGCGCCCGGGCCAGCACCTCGCGGCAGCTGGCCCGCAGCACGTCGGCCCGCGCGGTGCCATCCAGGCCCGGGTGCAGGCCGAGCAAATCCTTGCAGATGGCGATGGGCGTGCCGATGACGAAGGCATGGATGTAGAGGAACTGGGGGAAGAGGCGGCGCACCGCGGCCACCGCCTTGTTGACGCCCGCGGGGGCAATGGTGGTCAGCGACGTGCGGAACCGGAAGCACGGCAGGATGGCCACCACCCCGCGCGCGCTCCGGCCCACGAGGTAGTGGAACTCGACGCCCTCCAGGCCCGCGGCCTCCGTGGCCTGGTGCAGCGCGAAGGACTGCATGACGTCGTCATGGGGGAAGCAGCTCTCCCAGGCCTCGCGGCCGATGTCCTGGAGGGAGGACACCCAGCGGAACTCGATGGGGCCAGGAGACGTGACGGGGGCGGGAGCGCTCTCGGGAGCGGTGGCGGACGCGGACATGGTCGGGTCGGGAAGGAAGAAGCGGGCGGAAGGGCAGGGGGCTCAAGCGGTCAGGACGCCTGGGCCGCGAGAAGGGGCCTCCTCCTGGAAGGAGGCCCGGAGGCGCAGCAGGAAGGCTCCGCTGAGTGCGGCGTAGCCGATGAGCGGCCAGGCGGACGCGAGGGACAGGCCCTCGTGCCGTGCCGCCACGAGGCCGAGCACGGCCACCGCGGCGAGCCGCCCCAGCTCCAGGCGCCACGCGCCGGGACGTGCGTCCAGCAGGGCGCCCAGCGTCCAGGCGTGGAGGGCGATGAGCGCGCAGGCGGCGGCCACGCTCCAGGCGCTCAGCGCGTCCGGCTGCCACAGCAGCAGCAGGATGGCACCGGCCAGCGCGAGGAACTGGGCCACGCAGTAGGCCGCCGGGGCGGGAGCGAGCCGCGCGTCATGCTTGCGGAAGGTGGCGGACGGCCCGTCATCCTCGTAGCCGGTGAAGCGCTCGCGGCGCAGCGAGGGCGGCTCCCAGTCCGGAGGCTTGATGAGGCACCCCACCTTGTCCCGGAAGCGCGCGCAGGCGGCGGCCTTGTGGAACAGCTCGACGAACACGTGGGTGTGCAGGGTGAGCGGGTTCCAGGTGCGCGGGCTCTGGCGGATGCCGTAGACGGGGGGCTCCGCGGGCAGCTCCGGCTGGTAGCTGCCGAAGAGCCAGTCCCAGACGACCAGCACGTTGCCGTAGTTCTTGTCGATGTAGCGCCGGTTGCGGCTGTGGTGGACGCGGTGCTGGGACGGCGTGACGAGCACCCGCTCCAGCCAGCCCAGGGGCGGCACATAGGTGTTGTGGATGGCGTACTGGAAGACGAGCTGGATGGCGGAGACACCCAGGTAGGCCTCGGGCGGAATGCCCAGGAACGCCATGGGGAGGAAGAAGGGCCACGTGGTCGTCTCTCCCAGGGCGCTCTGCCGCACGGCGAGGCCGAAGTTCATGTCCTCGCCGGAGTGGTGGACGACGTGGATGGCCCACAGGAACGCGACGCGGTGGTGCGCGCGGTGCGTCCAGTAATAGAGGACGTCGTAGGCGAGGAAGGCCAGCACCCACGTCCAGACCGAGCCCGTCTCCAGCGGAAGCAGTCCGAAGCGCTGGTGCACGAAGGCGTAGAGCCAGAGCGTGGCCCCGGCGATGCCCACGCTGGCCAGCAGGGTGAGCAGGCTCAGGGTGAGGTTCGTGAGGAGGTCGTTCAACCGGTACACCGGCTTGCGCCGCAGCGCGCCCACTCCCAGGTCGATGAGGATGGGTGCGATGAGCACGGGCACCCCGAACAGCACCTGCTGCTTGAAGTCCATGGTGTTGGGTCCTCCGCGGGGGTGGTGCCTCAGGAGCCCGTCGGCTTCAGGGCGGAGGCCTCGGCGCGGCGCGCGAAGAGCTCCTGGATGCCGAACTTGCGGCTGCCGCGCTCCATCGCGTCCAGGAAGCGGTCCAGGTCGGCCTGCTCCAGGTTGGCGCTGACGTTGATGCGCAGGCGCGTGCGGTTGCGGCTCACCGCCGGGGCCCCCACCGGGTTGACGTAGATGCCCTCCAGGTGGAGGAACTGCGTCATCTCGTAGGTCTGCTGCGTGTCCGGCATGAGGACGGGGACGATGGGGGACTGGCTGTTCATGCAGTCCAGGCCGATGGCGCGCAGGCCGTCGCGCAGGTAGCGCTCGTTGTGGTGCAGCCGCTCCTGCAGCTCCGGCTGCTCCTTCAGGATGCGGATGCCCTCCAGGAGCCCCGCGGCGATGGGCGGCGGCAGCGAGGCGGAGAAGATGTAGCCGTTGGAGCCGTAGCGCAGCAGGTCCATGGTGGCCCTGGAGCCCGCGGCGAAGCCGCCGATGCCGGGCAGGCCCTTGCTGAGGCTGCCGGTCAGCACGTCCACGCCCTGCTGGAGGCCGAAGTGGGCGGGGGTGCCACGGCCATTCGGGCCCATGGCCGCCGTGGCATGCGCGTCATCCACGATGACGAAGGCATTGTACTGGTTGGCCAGCTCGACGATGGCGGGCAGGTCCGCCACGTCCCCGTCCATGCTGAAGACGCCGTCGGTGATGATGAACTTGCGCTGCTCTCGCGGCAGCTTCTTCAGCGCCGCCTCGATGCTGCGCGTGCTCGCGTGCCGGTAGACGCGCACGTCCGCGCCCGACAGCTTCAGCCCGTCCACGATGGACTGGTGGTTGAGCATGTCCGACAGGACGACGTCGCCCTCGCCGCACAGCGCGGACAGCGTGGACACGTTCGCCGCGAAGCCGCTGCTGTAGGTGACGCAGTCCTCGAAGCCGAGGAAGTCCGCCAGCTCGCGCTCCAGCTCCAGGTGGAGCTCGCACGTGCCGTTGAGCAGCCGCACGCCGCTGACCGTCGTCCCGTAGCGCCGCAGCGCCTCCTGCGCCGCCGCCACCACGCGCGGGTGCCCGTTGAGACCCGAGTAGTTGTAGGAGCCGAAGTGCAGCACCTCGCGCGGCCCGTCCGGGTCCAGCCCCGTGTCGCCCCGGGTGGGGCTGAAGCTGACGCGCGCCTGCCGCCCCGGGATGCCGTGGAAGACGCGGCCGAGGATGTCGCAGTAGTGCGTTTCGATATAGGTGCGGACCGTCCGCTGGACCTCCTGGAGCCGGTCGGAGCCCTGGGAAAGGTCGCGGTTCCGCGCATGAGGCGGAGTGTTGTGTATGTCCATGAGAGTGGATTCCTGTGAGGCTTCGGAGCAGGACCCGGGAGCCCGCTGGCGAAAAGGCAGACCACCGCCGGGCGCGTGCGCGCTTCCGCGGAGGTGGGGTTGGCGTTCAGGAGGAGTGAGACCGGCCCCCGTCCGGTTCGCGAGTTTTAATAAGCAGGAAATTCATGCATGTCAATCGAGGTCCAATGGCTTGCCATGACAGGTTTTGTCCTCATGAGAGGAATTGAAACCTGGAAGGGCTGGCCCTCACGTGAGCAGGGGCCTACTGGGGGGATGGAGGCGCGCCCGCGGGTTTGTGACCGGCTCCGAGGCATTTTCCGGGCGTCGAAGGGAGGCGCCTCCTGGAGGGCCGCGCACGCCCGTCCCACCTGGCGGGAGGGAGGCGGGTTCCGGCAGGCAGCCGGGCCTGCCTTCCGGCGAGGCGAGCGGCCAGCGCCGCGGCCGTGCCGCCGTGGGGTGGCCCGCACCCCTTCCGCTTTCGCGCCGCCGAGGCGTACACGCGGCGTCCCGGGTGACGGCCGCGGGCGTCACGGAAGACGGGCAGGTGTGGGGGAGAGTCCACCCCGCCCCTGTAGGGGGGAGTCCACCCCGCATTTCTCACGGAATGGCAGACAATTTCCCCCAGGTTCGGGGGCGGTGTTCGGTGTTATCGTCGCATGTATGCACTGGCACCTGCACCTGAAGAGCGCGACCATCCTGGCCGTGCTGTTCGCGCTGTCCGGGCCCCTCGGACCCGACGCGCACGCGCAGCAATGCACTCCCGAGCCGCCTCCACCGGCCAAGCCGCTCAATGACCAGCTGAGCGACACGCGGCTCTTGCGGCGCATCGTGCTCGGACTCACGGGGACCACGCCGACCGTCGAGCAGTACGAGGCCATGGCGGCCGCGGCCACGGCCGAGGCACGCGCCTCGCTTCTGCGCTCGACGCTCGATGAGGTGCTCGCCTCTCCGAAGTTCTACGAGCGGATGCTGCGCTTCGGACACGAGTGGCTCGCGGTGGGTGCCTATACCACCGGCGCCCAGGGCGACGCGTACCAGGGTGACATGGCCGGCCACCTGCACAGGTGCCCCGCCAACAGCCTGCACCCGGGCGCGTACTACCACGTGAACGAGTTCGCTTCGGGGAACCCGAACGTCCAGTGCACGAACAAGGATGTGAACGGCAACGACGCCGTGCCCGAGAAGCGCACCATCGAGCCCTGGTGGGCTCCGGGAACCACCGTCGAGGTGCTCGGCAAGGCCGGCTCCGACATCACGCAGGTCACCGATGCCTCCACGGGGCGGGTGTCCGACTGCGGCGTCGCCAGGGGTGGGTACTACGACCCCATGCTGCCCGCGGGGTGTGGCTGCGGACCGAACCTGGTGTGGTGTTCGCCGCTCTCCGGCCTCGGCGGCGGGAGCACCTACGACCTCATCAACGCTCAGCGCCGCCACCCGTACGAGGAGCCCGCGCGCCTGTTCGCGCACCTCGCGTGGCATGACCGGCCGCTCTCGGACCTCGTCATCGGCAACTACTCGGTCGGGACCAACTGGCTGCGCGCGCTGTACGTGCGCTTCGGCCGGCAGATGGGCAGCAAGGCGCTGGACGCGAACACCACGTGGTGGCGCCCGGACGCGGACACCGCGCCGAGAGACCCGCTGCACCCGACGCCGAACGACCCGCAGGCGTGGCGCGAGTTCGTGGTGGAGGACCTGGAGCCCTTCCACCTCGCGCTCACCCCGGACCGGTCGCGCTCCGGCAGCATGGAGCGCACCTACCGCTTCGACCCGCGCACCACGACCGAGGCGGCCAAGGGCCTTCCCGCCGCCGGGGTGCTCACCATGATGGGCGCGATGTCCTCGTTCCCTCGCGAGCGTGTCCGGGCCGCGCGCTTCCTCGAAATCTTCGCCTGCCAGAGCTTCTCGCCGCCTCCCGCGGACGTGCACTTCCCCCCGTACGAGGTCGACCCGGCGACGGGCGGGACGTGCCTGCACTGCCACAAGACGCTGGACCCCGCGGCCATCCCCTTCAAGCGGTGGGACTTCACCAATGCCACGAGCGCCTACGTCGCGTGGCCCTTCCTCGCGGGCGTGGGCAACCAGCGCGTCACGAAGGAGTGGCTGTCCGGGAAGTATCCGCACATCGGCACCGCGCCGGGCTTCCGCTGGAGGAACGCCTTCCTGCCCAACACCATGATGACCCCGGTGACGCCCGAGCAGATCCAGGCCAACCCGGAAGCGGTGCTGCTCGACACGATGCCCGACTCGTACACGCTGCTGGGAGAGCACGGCGACGGCACCATGGGCCCGCTCGGCTTCGGCAAGCTCCTCGTGCGCTCCGGTGAGTTCGACCGCTGCACCGCGCGCAGGCTCTACGCGATGTTCATCGGCCGGGAGCTGAACCCGGCCACGGAGAAGGGGTTCATCGACAAGCTCGCGAGGGAGTTCGTCGCCCGGGAGCGCAAGCTCAAGCCCTTCCTCCGCTATCTCTTCGAGCAGCCCGAGCTGCGGAGGGGCCTGTGATGCGCACGTTGCGTTCGTTGCTGGGAGCGGCCGTGCTGGCCTCGCTCGCCCTCTCTTTCACGGCCTGCACGGAGCAGGCGACGGCTCGCATCAATGACTCGGCGGGCCCCGGTGACCCGAATCCGAACCCGGACCCGGACGGCGGCACGGGCTGCGAGCCCGCGAGCAAGAACGACGAGATACGGCTCGCGCTCGCGCCCGCGTGCGAGGGCTGCCACCGCATCGGTAACGTGCCCATCTTCGCCTCGCTCTCCGCGTTCGAGACCGGGCTCGTCTACAACGAGCGGTACGTGAAGCGCGGGGACCCGGCGAACAGCCTCCTCGTCCAGATGCTCAAGGGCAATGCGCCTGGGAGCTATCCCCAGATGCCGCCGGGCCAGCACTACGACGAGCTCGTCGCCAGCGGCCGCGTCACGCTGACCATCGAGCAGGTGGAGGCGTGGATTCGAGACCTGCCGGCGCCCCCCGAGCAGCTGGAGACGCCGTCGCCCGAGGAGTTCCGCGTCCGCCGGCTGTCCGCCGAGGAGATGGTGGTGAGCCTGATGGATCAGCTCGGGCTGACGCTCGAGGACTTCGTCAGCACCAGCAACGCCGACTGGCGCAACCGGGCGTACGTGGTGAACTGGAACAAGTTCTTCGTGTGGCCCGGCGACTGGTCGCCCGGAATCTCGGGCGAGTACGTCTCCGACCAGCGCACCATCGAGCGCTTCGAGGCGCTCGGAGGGGGCAACTCGCTCCAGTATCGCAAGAAGGACGCGATCTTCGGTCCCTCCGCCGGGCAGACGCTGGTCCAGATGTCCCAGGCCTGGTGCGGACGCGCGGTGGACAAGAGGAACAACCCGGCGGTGCTGCGCTACGTGACGCTCGCGGACACCTCCGCCAGGAACCCGGACGCGGTGCAGAAGAACCTGCGCTACCTCTACCTGCGCATGCTCGGACAGCCGCCCGCGGACGCGGAGCTGAAGGCGCTGTACGAGCAGGTCTACCTCCCGCTCGAGTCGCAGAGCACGCGCCTGGCCTGGATTGGCACTTGCGCGGCGCTCATCCGTCACCCGCTGTGGATTACCTACTGAGCCGAGGACCCCATGCCCAACACCTCTCGACGCACGTTGCTCAAGTGGGCCCTCGGAGCGGGGCAGCTCGCGCTCCTCGACCGCGCGGGGCTGCTCGGCTCCGGTACCGCGCATGCCGCGGACGCCGACGTCCCCTCCCGGCTCTTGGTCATCTACATCCCGGGCGGCTTCCGGCCGGCGTACTACTTCACCCCGCTGGAGGACTCGGAGATTCCGCTCTGCGTCCCGGCGCCGTCCAGCTACAGCAGCGAGCCCGTCTTCTTCGACGCGAGCAAGGTGGTGAACCTGGCGCCCGCGAACGGTCCCTACAAGCCGCTGCGGACCTGGCAGTCGTGGAATCCCCAGAACCCCGCGGACCGCACCAACAATACCTTCAGCCCGCTCATGTACGGCTACCAGCACTTCGCGCTGCATGAGCAGCTGAGCGTGCTGCACGGCATCGACCAGGGCACCAACGACCACTCGAGCGCCTTCATCTCCGCGATGTGCGGGGTCGCCGGCGCGGACTACCGGGCGCCCGCCGTGCACTCGGTCATCGCGAACCACCTGTACGAGCGGCACCGCGAGAGCCGGCCGCTGCCGTTCGTGGTCGTCTCCGGAGAGCGGGGCACGCCAGTGGGCATGGGGTTGCCCTCCCATGCCTCGCCGGTGCGCGTCCCCTCCATCGAAGCGCTCAAGCCGATGCTCTCCGCGAAGCCCGCGGACAACGCGTGGTGGACGGGGCTGGATGCGCGCACCGAGAGGCCCGAGCTGGACGCGCGCGGCCAGCCCACCGGGAGCACGCTGAAGACGACGACGGTGGAGAACTTCTCGCTCTCGCGCGCCCAGCAGTTCATGGGCCGCTCGACGGCGAAGGTGGACAGCTACCTGGAGGGCCTGCATGGCTCGCTGTCGTCCGTCTCCCGCGTGCTGGCGACGGACGTCGTGTCCGTGCTGGAGGGCACCAAGGGCATCGACGCGCTGAAGACGAACCGCCCCGCGTACCTGTCGGGCTACCTGAGCGAGACCTTCACCTACACGTTCGGCCTCGCGAACTTCCATCTCACCGGGCTGGACCCGCGGATGGACATGGCGCTGCGCCTGCTCAAGTCGGACCTGTGCACGGCGGTGCATGTCTCGCTGCGGCTCGACTTCGACACCCACAACGGCCACGGCCATGCCTACAGCTGCGCGCACGGCCGCGGGTTGATGGACTGCGTCGCGCGCTTCATGGGCGAGATGAAGGCCACGCCCGCCCCTGGCAAGCCGGGCAAGACGCTGCTCGACGACACCCTGGTGCTGGTGATGAGCGAGTTCGGCCGGAGCTGGGCCTCGCGTGGGAGCGATGGCAGCTACTCCCTGCCGGATGACCACCACCCGTACACCTCGGTCTGCTTCGCGGGTGGAAACGTGGCGGGGAACCGGCAGGTGGGCACGTACACGACGCGCGGGCTCGGCGTCCCGGTGGACATCATCGAGGAGAACGGTCAGCCCTCGAAGCGCGTCCCCCGGTCGGCGGACGTCGTCACCACCGCCCTGCGCATCATGGGCATGGAGCCGCACGAGTTCTTCATCCCCGGTGGCTACGGGGAGGTGATGGGACTCCGGAAGGCGTAGGGCTTTCCGGCCGCCGCTCTCTTCAGGAGAGCCATCGCCCGTCAGGCGCCAGACGCGGAATGACGCTGCTCGATGCTCCGGATCGCCTCCGCCGCCGCGGTCCGGAGACGGGGCTTCGCGTCGGAAGTGTCCAGCGCGCGCAGTGTGTCGAGCGCCGCGAGGCTTCCCACCCTTCCGAGGACCTCGAGCGCGGCGCTCGCGACCGCGTCCGGGGCCTCCCCCTGGAGGATGCCCAGGAGCCCGGGCTCCGCCCGGGCTTCCATCACGGTCTCGAGCGCGATGATGGCCGTGGCCCTCGTGTCGGGCTGTTGCTCCGCGTCCCGCGCGAGCCGGAGCAATGCCTCCGCCGCTTCGGGTGTCCCCAGCAGGAGCAGCCCCCGGATGCTGCTGCTTCGCAGGCCCGGAGGGGATGCGGGGTCCGCCAGTGCCGCTGCGAAGACCGGGAGGGCCAGTGGCGTCCGGTGCCAGGCCAGCGTATGCGCCGCCGCCGCCCGCTCCGTGCCGTCCTGGTTTTGGAGGACGAGCGCCACCAGGGGTCTGACGGCGCGCTCGTCCTTGAGGACCACCAGCGCGTGGAAGAGGGCGGTCTGCTCCGGGCGTGATGCGAACCCCCGCGAGCGGGTCAGGAGCTCGAGGATGCGCGGGAGTGCCTTGCTTCCCAACCCGGCGAGCGCCTCGCCCCGGACGCGCGCCGAGGCCCGGCGGGGCAGGCCGGTGGAGGGGTCCGCCTGGAGCAGCCGGCGGGCCTGTTCGCACAGGCCCGGGTCCTCCAGCCAGGTGTCGAAGATGTCCGCCTGGAGGCGCACGCGCCAGGACCGCGACTGCCTGCACCGCGCGAGCACGCCCCGGGTGTCTCCTGGGGCCACGAGGAACCGTGCGCGGGCCTCGCGGTAGGCGGGGCCTCGCGCACGCAGGGCGGCGACGAAGAGCGCTTTCGTGTCATGCGTCACCATGCCTCATGGCCTCCCATCCACTCAGGGGTCGTCGTCGAGCAGCTTCCACCATTGCTGGTGGGCCGGCACGACGGTCGGCTGCCTGCGCTCGTTGGTTCCACAGTGCACCTCGCCGCAGTTCTTGTGGCACTGGGCCCAGTCATCCACGAAGTGGGGGGTGAGTCCGATTCCAGCAAAGCGCGCGGCGATGTAGGCCTCGAAGATGTCGACGCTGTCCGGGTGGTCGATGTTGAACTCGACCCAGCCGTTCACATGTCCCTGCCGCGCCGGCTGGACGTTGTTCAGCGGGACACCGAAATGGGTGGCCAGGCGCTGCCGCTCCTGGGCGAGCCATGTGTTCTGGTAGGGGTTCCACTGGCGCCAGATGCGCTCACGATTCAGCCAGGCGGCCAGTCCCGGCAGGAGGCCGGACAGCGGGGCCACCGTCCTGATGCCCATCTCCCGGCAGACCGAGTCGATGGTTGCCCCTGCATCCGCGCGTGCCAGCCTGGGTCCCCAGGGCTTGGGGACCACCACCTGGTGGTTGTTCAGGACAAGGAGGTTGACCGTGTCCGGAAGGACCGCGTCGTAGTCGAAGCCCGCCGTCGGCGAGAACAGCCCCGGCATCAGGATGATTTCGTGCTCGTGCAGCCCCAGTGCCTGCCGGATGCGCAGCCCGACATCGTCGAGGACTCTCTGCGCCTCGTGACTGGCCCGGTTGAGGCGCCCATCGCCTCGCGTCGTGAACTGGTTGAGGAAGGCATTGGCCGCGTTATCGGCCAGGAACGTGGGCAGTGACGTGAAGTTGTCCGGGTCCGCCGGATTCCGCATGTTCCGCACGGTGTCGGAGTACGACGCCTCGAGAAGGAGGTACGCGAGGTCCATGCTCGCCAGCAGCGCGCACCACCGGGCGCCGTTGTGACCGCGGGGCTGGCCCGCGCCAGTCCGGGCGCATGTCTGCGCCGCGGGAACGAAGCTCAGGATTTCGTCGATATGGCCCACCTCGAGCCAGGCCGTGTTGACACGGACGACGGGCTGGACGCGCTGCGCCTCCAGGAACTCGGCGAACTCGGGCGTGGGGGAGCGAGCACCGCCCCCTGCATCGTAGGAGCCCCCATCCCCCAGGATGATCTTCCCGTACGGGGCCTCGTCATGCGCGTCCACGTCCGGCCCGGAATCGCCCTCGCCCAGCCCGGGCGTCTGGACGAGGACCGGCGGAGAGACGAGGACGTTTCCTCCGTAGTCCAGTGAGTTGTCCTGGTTGGGGCGAAGGTCGAACAGGTCATCGATGACGCCGCACGTCGCGTCCGGTTGCTGCCCGTTCCCATTCTTGGCGTAGTCGCCGAGGCGGGTCTCGAGCCCGTTGGCGTAGTCCCGCATGCACGTCACGACGGCCTTGCGCGTGAGGGTGCTCAGACCGCCGATGGCGCGTTCCGGGATGCACCAGTACCCCAGCAGCACCTGGTCTCGCGCCCAGGCGTCGGCGGTGCGCGGCTGGAGCCGGACGAGGGGGACACCTGTCTGCTGCGCCAGGGCCTCCAGGCTCTCCACCCAGGGGGTGTTGTCCCACCGGGGGAGGGTCTGGGCTCCGGTGACGGTATAGAGGGTCACCACCGGGTCCGCATTGGAGCAGAAGAGCAGGGGGGCCACGGTGACGAGCGCCACATCGAAGGCGAGCGGATTGTCCTGGTCGTCCTTGTGGACGAGCCGGAGCCACAGCTCGCCGGGCCGGCGCTCCGACTCCGTGTTGAGGGCGCCATCATGCTCGAGCGGGAGGACCGGGCGCTCGGTATCCGGAGGGTCATTCGTGGTTCGCCCCGAGATTCCCCGGGGAATGAGCGCCGATACGTTCAGCCAGTCCGGCGCTGGCGAGCCAAACGTCACGAGGCCTGCCTGGGAGGACAGCCACGTCACGGCCTGCCCCCCGAACTGGGCCTGGACCGTGAACCGCTCGGCATCCTCATCCGAGTAGGTGTCGAAGCAGAAGCTGTTGATGTCCTGCCGGGACAGGAACCGGAAGTACTCGGCGACATCCGCGGATGTCGCTGACGGGAGGGAGTCGCTGGCGGCCCGCAGGAAGATCCTGACGGAGTAGGTCAGGGGATTCCCCTCCGAGTTCTCCACACGGGGCAGGACCAGCACTCCAGGCGCCTGGACCTTCTGGTCGAGGTTCGCGGTGTACACCGTGTCGGTGCTCGCATTCGACGCCCTGCACATGAACGTCAGGCCGTGCAGGGCAGGCGCCTGGAGGACGTTGCCAATCTGGTTCGTGGTTGGTGCCACGGCGTGGTTGCCGCCGGGGACCGTGTTCGTGGTGCCACCGGACACCACGACCGCCATGGGCTGGGGAGGCGCGTTGAAGAATCTCATGGGATTCGCTCAGGCTCCGTGGAGGTCACGCAGTGCGCGGCAGGTGTCCGGGTCCAGCGCTCCCGTGGAGGCGAGCCCCTGCCGGGTCTGGAAGTCTCCGAGCGCCGCGCGCGTGGGGGCGTCCAGTTGGCCCGTGGGAGTGCCACACGGGAAGCCCAGGTTGTTCAGCCGCTGCTGGACGCCGCGCACGGTGTCCCAAGGCTCGAGCCCGCTGATCTCCAACGTCCAGGACAGCGTCTCGGGGTATCCCCGGGTCTCGGGCCACAGCGTGAGCCGGGCCTGCGTGGCCTTCGGCGAGACGCGCTGACGCAGGCGGCCCTCGGCGTCGGTCTTGCCCTCGAAGGACTCCTGCTCGACCTCCACGAGGTAGTTGCGCCCAGCGAAGGGACGGCCGCGTCGGTCCTTCAGCGTCAGCACCAGCAACAGGGGGCTCGCCTTGAGCCGGAAGGTGTGGAGACGCCCGGTCTCGCAACCCTGCCAGCGGGGCGCGATGGGCGGGATGAAGACCTGGTCTCCCGCCAGCAGCACCTCGGGGTTCTCTCGCTTGCGCCGGAGCTCCGCATTGCTCGGATGCTGCCAGAGGGCGGTCCAGCTCTGCCCGAAGCGCCGTGCGACGTAGGAGATGCCTTCGTTTTCCCGGACGACGTAGACCGTTCCGCCCGGATGACCCTCCGTGGACATGTCTCCCCTTATTACAGTTGTTCCACATTTGCACGGATTCGTGCGGGCGCGCCAAGGGCATGGGCGCCCCGTCACAACGGGCGGCTGGACGACCCAACACACGAGGCAGGGAGCCCTGCTATCGCGATGTCCAGCGCACCTCCGCGGCCGTGAGCGGCCCCACCGCGAGCTCATCCAGGCTGTCGGGCAGCTTGCCCGTTCCGGCCTCCAGTGGCACTTCGCCCACCATCACCTCCGCCTGCTGTTGCGGCAGCAGGGGAGAGCGCTCGGGGTCCACCAGCCCCTGGGGCAGCAGCGCGTGGCCCTGGGCGTCGTACTTGTCCGTGGCCCCCAGGCAGTGCAGCAGCTCGTGCGCGAGCGCGGTCAGGGCCAGCGTCGCGTCCTCCCCCTTCACCCGCGCCTGGACGAGCCCCAGCTCGCCACCGGCCGCTCCGACGCCTTCCGCGAAGGTGCTGGACGTGTCGGACTCGACGACCACGTACAGCCGCGCGTCGTAACCTCGCGGCTCCAGGCGCACCGCGGTGTCCAGCGGTTCGAGTGCCCCTTGCAGCGTGCGCATGTAGCGCAGCCGCCCGAGCCACCCGGAGGAGGCGTCGTCGGGCCAGGGCAGCGGCGCCTCTGGGTGGACGGGGCCGAACACCTCGAAGCGCACCGGCTCCTTCAGGCCGTCGGGCCGGTGGCGCAGGTGCTCGCGCGCGAACCAGGACTCCAGGCGGGGCAGGCCGTTGCGCAGCACCTGGGCCGCCCCGTCATCCTCCCCGAGCAGCACCACCGCCACCCGTAGCGGTCGCGTCCACGTGGTACGCTCGTCGCGCTGCCGCTGCACGGAGAAACCCCAGACCAGCGCCACGCACAGCCCCACCAGCAGCACCGCCACCCGCCAGTGCTGGAAGCGGCGCGCGCGTGTCAGGCGCCTCTCGCAGGTGCCGCAGCGGCGCGCCCCTCGGGCAAGCACACACACCGCGCAGATGCGCGCCCCGCATACCTCGCAGGGGCCCTCGTCCTCGAGCGCCGGGTGCTCGGCGCACCGGCTCCCCGAGGCCGGTGCCTCCAGCACGGTTCCTTCCGCCCCCGCCGCGCGCAGCGTCTCCAGAAGGCGCTGTGCAGCGTCCAGAGGCAGGCCTCGCGGAAGCACGCGGGGCACGGCGGAGAGCAGCAGGGCCGCGTCCGCGCGGGGGATGCCGAGGGCACGGGCCAGGGCAAGCGTCGCGGCTCCCGCGCGAGGACCGGCTTCCGGAGCGCGCAGCAGCTGCACACGGTGCGTGGAGGGGGACATGCGCCGCCCATTCTGCCCCGGCGCCCCGGGCGCTGCACACTCGCCCCCCCCGTTGGGGGCCTTCAAGTACGCCAGCCTCCGCGGCTTGCCTCTACGCCGCGTGGCAGCCCGGTCAGCCCACGCGTGACGTGCGTTCCTGCTTCGGCTCCTCCGCCGTCGCGGCAAGGGCTGGACCCTCCTTCTCCGGCTCCGCTCCGCCCGAGGGAAGAGGTACGTACGACGGGTACCCATCCGAATCCGACGCGCGAGGCCAGGAGGACCGAGTGCGGGTACCAGGCCCCGCACGACTCTCTGAGCGACCTGCCTTCCCGGCCTCGGACGACAGGGTGTCCGATGAGCGGCCGAGCGGCTCGGATATCCTGGCTCCTGGAGGCTCCACGCGACGCCTCGTCGAGCGGCGGGCCCTGAGCGCGGGCCTTGCACGGGGTGGAGGCGGACCAGACGCGTGCGGAGGCATGGCACATGAGACAGGACGCCATCCTGGGAGCCCTCCTGGGCACGGTGGTGGGAGACGCGCTCGGGCTGCCTCGCGAGGGACTGTCCCGGCGGCGTGCGCTGCGCATGTTCGGAGGGGCGCCCCTGCACCACCGCTTCTTCCTCGGCCGCGGCGTGGGCAGCGACGACACCGAACACGCCTGCATGGTGGCCCAGGCCCTGCTCGCCGCGTCCGACGCCCCCGAGCACTTCGCGCGGAACCTCGCCTGGCGGATGCGGGGCTGGCTGCTCGGCCTGCCCGCGGGGATTGGCTGGGCCACGCTGCGCGCCACGGTGAGGCTGTGGCTCGGCTTCCCGCCGGACCGCAGCGGGGTGGTGTCCGCGGGCAATGGCCCGGCCATGCGCGCGCCGCTGCTGGGCGTGTGTCTCGCCGAGCAGCCGGAGCGGTTGGAGGCCTTCGTCCAGGCGTCGAGCCGGATGACCCATCGGGATGCCCGCGCCGAGCAGGGCGCGCTGGCCGTCGCGCTGGCGGCGGCCCATGGCGCCCGGCGGGGCGGCGTGGACGCGGAGGAGATGCTGCGCGAGTGGGAGGCCCGCATCGATGAGCCCACGTTGCGCGAGTCGCTCGCGCGGCTGCGCGCGGCCTGGGAGCGGGGCGCGGGCGTGCCGGAGTTCGCCGCGGAGCTGGGGCTCGCCGAGGGCGTGAGCGGCTACGTGATGCACACCGTGCCGGTGGTGCTCTACACGTGGCTGCGGCACGGCACGGACTTCCAGCGGGCGGTGGAGGAGGTCATCCTGCTCGGCGGCGACAGCGACACCACGGGCGCCATCGTCGGGGCGCTCGCGGGCGCGACCACGGGAGCGGGAGCCATTCCTCCCCGGTGGCTCGAGGGCCTCGCCGAGTGGCCTCGCTCCGTGGGTTGGTTGCGGCGGCTCGGGGCCCGGCTCGCGGCGCGGTTCTCGGGGCCGGGAGCGCTCGTGGCCCCCGGAGCCCTGCCGCTCTTCTGGCCGGCGCTCCTGCCGCGCAACCTGCTCGTGCTCGGCCTCGTGCTGGGGCACGGGTTCCGGCGGCTGCTGCCTCCCTACTGAGGAGCACTTGGCAACCCGGTCTCCCGGGCTCCCGCAGCATCCAGCGTGAACCCGACTCGCACTCACCGCGATACCTCCCTGGGCGCGCACCAGAGATGGTGCGCTGCGTCGCGGCCGCGGCAGGGGGATACATGGAATTATTCGATGTAGATGCTCGACGCCGCGCTTTGTATGCGCTATTGTTGTAATAATCCAATGGCGATGGGCGTCAGTGCCTCGATGAGAGATGGCACGACCTCAGGACTCCGGTGCTCCCGGAGGGGGAAACGAGACATGTGTCAGCGGCTCTGTGGAAATCACTCGGTACATGACGACACGCAGGAGAAGGCGCGTTCCTCCCGGCGCGCGTTCCTCACCGGAGGGGCCGCGGCCCTCGGAGCCGCGGCGGTCTCGTCAGTTTCCACGCCCGCGCTGGCCACTCCCACGCAGGAGGAGATGTCGCGGGAGCGCGACGCCAGCGACCGTGACATGCCCGTGGAGACCGGTGCTTCGCATCGGCGCTACCTCATCCGGGGCGGCGCGGTCCTCAGCATGGACCCGAAGGTGGGGGACTTCGTCCGGGGCGACGTCCTCATCGAAGGCAAGAAGATTGTCGCGGTCGGGCCCCGCCTGCACGCTCCGGGGGCGGCGGTCATCGACGCCGCCGGCATGATTGTCATGCCGGGCTTCGTCGACACGCACCACCACCAGTACCAGACCGCGCTGAGGGGCTTCCTGGCGGACGGCCTGCTGTTCAACGACGGGCTGCCGCACGGCCAGAAGAACTATCTCGACTACGTCCACTCCACCATCACCCCGGTCTACCGGCCGCAGGACGCCTACATCGCCGAGGTCGTCTCTTCGCTCAGCCAGCTGGACGCCGGGGTGACCACGGTCGTCGACACGTCGCAGGTGGGCCACTCTCCGGAGCACACCGATGCCGTCATCCGGGGGCTTCAGGATGCGGGCCGTCGCGCGGTCTTCGTGTACTCACCGGGCGTGGGTCCCGGCAGCATCTTCCCGAATGACCTCCATCGCCTCCAGAGCCGCCACTTCTCCTCGAAGGACCAGCTCCTGACCCTGGCCATGGGCGGCGAGGTGTTCGACCCCGCCTTCCGGACCTGCTGGTCCATCGCGCGCCAGAATGGCCTGGGCATCGTGTCCCACCTCGTCGGCAGCATCGGCCAGGGGACGCTCGTGGAGCAGCTCGAGCGTGAGGGCCTGCTCGGGCCCGATGTCGAGTTCATCCATGCCTCCCACATCTCGGCGAACTCCTGGAAGGCGATTGCCGAGTCGGGAGCCACCCTCTCGATTGCCGCCCCCATCGAGATGACCATGCGGCATGGCCTGCCGCCCATCCAGACCGCGCTCGACCATGGCGTCCAGCCCTCGCTCAGCGTCGATGTCGAGTGCACGATGACCGCGGACTTCTTCACCCAGATGCGGACCGTCCTCACGCTTCAGCGCGCGCTCATCAACGAGCGCGCGCTCAACGGGGAGACGAACCTGCCCGCGTTGCTGACGTGCCGCGATGTCATCCGCTTCGCCACGGTCGAGGGAGCCCGGGTCGCCCGTCTCTCCCAGAAGGTCGGCTCGCTGACTCCGGGCAAGGAGGCCGACATCGTCCTCCTGCGGGCGGATGCCATCAATGTGGCCCCGCTCAACAACGTGCCGGGCGCCGTGGTGACGTTGATGGAGCGCAGCAACGTGGACACGGTCATCGTCGCGGGCAGGATTCGGAAGTGGCGGGGCGCCCTGGTCGGCGTGAACTGGCCCCACCTCCGCTCCACCCTCGAGGCGTCCAGGGACTACGTCTTCCAGGCCGCGGGAATCCAGCGCGAGATGTTCTGAAGCGGGGGCCGGCGCGGGACGGACGCCAGCTCCGCCGCGTCGTGCTGAGACACGCCGCGCTCGGGGACATCTCGCTCGCCATCAACCCGTCACGCGCGCCTGGCTCGTCAAGCAGGGCGCCGTGAACCCGCTCTGAGCGGCGGTGCGGGTCATTCAGGCCGGGTGGCCTTGAGCCGCTTCAGCCACCGGTGCATCCGTCCGGAAGGAGGCTCCGCGTAGGCGGCTGTCCCGGGGAGCCACACTTCCATCGTCGTGCCACCCTCCGGCGCACTACGGATGCGCAGGGCGCCTCCCAGGCGCTCGGCGCGTTCGAACATGCCCTTGATGCCGTAGCGGCCCGGCTTGCCGTGGTGGTTGGCATAGACGGGGTCCAGGCCCAGGCCGTCATCCTCCACGCACAGGCTCAAACGCTGCTCGCCATAGGCCAGGGACACGGCGATGGACCGGGCCTTCGCATGGTGTATCGCGTTGGCCATCGCCTCCCGGGCAATCATGAGCAGCTCGTCGCGGGCGGCGGCGCGCAGCGGCCGTTCGTCGCCGGTGATGGAGACGTCGACGGGGAGATTCCCGTCCGTCAGTTCCCGCGCCGCGCGAGCGAGCGCCGTGCCGAGCGGCCCGTCCGTCGCGCGCAAATCGGAGACCCGGTCGCGCGCGGCGGCCATCAGGGCCTCGGCCTTCACGATGGCGCGCTCCATCGTCTGGGTGAGCTCGGGGTCGACGATGCGCCTGGACACGCTGTCGAACTGGAGCACCATGCCCTGCACGCCCTGGAGCAGCGTGTCGTGCAGCTCCCGGGCAATCCGCTCCCGCTCGCGGTGGCGCTCTTCCAGCCGCACCTTGACCTGGTTTTCGATGGCGCGGGCCCGCATCCGGTACGCGGTCCAGACCATGGCCAACAGCGCGACCACGCAGGCCACGGCGAAGGCCTTCGTCTGGACCAGGGTGGGCTCGATGGTGAAGTCCAGCGTGGCGCCGGTCTCGTCCCACACGCCGTCACCGTTGGAGGAGACCACGCGGAAGCGATAACGGCCGTGGGTGAGGTTGGCGTAGGTCGCCTCGCGCCGCGAGCCGCCGTCGTGCCACGCGTCGTCCACGCCCTCCAGCCGGTAGCGGAAGCGTGCCCGGTCCGCCGCCGCGAGCGTGACCGCGGTGTAGCGCAGCGTGACGCTGAGGGGGCCTTCCGGCAGCTGCAGCTCGTCACCGGCGAGATAGGTCCGGTCTCCGGCCCGCAGGCTTTGGATTTCGGTTCGGGGTGGGCGCTCGTTCTTGAGCAACGTGGTCGGGTCCAGCCACGCGACACCGCGGTTCGTCGCGAACCACAACCGGCCGCGCTGGTCCCTCACCGCCGTGGGGACCAGGCCCGCCTGCATGGCGATGCCGGGCAGCCCGTCGCGCCAGTCGAGCAGGCGGTAGTTCAGCTCACCCTCGACCTGAGAGAACAGCTTTTCGATGTCACCGGCCTTCACCTGGACCACGCCCCGCCCGCCGTTCATCCACAGGTCCCCGTCCGGCGAATCGACGATGCCGGTGATGAAACCAAAGGCGGGGTTCCGGCTCTCCAGAATCGTCGCGAAGCGCCGGCCGTCGAAACGCGCGACCCCGCTTTCGCCTGCGACCAACAGGTTCTTGTCGGTCGCGTGAATCGTGGTGGCGCGGCCAATCGCCAGCCCATTGCTCGCGCCGTATCGGGTCGGATGGCCGTTGGACCACCGGACCACCTCGTCCTCGAACGCCAGCCAGACCTCGTTGCCGGGACCGAGCGCCATGGCGTTGGGGGCGGGGCTGTCGCCAAACCGCCTTTCGGGCTGGATGCCCTCCGGTGTGGCGACGAAGAGCCCACGGCCGACGATGGACAGCCACATGCCGTCCGCGCCGTTCGGTGTGAAGGCCAGCACATGCGACTCGATGGTGCCGATGGGGAGGTCGAACTTCCGCGGCGTATCGCCCGCGCGCCGGAACACCTCCCGTCCCTTGAACCACCACAGCGCGCCATCGGCGGCGTAGATGGCCGTGCGGGTCGGCACCGGACCGTCGTAGGCGCGAGGGGGGGCGTGAGGGTCCACCACCAGCGCCATCCGCGAATTGCCCGCCATCACCCGGGTGTCCAGGACCGCGAGCGAGAAGCCCCCTTGAGACGCCGATGACAGCTCGGGGATGTCCTGGAAGCGCTTCCTCTGGAAACCCGCCAGCCCGGCGTTCGTGCCCACCCACACGGTGCCCTCGGTGTCCTCTATCACCGGCACCACCACCGGTGAGGCCAGGCCATCGGGCTGCTCGAACTTCTCCAGTGGGTCCGAGGGGCGCAGGCTGCGTCCGGTCGGAATGCTGGCCGGGGAGGGCAGTCGCCAGATGCCGGCACCCCAGATGGTGAGCCAGAGGCTGCCGTCGCGGGCGAACAGCATCTGCTTGGCCCGTGCGAAGGACGGCGCGCCCGCCGTCGAAGCCGCGCCAGGCGTCGGCGGAGCTACGGAAGAAACAGACGCGATGCCCGGCGAGACGGCTCGGGCATGGTCCGGCAGGGGACGCGTCCCCTGGAGAGCCTCGCTCAGCCAGAGCCGGCCATCGGGGCCCTCGGCGAGCACGGCATCCCGGGAGATGGCTTCACCCGTCTCCTGGAACCGCCGCTCCCCCGGACGGAGGAAGACCAGCCGGCGTTGCGTGCAGACCCAGAGCACGCCGCGCCGATCGACGTAGACGTATTCCGCGGCGCCGTCGTCGTAGCCCCATGCCCGGCCCACGACCTGCCATTGCCCCGCCTCATACCGGGCCAACCCGCCCGCGGCGGCGGCCCAGAGCGCACCATCCGGGGTGCTGGCGAACCTCAGCACCCGGCCGGAGGGCATCCCCTCGCGGGGACCGAAGACGGTGACGCGGCCATCTCGCAGGAGCGCCGTGCCTCCGGCGAAGAAACCCAGCCAGATGTCGCCGTTGGGCAGCACCTTCAGCGCGTTGATGTTGGAGGAGAGCAACCGCTGGCCCTCCCGCAGCGGGTAGCGGTCGAAGCGAACGCCGTCGAACCGATAGAGGCCCATGCCGGTGCCGAGCCACAGGTATCCCGTGGGGGACTGCTCCAGCGTCCAGATGTCGGCGGGCGCGCCTTCGTTCACCGAGTGCTGGGTGTAGGCGTAGGGGCTGAGGGACGCGGCCGCCGCGTCGCAGGGGCGCAGCGAAGCGGCCAGTGCGAGCAGGAGGGCGATGATGGACGACCGGAGATGCATGAGGGCCTGGGCCGCCCGAGCATAGCCGTGAGAGCGACGAAACGGAGCAGGGCGGAGGAAGGACCCGGGGTGAAATCAAGGCGTTGGCCGGAAGCAAGGGGGCCACGACGGATGCACCGTGGCCCGAACCGCTGCCGGACCCATCATCGCGACTGGGTGAAGGCCAGCCGTTTGACGACCTCTTTCGCGGGGACGTTCTTCATCTTCTGCTCGAAGAGCTTGCGGTCCCGCTCCCACTGGTCGGTGACCACGGTGGTGATGGTGGGGAAGGGACCGCAGTTGGCGAGCTTGACGTGGATTTCTCCCAGGTAGACGGCCTTGCCTGGCTCGACCTCGAACGGGGTGCGCGTCTCCTTGTTGATGGGAGTGATGTGCCCGATGCTCAGACGCCGGAACTGGTACGTGCCCTCGTAGAGCGCCTTCACGGTGAAGTGGCCGGAAGGCGCCTGGAAGTCAGGCGGGCGGTGCAGGTCGTTCACGGGAATCTCACCCATGCTCTGGTGCATGTAGACGGAGTCCTCGAACTTGAGGGTCGCGGAAGGGTTCTCGCCCTCCTTGCAGTCGGTGGAGAAGCGGGTGGAGACGATGACCAGGCCCTGCTCCGGGTGCTCCGCGAAACGATAGTGGCTGTCGGCATCCGAGAAGGTGTTGCCACGGTTGCCCGCGCAGCCCGCGCCAAGCAATACGGACAAGGCCATTGTGAGATGATGGCGCATTCCTGCTCCTGTCATGAGGGAAGGATTTTCCGGTGTTCTAGCACCTGAGATGATGATTGCTTGAAAGCCCTACCGTCGCCACGCGTAGAGCACGTCCGGCTCCTTCTCGTCGTTCTCGGAGCCGTCCGTGAACCGGACGGCGACGAAGCCATGGCGCTCGTAGAAGGCGCGCGCACCCTCGTTGCGCTGGAAGGTCCAGAGCTGAAGTCGTGGATGCCGTTGTGTGGCGATGCCGAGCAGCGTTGACCCGATGCCGCTGCCTTGATGGGCAGGCAAGACATAGAGTTGGTCGAGCCATCCGGAACGAAAGGCGATGAAGCCCAGCAGTTCGCCCTGGAAGGCGCCCCAGACCTCACAGTGGCTGAAGACATGCTCGCGGAAGAAGGCACGGTCTTCGGCTGGCGTGTGGAGGCCCGAAAGCCAGGGCAGCCGCTGGTCGAAGGTCATGCGGTGGACCCGTGCTGCCGCGTCCATCTCGTCAAGCAGGAGCCGGCGAACTTCCATGCTGCCCATCCTAGCAGTCACCGGATGCCCCCACCCTGTCGCCGTGCGCGCCAGTGGACGAACGCCATCATTCAGCGCTGGCCCCGCACGCGGGGTGGGTACGCTGGGGGTGACTCTCCCCCTGGAGGCACGCACCGTATGAGGAAGCCCGTCACGGCCGTACTCGCGCTGCTCACGATTCTCGCACTCGCACCGGCGGCGGCCCTGGCGGGCCAGAGCGCCTCCACCCGCTGGGTGGCGGGCCGGGGAGACTTCACGCCCTGGCAGCTCAGTGGCGTGGCCCGCGCGGCGGACGGCTCGCTGGTGCTGCTGCCGGGTCAGGCCTGGCCGGGCACGGACCCGTACGGGCCGGGCGGCTACGCGGGGGGCACCTACTACAACGGCGGCACGTTCTTCCAGGGCGAGGCCACCGGCCCCATCGTCACCAGCGCCTTCGGCTTCCGCGAGGCCATTGCCTCCTGGGAGGCCAGCACGCCCGCGGGCACCTGGGTGGAGACGCTGCTGCGCGTGCAGGTCAACGGCACCTGGACGAAGTGGTACAGCCTGGGCGTGTGGGCTTCCGACTTCGCCACCGTGCGGCGCCACTCGGTGGGCTCGCAGGCGGACACGGTGGCGCAGGTGGCCATCGACACGCTGCTCGTCACCGCGAAGCAGGCGGCGACGGCGTGGCAGGTGAAGGTGCGCCTGTTCAGCGCGGACGGTGTGGCCACACCCACGCTGAGCGCGAGCGCCGTCACCGTCTCCTCCTCGCCAGAGAAGAACCCGAGCGTCCCGCCCGGTGACCCGGCCCGCTGGAACCAGGTGCTCGCGGTGCCGGCGTGCTCGCAGATGGTGTATCCGGACGGCGGCGAGGTCTGGTGCAGCCCCACGTCCACGGCCATGGTGCTCAAGTACTGGGCGGGAGACACCAGCGCCTGCGAGCCGGGCGTGCGGGCCGCTGTCAGTGGCGTCCATGACTGGTACTACCGCGGGCACGGCAACTGGCCCTTCAACACGGCCTACGCGGCGGCCCAGGGCTTCCAGGCGCACGTGGCGCGCTTCACCAGCTTCGCCCAGCTGGAGGCGTGGGTCTCCGCCGGGGTTCCGGTCATCCTCAGCGTCGCGTGGGGCAAGGGGGACCTGACGGGCGCGCCCCTTCCTTCCGTCGCCGGGCACCTCATCGTGCTGGTGGGCTTCGATGCGGCGGGCAACGCCGTGGTGAACGACCCGGCGGGCTCCAGCAACGCCAACGTGCGGCGCACCTATCTCCGCTCGGAGCTGGAGCCGCTGTGGCTGCGGCACTCTGGCGGCACCACCTACCTCATCTACCCGCGGGGGTGGACGGTGCCCGCGCTGTAATGGGCACTCCCTGGTACGTCGGCTGCGCGGGCTGGAGCCTGTCGAGCGCGGTGGGGGCGCACTTCCCCTCGGAGGGCACCCACCTGGAGCGCTATGCGCGGGTGTTCCCGGCGGTGGAGATCAACACCTCCTTCTACCGCCCGCACCAGCCCGCCACGTACGCGCGCTGGCGTGACAGCGTGCCGGAGGCGTTCCGCTTCTCGGTGAAGGTGCCCAAGGTCATCACCCATGAGCGGCGCCTGCGCGACGTGCGGGAGCCGCTGGAGCGCTTCCTGGGCGAAGCGGGCCACCTGGAGGAGAAGCTGGGCTGTCTGCTGGTGCAGCTGCCGCCGACCCTCCGCTACGAGCCGGAGGCGGCGGGCCCCTTCTTCCAGGCGCTGCGGGAGCGGACGGGGACCGGCATCGTCTGCGAGCCCCGGCACCTGACCTGGTTCGCGGAGGAACCCCGGCTGCTGCTGGAGGAGCACCGCGTAGGCTTCGTGAGGGCCGACCCGCCCGCGGTCAGTGCCGCACCGCCGCCGGACGGGCACGTCGTGTACTACCGGCTGCACGGCTCACCGAAGATGTATCACTCGGAGTACTCCGAGACGTACCTGGACGGGCTGGCGGCGGAGCTGTCCGCGCATCAGCGGGCCGGGCGTCAGGTGTGGTGCATCTTCGACAACACGGCGAGCGGCGCGGCGGTGCCCAATGCGCTCTCGCTGCTGCGCCGGTGAGCAGCGGCGGCGGGCGGGGCCTCCTCCCAGTCATGCCCCTGTCACGGTGGGCGTTGCCCCAATGGCACCCCCTGACGTGTCGGGGCTCCTCGTCCAGTTGAGCGCGAGGGGGGCCTTCGGGGGATGATGCCCCTGGAGGTGCGGACATGCGTCGTGGGACACGTCGGTGGTGCCAGGGGTTGGTGCTGGGAGGTTTGCTGGTGGGGAGCCCGGGGCTCACCGCGGCACCGGATGGTGGCACCTCCGCTCGCGCCGCGTCCCCGTCTCGTACTTCCGGCGCGGAGCGCGCGGCCGAACGCCAGTTCCTCGCCTGGCTGGAGCCCCGCGCCGCCGAGGCCCGGCTGGAGGTGCGGACGCTGTGGCGCGGGGACCTCGACGGAGACAGGGTGCCCGAGCGTGTCGCGCTGCTGTGCTCCAAGGTCGAGGATGAAGCGCTGAGCTTCTGGTACGTCATCGAGAAGAGTCCCTCCGTGCGCTGGCTGCTGACGCAGGAGCGGAACTCGGGCAGGTGCGTGCGCTCCGAAGAGGAGGAGCAGGGCGCGGACCGGCCTGACGCGGGAGCCCTCACGTCAATGCCGTGGCTCGCGCTGGGCTCCACGATCGAGTTGCAGGACGGGTACTCGAGATGGGACGCGAGGGTTCGGGTCGCGCTGCGCGACGGCAGGCCTTCCCTGGTGGCAGCGGCCGGGTCGAGCCACGACATGGTCAAGGCCTACGGCTACGAACAGGATTGGGAGCGCCTGCGCTTCGAGGCCTGGCAGCACGAGATTGGCGAGGAGCAGCCGCGGCCTGGCGCATCTGCGCTCATTCCCGTGCTGGTCCGAGCGCAGCCGCTGCCGCCCACCGTCAATCGCGTCACGTTCGGGAAGGAGCACTGGTCCGGCGAGGCGGACGCCTCCCTGCGGGTGTCCGCGCTCCGGGAGCGTCCGGACTCCGTGCGCGTGCGCGTGGAGGTCCGTGATGACGTGGCACGTCCCGTGCCCGTGGGAGCGGACACGGCGCGCTTCCTCGCGGCCGACCACCTGGAGCTCTGGTGGCGGATGGCCGATGACGTTTCGTGCGACACGTCGAAGAAGGCGGACTGCGCCGTGCGCCAGCTCGGCCTTGCGTTGCGTGAGGACGGAGGCGTGGAGGCGCGCTGGCTCTTCCCGGAGAAGACGCCCGCCGCGCTTCCCGAGGTGGAACTGCACGAGGGAAGGGTGGAGGTCGTGCTCCCGGTGGGCCTGCTCGGCCTGGGGACGGTGGTGTCGTCCCAGCGGGTGGCCTTCACGGTGGCCTTTTCCGACAGTGACGCGTCCCCATACGGACAGCAGACGCTCGTGGCCACGAGTCCCTTGCGGTGGGGTGTGCCCGCGACCTTCGGGATGCTCGTCTTCAACGTGGACGGACGGCGCTACCCGACCCCTGACTCCGCCGATGATGTGGCTGTCGAAGCGCGCCGCCTGGAGGGAGACGCGCCGCTGAGAGGGGAGTGAGACGGCCCTCCCGCGCGGGCTCATGGCCGAACCTCTGATTCCCGCGTATCTTGCTTTCCGTTCCGCCCATGGAAAGCCCCCTGCGCTCATCGCGGTCCGCGCCCATCGCGCCTCAGCTCCTGAAGGAGCACCTGAGGCAGGGCGCGGCCGCGCGTGAGGTCACCATCGCGCGGTTCATCAGCCTCGCCGCCGCGTGCTGCGTGGTCTCCACGCTGTGCTTCGGGCCCCTCATCGGCTGGGACTACGCGGGCTCCGTCGCGGCGGTGACGGCGGGCTACGCGCTCTACTACGGCATCATCCACCGCGTGCTGCAGAGGACCGAGCCGACCTCCGAGCTGACGTCCCGGCTCACCTGGCTCAACGTCGGGCTGGAGAGCTCGGTCTACGGCATCATGTTCCTGCTCGACGTCCGCTTCTCGAGCGCCGAGCTGGCCCTGACCAATCCCATCCTCATCATCGCCACCGCCGCCATCGTCATCTCGGCGATCCGCTCGGACCCGCGCCTGCCGCTGTTCTCGGCGGCCATCACCACCGCGCAGTTGCTGCTGCTGTACGCAGTCGCCGCGTACCCGCGGCTGTCTCCGCCGGTGCCGCTGATGCTGTCTCCGCCACTCATCCTCGTGAGGGGCATGTACCTGCTGCTGACGGGTTGGCTCGCGCAGCTCATCGCGAAGCAGTACCGGAGCATGGCGGAGGAGGCGCTGCGGGCCATCCGCCAGCAGGAGCTGCTCGGCCGCTACTTCCTGCACGAGCGGCTGGGCGTGGGCGGCATGGCGGAGGTCTTCCGGGCCACCTACAGCCCGGAGGGCGGCATCGAGCGCACGGTGGCCGTCAAGCGCATCCTCCCGGCCTACGCGGAGGACCCGCAGTTCATCGCCCTGTTCCGCCGGGAAGCGGAGCTGGGCTCGCTCCTCCAGCACCCCAACATCGTCCAGATGCTCGACGTGGGCCGGCTGGAGAACACGCACTTCATCGCCATGGAGTACGTGGACGGGCTGTCGCTCCGCCAGCTCCTCGATGGGCACGGCCCGCTCCCGCCGCACGCCGTGGCCTTCCTGGGAGCGGAGCTCGCGGCCGCGCTCGACTACGTCCACCGGCGCACGTCGCGGGACGGCGTGCCGCTGAACCTCGTCCATCGCGACATCAACCCGCCCAACATCCTCCTGTCCCGCATCGGCGACGTGAAGCTCAGTGACTTCGGCATCGCCCGGGCCATCAACCACGCTTCCGTCACCCGGCTGGGCCACGTGCGCGGCAAGGCGGACTACATGGCGCCCGAGCAACTCATGGGCGAGCCGCTCGACGGACGCGTGGACCTCTTCGCGCTGGGCCTCACGCTGCACGAGGCGCTGACGGGACGGCGCGTGCTGGTGGGGCCCGAGGAGACATCGAGGGCCTCCATCCAGGCCACCATCGAAGGCCTGCCTCCTCCTTCCGTGCTGCGCCCGGAGCTGCCTCCCGAGCTGGACGCGGTGGTCATGTCGCTGCTCCGGCTCCGGCCGGAGGACCGTCCCCCGCGGGGCAGCGAGGTGGAGGAGCGGCTCCGCGCGCTGCCCGCGCCCGTGGCACCCCATCCGCATGGGCAGGCCGCGCTGGCCCACGCCATCCGCGACGTGCTGGCGCGAAGGACGGGCGCCCTCCGGACGCCCTCCTCGCGTGGGGGGGTGTCCTCCGCGCCTTCCGAGGCCCCCTCGACTCGGGACGTCACGCCCCGCATCCGTCCGGGCCGGGGTACCTGAGCGCGGCGCTTCTCCCGGAGCCCGCGTCCATTCCTGGGACGCGGGCTCGTGAGGGCCGGGGCCGGAGAGCGCCTCGGCTCAGGGCTCAGTTCCCGTGGCGGGAGAGCCGGATGGAGTTGGCGCTGGTGCCACCCACGATGATCTTCCCGTCCGACTGGAAGCCGATGCCCCCGGTCAGGTCATGGCTGTCCGTGAAGCCCTCGTACGTGAACCCACCGCCGCCCGCGAAGGAGGAGTCCAGGGCTCCCGTCGGGAGGAACCGCACCAGGGCCGCGTCGAAGTTGTACCCGCGCGAGGTGAGGCTCGTGTAGCCGCCCGCGACGATCTTGCCGTCCGCCTGGATTGCCAGATGGGTGATGATGTTGTCGGTGGGGCCGAAGCTGAGGTAGGCCTGCCCCGAGCCGTTGAAGGTCGTGTCGTACGCGGTGCCGCTCGCGTTCAGCCGGAGGAGCGTCATGTAGTACTGGCTTCCCGCGGGGTAGTAGGCATTGCCTCCGACCAGGATCTTGCCGTCGGTCTGCACCGCCACCGCCATGGCCTGGTCGGTGCTCCCGAACAGGTTGATCTTCAGGGCGCCTCCGCTTCCGAAGGAGGAGTCGAGCGCCCCCGAGGCGGTGAATCGCACCAGGCCGAAGTCCGGCGTCCCCGGGGTGTAGGTGAGCCCCACGACCAACACCTTGCCGTCCGGCTGCAGGACCATGTCCGACAGGCTGTCGTTGCTGCCCGAGGCGAAGCCGTAGGTTGCCCGGCCCCCGAATCCGAACGTGCTGTCCAGGGCGCCCGTGCTCGTGAACCGGGCCACCACGAAGTCCAGGTTGGTGTTGTTGGAGGAGGCCCCCGCCAGCAGGATCCGGCCGTCCGGCTGGATCGCCACATCGGTGGCATGGTCATACATCACGTAATTGTAGATGACCAATCCTCCCGACCCGAACGTCGTGTCGGGGGCACCGCTGGCCGTATAGCGGAGCAGGGCGAAGTCCGTCGGGCCTGCCTGGTCTCGAGTGGACGCAATGACAATCTTCCCATCCGGCTGCAGCGCCGCAGGCGCGGGAGTGGCATTGCAGGTGCCCGAGGCGAGCAGCGTCGTCACCAGGCCCGTGCCCCCCGCGAAGGTCGTGTCGACCGTCCCATCGGCGTTGTACCGGGAGGCGAACACGCCGCAGCCCGTGCTCGACCGGAGTCTTCCGGTGACCACGAGCCGATCGTCCGGCTGCACCAGGACCGAGTCGACTCGCAGCGTCGCGCCGCTGAGCTGGTAGAGGGCCATGCCGCCCGTGCCGAACGATGGATCGAAGTCACCCGGCGCCACGAGGGAGGCCAGGGAAGGGCCACTCCCCGCGAAATCGGCGGAAGCACTCAGGTCCATGACCCGGGACGGAGGACCCGCGTGGAGCGTCAGCGGTGCCTCCGCCGCCCCAGCGAAGGCGGTCGTCACGGGCGCGGAAAAGAACAAGGCTGCCGTTGCCAGCAACGGCGCGGTTCCACTCGACATATACACTCCATTGAGACGGCTACGGGTTATGCAGGAGCGGCGTCCGCATGGCCGTCTGGCTTCACCCAAGACAATCCAAGGGCCGCGAAACCTGCATACCCATATTAATTTTTAAACATTCGAGTTCAAGATGATTCCGGAAATTCCGACCATGCCAGTCGATTGCGTCGTCCCGGGGTCCTCCATGACTCCGTGATACCCGCTGGGTCGAAAGCCTACCGACGCGTTACCAGCCAGGTATAGGCAGCTTCGAGTGCCTCTCGTCCGCCAGAGCCAAGGGGCGCTCCGTGCCCGACGACGGGTTGCTCGGCAGCCGTTCACTCCCGTGTCGGTATTGAAGAAGTAGCGCGGTGAGCGCGCCGTGGGAGGGCAGGCCTCCTTTCACGGCGCCAAAGGGGGGCGCCGGAGTGCGCGGATCGCGGAGGCGAGCATGGGAAGGAGGTAACCTGCTGGCGAGCGGAACGGACCGCGGTTCCTCGCGAGGCAACCCATGCACGCTGCCCACCTGAATCCGGCGCGCCTTCCCCTGGGAACCCGGGTGGGGCCCTGGCGCGTGCTGGAGCGACGCGGGCTGGGAGCCTACGGCGCCGTCTATCGTGCCATTGGCGTGCAGGATTCCTCCGGTCCCGTCGCCCTCAAGCTGGCCCTGCATCCCCAGGATGAGCGCTTCGCCAGGGAGGTGGAGCTGCTCTCCCGCATCCGTCACCCCAGCGTCCCGCGCCTCGTCGACCATGGCGTCTGGCGACAGTCCTCCGGCCTCGACTTCCCGTACCTCGCCATGGAGTGGGTGGACGGCGTGTCGCTGTACGAATGGGCGCACGAGCAGCGGCCTGGCTCCCGGCAGGTGCTCCACGTCCTCGCCAGCCTCGCGCGGGCCCTGGAGGCAACCCATGCCTCGGGAGGAGTGCACCGGGACGTCAAGGGCGACAACGTCCTCGTCAGCGACGCGGAGGGACGGGCCTTCCTCACCGACTTCGGCTCCGGGCACTACCTCGGCGCCGCCACGCTCACGCAGCCGCCGTTTCCTCCCGGTACGCCCGCCTACCGCTCACCCGAGGCGTGGCGCTCCGTGCGCCTTCCCATGGTCGAGCCCATCGTGCCCTACGCGCCCGGGCCCGCGGATGATGTCTTCGCGCTGGGTGTCACCGCCTTCCGGCTGGTCACCGGCGAGTACCCCTTTCCGCCAGAGGTGGCGTCGCAGTTCTGGCGGGAGGAGGTAGCCGGCGCCCCGTCCGTCCATGCGCTCAATCCCCGCTGCTGCCAGGAATTGAGTGAATTGACGTCCCGGATGCTCTCCCTTCCTCCCGAGGCTCGTGGCAGTGCCCGCGAGCTGGCCGAGGCGCTGGAGGAGGCCGTGCGCCATGCCGGGCCCGAGGCGGATGGGCCCCTCTTTGAGCGGGAGGCGCCTCGCCCCGTGGAGAGCCGGGTCGAGCCCAGGCCGGTTCATCGTCGGGCGCCGGGGCGCTCCAGGCACGTCTGGCTTTCGGCGGCCAGTCTGGCGGGAGCACTGGCGCTGGGCGCCGGGTGGATGCTGCGCGCGCAACTCGGAGAGGGGTCCGTGCAGGAGCACGCCTCCGTGGAGGAGGCCGCGAAGGATGGTGGCACCGTCGCTGTCGGAGATGCGGCGCTGACGGCTCCGGTGCCGCTCAGTGAGGTCCCTGTCGCGTGGTCGATCGTCGCCGTGGACGTGCCTCCCGGGCCCCTCCCGGGACAAAGGCGGCCAGATGCGAACGGCCATTGTCCCAGCAAGCCTCAGGTCCCCATCAATGGAGGCTGTTGGCTCAAGGTGCCCGTGGAACTGAAGGACTGCGGCGAGGACTATTACGTGTACAAGGGCGGTTGCTATATGCCTGTCATTCGACGCGGGCGGCCTCCCACTTCGAGTCCCGCGACTCGCGCTGGTGACGCTGGAACAGAGCACTGACGGGCCGTTCACCTGCGGGAGCTGGCGCCGAAGTGCTCACCCGGTGTTGCTTCAACTTCAGTCGACGAGCCTGTTCATCCAGGCTCGGGAGGGCTTGCTGGAGCCGCGGAAGACCTTGCCGTCCAGCCACAGGACGCTGATGCCCAGAGCGGCCACTCAGGGCGTGGTGTTGGCGGAGGCCGGCGCGGTGGACGCGTCCGGGAGCTCCTTGAGCCGGTCAATCTGCTGTGTGCCGTTCGCCATCAGGATGCCGGCGACGTGCTTCCGGCCAAGACCGCCGGGGAGCTTGAGCAACCATTCAGCCTCGCTGCCTGACGGGGGCGTGTCGTCGATCATGGCGCCGTGTTCCCAGATGGTCCTGGCGGCGGAGGTGGGGCATGGCGCCGATGCAAGCTCTGCCGCGAGCGCGTCGTACGCCGGCCGATAGGAGTCCTCCGCGAGAGACTTGAGGTACCTCCCGTAGATGCTGGCTTCCGTCAGGCCGGTGCACCGGCTGATGCCCGAGCCGCAGTGGCGCGCCTTTCGGGCCACATCGGTGGGGGTGGCGACACTGGAGAAGGCCATGCTGGCAAAGAACACGGCTCGCATGCGCTCGATCTGGTCGAGGCTCATCGGGCGCCACTCCGGCGGAGGCGCCTCCATCGACGCATGGGCCCTGTTCTCGATGCGGAGCAGCGCGGCGCCAATCATCGCGCCCAGCAGGGTGTCGGAGCGATAGGCGAGCCACGCGAGGTGCCGGACGTCACGGGCGGCCTCCATCGGTTGTCCTGTCCGGAGGCCATGGACGAGGCGGAGCTTCGCCCACGTCTGCAGGATGATGTAGTTCGGTATCGGGGCCGTCGTGAGATTGAACGGCTTCGAGCGTGAGAATGGAGTGTCCTTCACGATGTCCCAGCGGTCATAGGTCTGGAGCTGGCGCATCCATCCGAAGTCCAGCGTGGAGACATCCACCTCCGAAGCGACGAGCTCCTTCCAGTCCTTCTTCTCCGCGAGCGCCGCGGGAAGCTGGAGCGGCGAGTCCGCGGGCATCGCCGGCCCCGGGTCCCACTCCAGCCACGTGTTGAGGAGCGGCCCCGCGTCACCCGCGGTGCGCGGCTCATGGAACCACGGGTCCGCGGCGAGCTTCGCCTGCTGCTCGCAGAACAGGTCCACGTGCTGGGTGAGGTCTCTGCGGAACGCCTCCAGCGTGGGCTCGTACTGCTTGCGGAGCCACATGTTCGCGCCCACCAGCGCGATGACGGCGAGCAGCAGCACGCTGCTCACGATGAACAGCAGTACCTGAGCCACTCCCCCACGGATGGGCCGGCGATTTCGTCGCATGGGGGCACTCTACCAAGGCCCGCCGGACGCAGCCCGTGTGGGCACGGGCGGCAGCTGACTGGCCTGTGGGTTGGTCTACCGGGCGCGTCGTTGGTCTACGAGGCCATGCCGATTCAAGGCATGGTTCTCTCTGTGCTGGGGCCTGTTGGGCACCACTTCCGTGAAAGCCATGGACCACGACGATTTCAACGTGAAGCACTTCAAGGCGAAGGTGGGATTCGACAGGATTCCCGACGTCGAGGACGCGGACGTGGGAGTCGTCGCGGATTGGGGAGGCTTGGTGGAACTCCTGCCCTCGCGCGAGAGCGGGTGGGAGCCCGTCTCGGACGACATCATGCCCTTGCTCAATCCCGGCAAGGTGCTGAGGAAATGGTCCTTCCGGCGAGGCGCGGGCGCGCTCATGGTGAAGCTCTTCGTCTTCAGCGACGGCCCCGCCAGGGCGAGGGACCAGCTGGTGGCGGAGGCCACTCAGAACTCCCTGCCCTTTTGCCCCTACGTTCGAGGCCCGGAGTCACTGGGACACTTCTCCATCCAGACGCCCATTCGCTCCTGGCAAAGCATGGTCTGGGTTTTCCATAACGTGTGCGTAACGATTCGCGAGGATGACACTGAAATCCCGGTGGAGCCCCTGGCGCGCGCCATCCAGGGCTACATGGAGCGGCACGTGAAGCAGAAGGTGTCCCAGCACCTGCCCTGGCCCGACAAGGTGACGGTCTCCGAGAGCACCATCCAGGTGGGGCAGGAGGTGCAGGTCGAAGTCCATCTGAAAGACGTGGCGGCTCCGGGCCGGTGGCACGTCAGATTCACCCCCCCGGACGGCGTACTCGCCTATGGGCAGATAGAACCGACCTCTGGGGTCTTCCGGGAACTCCGCCCCGGCACGGCTCAGGTCGCGGTGGACGTGACGGACAGGCTGACCCTGCTGCGCACGAGGACCTACGCGCAAGTCGAAATCCAGCCGGCCCGCTAACCCCGCGGCCACCCGCCGAAGACTCGGTTGGGAGGCGTGCGCCTTCCCGAATCCCTCACTCAATCCGGCACGCATCCTCGAACTCCAGCCGGGGACCCCTCGGATGCAGCCGCGTGGTGACGTCGCGCTCACCCTGCGGGGCACGGCAGGGTGAGGCGCTGGCGTGGACGGGCTGCTCTTCGCAGACTCCGGGTGCGTCTGGCAGCGACCTTGTCGCGTGCTGCCAACCTGACAGGCGCTCCCCAGCACGATGGAGTGCGCGGGCGCCATCTCGGACACCTTCTCTTCACCACGCGGCTCCCGAGAGACTGGGAAAAGGCCTTCCGAATCCCTGTATTTCGTGCGTCAGCACGGGATGTGAAGATGTGGGTGTCCCAGCCCTTCAGAAGGCATTCGGCATCTCACCGGGGGGCTGTTGTCGGGCACATCCCGCGCGTGTCACTGTTTCCAGGCGTCTGGAGGCGGGTACGGAATGGAAATCGGAGAGGGGGTCAACGTCGCGCTGGCGGCTTCCGCCGAGCTCAAGCCGTGGAAGCTGCGGGCCGAGATTCTTGAGGTGACCTTCAAGAACGGCATCTTGGTCAGCCGAGACGGGAGCACCGTTCCGCTTCCCCACTGGGAGAAGGGAGTGGATGTCTCGGACGAGTGGACCGACGCGAAGCTGATGGGGCTGCCGGAGAAGTCCAACTACTCCAAGCGGGCGGCGGCCCTACCCATTCGCGGGGCCCCGGGTGCCACGCAGGACGTGGAGGTGAAGCTCCACATCATCGAGTCGGAGAACGTCAGCGGGCAGGGAAAGCTGAAGGGCACGCTGGGCGACCTGGAGGTCACCGGAGACAGCCCCCTTGGCGCGGGGGAGCACGTGATTTCAGCCAGGCTCCAGCGATTGCCCGACGAAATCCAGTGGGTCCGGGGGGACGTAGAGTGGAGCCTCATCGCCTCGTCTCCCGAGGCCACCATCTCCGTGGGGAGCACGCCCGTGGAGGTGTTCTTCGTCCTGGGCAAGCCTATCAAGCCCTTCGAAGAGCATGGCGTCTGGGCGGAGGCGCTGCGCTTTCTTTGTGCCAAGGCTGGGGTGGTGGGGGCGAAGACGGATGCGAGAGTGGCCGAGCAGGTCACCCGTTATTGTCATACCGGTCACGGTCTTCACTACGACGTGCAGGATGGAGCAGCCGCCTACGGCGACAGAGGTAACCGTTTCCAGCTCAAGAAATACCTGATCCGGGGTGAGGAACGGTGTAACTGCTACGACCAGGCCTCCGCGATCCAGGTGCTATGTGGTGCGCTGGGAACCCAGGTTGAGTGGCGCTTCCTGGAGCCCTTCGGCTTCATCAAGCCGACCAATCTCGTTGGGGTGGGCATGTGTAACAACCCCTTCTTCGAGTACACCCAGAGCGACCGATTCACCATGCCCTACGACCCCAAGCGGACCAGCTTCAACAACCATGCGTTCTGCCGTCTGGGAGGACAAAGCCTGGATGCCTGCGCGGGTCCGCATACGGGGAACGAAACGGAAGCGGAGTACCTGGAGGCGAGCATCGATACCGACCCGGTCGTGTACCGGCTGGCCCTGGAACGCCTGATGGCCCAGTACAACGTTACCGAGGCGGTGGCTGCGCCTCATGCCCCTCAGTGTGGCAGGGTGGACCAGGTGGTTGGCAGGCCGGGCGTGTCGTCGGTCTATTAGGTCATGCCGATTCAAGGCGCGTTTTTCGCTGTGGTCATGAGTTGGGGCCTGTTGAGCACCGCTCCCGTGAAAGTCATGGACGTCAACGATCTCAAACTGAAGCTCTTCAAGGAGCAGGTGGGGTTCGACAGGATTCCTGTCGTCGAGGACGCGGACGTGGGAGTCGTCGCGGATTGGGGAGGCCTCGCGGAACTCCTGCCCTCGCGCGAGAACGGGTGGGAGCCCGGCCCGGACGCCCTCGTGCCGCTGCCCAAGTCTGGCATGGTGCTGAGGCAGTGGTACTTCCGGCGAGGCGCGGGCGTGCTCATCGTGGAGGTCTTCGTCTTTAGCGACGGGCCCGCCGGGGCGAGAGACCAGCTGGTGGCGAAGGCCGTCACGCTGAACTCTGTGCCTATCAGCCCCTACGTTCGAGGCCCGGAGTCACTGGGACACTTCTCCATCAAGACACCCAGGGACTCCAGGCAAAGCATGGTTTGGGTCTTCCACAACGTGTGCGTGGAGATTCGCGAGGACAACACCGGAATCCCGGTGGAGCCGCTGGCGCGCGCCATCCAGGGCTACATGGAGCGGCACGTGAAGCAGAAGGTGTCCCAACACCTGCCCCGGCTCGACAAGGTGACGGTCTCCAAGAGCCCCATCCAGGTGGGGCAGGAGGTGCAGGTCGAAGTCCATTTGAAAGACGCAGCGGCTCCCGGCAGGTGGCGAGTCAACTTCACACCCCCAGAAGGCGTGCTCGCCTACGGGAGGAGCATGGGGCCGACCTTCAGGGGCTTCCAGGCCCTCCGCCCCGGCATGGCTCAGGTCGACGTGGACGTGACGGATACACTGACCCTGCTGCGCACGAGGACCCACGCGCAGGTCGAAATCCAGCCGGCCCGCTGAACCCGCGGCCACCTCATGCTTCAGCTCCAGAACGACACTCCGTTCATCGCCAACATCGCGATTCTTCCCGACGAGCGGGGAGTCGACACCGCGTACGTGACGGTCAAGGCGACCTTCGACCTGCAGGGCGGGGCACCGCGGGTCGCCGCGAAACAGCGTCCCCTGGTGGTGTCGGACGAGTTTTGGGGCACGCCCGGGCAGTCGAGTCTGAAGTACGCGAGCGAAGTCCACCTCCTGAAGCCGCATACGGACGTCGTCCTCATCGGGGAGGCGCACGCGCCCGGAGGGCGCCCGGTGGAGTCCTGCCTCGTCGGCGTGAGGGTGGGGGAGCTGCGCAAGGTGATCCAGGTCTTTGGAGACCGCCAGTGGAGCCGTGGCGTCATGGCTCCGCGCATCTCCTCGCCCGTGCCCTTCGTCACCCTGCCGCTCGTCTACGAGCGCGCCTTCGGTGGCACCCATGTGGTGGACCCGGAGAAGCAGCAGGTCCTGGCCGAGCTCCGCAACCCCGTGGGCGTGGGCTTCCGGGGCAAGCGGAGCCACTCGGAGATGCTCGGCACCCGGCTGCCGAACCTGGAGGACCCCTCGAACCTCATCCAATCCGTGGCGGACAACCCCAGGCCCTTTGGCGTGGGGCACGTGCCTCCCTCATGGGCGCCTCGGGTGTCCCTGGCGGGGACCTACAACGACACGTGGCGGATGACCCGGGCTCCCTACCTCCCGCTCGACTTCAAGCGCGAGTTCTTCCAGACCGCGTCCGAGGGGCTGCGGAGCTCGGGGCACCTGAAGGGTGGCGAGCCGGTGGAGCTCGTGAATGTCTCCCCCGAGGGGGCGCTGCGGTTCGCCCTGCCTCGCTGTGCCCTGGGCGTCTCGCTCTACATCGCTCGCGAGCGCCATGACCCTCCGGTGCAACTGGAGACGGTGCAACTCGAGCCCGGACACAAGCGTCTGTGCATGCTCTGGCGGAGCGCGGTGCCCTGCGACAAGAAGGCGCTGAAGGTCCGCCTGGCTCACATCCAGCTGAAGTCCCTCGAAGGGGCTTCGTAGTTCGAGGGTCCATGCGAACGCAGGCCGCGGAAATCGTGGGGCTCGGGATGGTGACGCCTGTGGGGCTCACCGCGCCGGCCGTGGCCGCCGCCCTCCGGGCCGGAATCGTGCGCGTGCGGGAGTCCTCCTTCGCCGACCGGCACTCCGAGCCCATCCTGGCGGGCTTCCTCAACGACGAGTTCCTGCCCGAGCTGAACCTCCCCAGAAAGACCTGGCCGCGTCCCTCCGCTCGTCACGCGCGCATGTTGCGGCTGGCGTCCTCCGCGCTCCAGGAGGCGGCCCACGGCACTTCGAAGCCCGCGCTCCTGCTGGCCCTTCCCGAGGATGACGCTGGGCTTGGCGTGGAGTTCCTCGAGCAGCTGGCGCACCAGTCCGGTGTGGAGCTGGATATCCGCGGCAGCAGGCTGTTTCCCCAGGGGCGGGCGGGAGGCCTGCTGGCGCTCGCGGAGGCGCAGCGCAGACTGGCCTCCACCCCTCAGGAGCTCGTCCTCGTGGGCGGGGTGGACACCTACTGTGACCTCCCCCTGCTGGACGTGATGTGGGAGCAGCAGCGCCTCCGGGTTCACGGGCTCTCGGATGGCTTCGTGCCCGGCGAAGGCGCCAGCTTCATGCTGCTGGGCCGGCCCGGCCGCGGACAGCGGCTCGGGTTGTCCCCCGTGGCCAGCGTCCTGGGCGTCGGTGCCGGCATCGAGAAGGGACACCTGTATGCGACGGAGCCCCATCTCGGAGAAGGCCTGTCGGATGCATTCCGCGAGCTGTTCTCCTCGCTGGCCGGACCGTCGCCTCGGGTCCGGTGTGTCTACGCCGGTCTGAACGGCGAGAGCTTCTGGTCCAAGGAGTGGGGCGTGGCCTACCTGCGGCACTCGCAATACTTCGAGGAGGGCTTCCGTTTCGAGCACCCCATCGACTGCATGGGAGACCCGGGCGCCGCGCTCGGGCCATTGCTGGTGTCGCTCGCGGCCATCGGACTCCAGCGGGGCTACAGGGACGCGCCCTGCCTGATATGGTGTTCGTCCGACCGTGAGGCTCGAGGAGCCGCGTTGGTGGATGCGGTCCGCCGTCAGGAGACGCGATGAGCACGAAGGTATTCGCCAATGGCCGGGGCATCGCCAGCGAGGACAGCGGGGGACAGAGCATCGTGTTTCCCGACGTGTGCAAGACGCCCTCGCCCGGAGGCCCCGTCCCGATTCCCTATCCGAACACCGGCATGTCCTCGGACGCGTCGAAGGGGCCGTCGTCGGTCACCGTCAACGCCAAGATGCCCATGGTGAAGGGCGCCCAGTACAAGCAGACGGCGGGCGACGAGGCGGGCACGGCCGGCGGAGGTGTCGTGAGCGGCTCCACCAAGGGACCGGCGGAGTTCATGATGTATTCCTTCGACGTGAAGTTCGAAGGCAAGAACGTGTGCCGCCTGGGCGACCCGCTCTTCCACAACAAGAAGAACATCATGGGTTGAGTTCCGCGCCGCCAGCGCGGTCTCAGCCCTGCGTCATCAGTCCATCGAAGCGTCGGGGTGAGAGGGATGCCAGGGAGGCGAAGGCCCTGGCGAGCTCGGAGGCCTGACGGCGGGTGAAGGCCCGGGCCTCGAGCCGGAGCTGTCCCCGGCTCCGGATGGCCAGCTCCAGCGCCAGCACGCCCCGCCGGCGCATCGGCTCCTGGCGGAGCGCCTCGAGGAGCGCCTGGGCGCTGAAGGGGAGTCCCCGCAGATAGCGGGTGCCCGGGTCGAAGCGTGTCCGTGCCTCCTTCCACCAGGCGGCCACCGCGGCGGGGGCGGGAGTGGCCAGCGCATCCTCCGGGGTGGGGACGAGGTCGGCGTCCAGGTCCTCCTCCTCCAGGGGAATGGGCTCCTCGGCGGCAACCCTGGCGGGCGCCACGTAGGGGGCTTCGAGCCGCAAGCCGGTGATGGCGGAGAACGCCTCCGCCGCGAGCGCGGCCGTCCCCCGGTCCTTGTCCATCCACGCGAGACAGGCCTCCGCGGCGGACACGTGGCCGCTGAAGCCGAGGGCCCAGAGGGTGGAGGGACGCAACACGGCGTTCTCCAGCAACTTCACGAGTCCCGTGATGTCCTGCTCGCCTCCGCCGAGGGCGAGGAGGACCCTTGCCTGTGCGCCGACCGCCGAGCTCTCCCCGGCCCACTTCCGGCACCGCTCCCAGGCTCCACGGAGGCCGGCGATGAGTCCCGCGGTGAGCGCCGCATGTCGCACGCCCGTATGAGGAGAGTCGAGCGCGGCCTGGAGTCCCTTCCTGTGCGTCTCGTCGAGACGTCCCTCCAGGCCGAGCAGCGCGGCGCTCTGGAGCCTCGGGTCACCGTGCGAGAGGAACTTCTCCACGACGGTGGGGGAGACGGCCCTCCGGAACACCAGCGCTCCCAGCACCAGCGTCTGGACATCCACCCTCGGTGAGCCCAACAGGGGGAGGAGCGCCGCGGGGGCGAGCGAGTCGTCGAGTTCCAGGGCGCGCTGGATTCCCGCGAGTGCCGGGCCTTTACCCGCTTCGAGCCGCTCCAGGACCTTCCTGGCTCCCTCCTCACCGCTCGCGAGCAGCGCGAAGGCGGCCGCGGCCACCTCTGTTGGTGCTTTCGAATCGAGGGTGGGAATGAGCAGCGCTCCAGCGACCTCGGAGCCTCCCACGGTGAGGGCGTCCAGGTGGGCGAGCAGCCGCTCCTCTCGCGCCGCGGTGACCGTGAGGTCCACGGCCGGTGACGCCAGGCCGCGCTCCCAGCGTTCCCAGAGGAAGCCCGCCTCGCTGAGGTGCTCCTCGTACACATCCATCATGAGTCGTGGAGGAGCCATGTCCGTTGCCGTGTACCGAGCCGCCCTGGATGCGGTGGGGCGATGCGCTTGTCGTTGCGCCGCTCAGCAATCCCACTCGAAGCCGGTGGGGCGCAAGGGGGCCCGGCGAGCGTCGGGCGTTGCATCGGCCAGGTCGGCAGGTACCCGCGCCATGCACCTGCATCCCGAGTCGGGTGTCGTGCCCGTGTGATAGGGTTCCAGTCCTGATCCCGGCCGCCGGCGGACGCACGCCTTGGGCGAAGGGAATGCCATGTCTCGACACAGTTCGCCTGCGTTCTCCGTGAAGGTTGGTTCGTACGGACCCGAGGCCCTGAGTGTCTCGGGATTCTCCGGTATCGAGGGCATCAGCCGGCTGTTCGACTTCCGCGTGGACTTCTTCACCAGGGACGGGGCGCCGCTCGCGGTGACGGACCTGGTGGGCCAGGACGCGCGGGTGACGCTGTCAGTGCGTGATGGCGACCCACGCTACGTGCACGGCCAGGTGCGCGCGGTGGAGTCGCTGGGCATGAAGACGGGACGCCAGCGCTACCGGGCCCACGTGGTGCCCAGGCTGTGGCGGCTGTCCCAGGTGCACAAGAGCCGCATCTTCCAGGGCCAGAGCGTGCCCGACATCCTCAAGGCCGTGCTGGGCGAGGGTGGGGTGGAGGTGCGGCTGGCGCTATCGGGCAGCTACGCGGCGCGCGAGTACTGCGTGCAGTACCGCGAGAGTGACTTCGCCTTCGTCAGCCGGCTGATGGAGTGGGAAGGCATCTTCTACTTCTTCGAGCACACGGACGCGGGCCACACGCTGGTGCTGGGCGACAAGCCCAGCGCGCACGCGCCGCTGCCTCAAGGCAAGACGCTGCCGTTGCGTCCCAGCCTGGGCAAGGAGGCGGTGGATGCCGAGTACCTCTCGTCGCTGGAGGTGGTGCACCGGCTGCGGCCCGGCGCGGTGCACCTGAAGGACTTCGACTTCGAGAAGCCCGCGGTGGACATCTCCGGCAAGGGCAAGGCGAAGCAGGGCGTGGCGGAGCTGGAGCTGTATGACTACCCGGCCGGCTACGTGGCGCCGGGCGTGGGCAAGGCGGCGGCCAGCGTGCGCACCGAAGCCGCGAGCGTGGGCGGCCGCACGTTGTCGGGCGCGGCGATTGCCCCCCGGCTGACGCCCGGGTACGTGCTGGAGGTGGACTCGCCCGAGGACGGCACCTTCGCGGGCGAGTACGTCATCACCGAGGTGGTGCACTCGGGCGTGCAGCCGGACGTCTCCAGCGGCAGCGAGAGTCTGCAGGGCCTGTATCGCAACCAGTTCCAGCTCTTGCCCA
>NZ_JABBJJ010000519.1 GCF_012933655.1 Pyxidicoccus fallax | reverse complement strand
CCCGCCCAAAGCGTGCCCCCGCCTCCTCCAGCTCCTGGAAGGTGGTGGCCCGGTCCGAGGCAAGCTTCAACTCGCGGCACGCCTTCACCACTTCCAGGAACGCATCCACGCCCACGTAGGCCAGCATCAACACCGCGACGGCCGCGGCCGCCTTCGTGAACACCGGCTCCGGATTGGCCGCCAGAATCGCCCACGAGACCATCGCCGACACCACCACCGCCTTGAAGAAGGTGGGGTTGAGCGTGTCTTCCACCGCGTCCGCGATGCTCTCGTGCATCGGGTCCAGCGACAGGCCCAGCGCCAGCTTGAGCCGGTCCATCGAGCCGAAGCCCAGCCCATCCTCCAGCAGCGACAGGCAGTCCCCAGGCCCGTCATGCGCCTGGCACCAACGGCCATACCCCTTGCGCAACGAGACCTGGAGCGCCCGGTCCATCGTGCCGCCGCGAGTGGACGCACGCACCAGCGGCTCCCGAAGCGACAAGGGCAGCTCCAGCACCAACCGCGAGAGGGCCTCCTGGAAGTCGCCCTCCTCCACCTCCACCGACCCGCTCGAACCGGACGGGACGTGCTCCCGCAGCGGCGCGCCCTGGCCCGTATCCAGGCGCACCACGCGTCCGCTGGCGCAGCCCACCATCAGCGCCACCAGCATCAGCATCCACCCGCCAGCTCTCGTGGCCATGGCCCAATCCACCCGTGGAGGAAGTTCCAACCACGAGAGCATCCCGGTCTGACCGCCGAGCGGGCGTGCAGGCAGCGCCCCGTCCACGGCCACGCGGAGCGGACACATCCTCCTGGCGCCCCTCATGTCGCGTGCCCAACTTCCCACGGTGTGCCACGGCGACCATCCATGCGCTGAAGGAGGGCCGAAGTGTTGCGAAGGGAGGGACGAGCCACGTCGAGGGCCTGCACGCTCACGGCCGCCCTGTTGGCGCTGACGCTGGGCGCCTGCGGACTTCCGAAGGACCCGAACGACACCCATGAGCGCGTCCAGGAGGAGCGCCTGCTCCGCGCGGGGCTCGTCCGGCATGAGCCCTGGACGTACCTCCAGCACGAGGGCAAGCCCGCCGGTCCCGAAGTGGACGCAGTGGAGAAGCTCGCCGCCCGCCTGGGCGCACGCGTCGTCTGGACCGTGGCCCCCGAGTCCGAGCTGATGCACGGCCTGGAGAAGCACGCCCTGGACCTCGTCGTCGGCGGCATCTCCTCGAAGACGCCCTGGGCGAAGCGCATCGGCCTGGGCAAACCCTTCCTCACCACGCGCCTCGTCCCCGGCGCGCCGCCCGGCGGTTCCGTTCCCGAGTCCCTCCAGGGCCAGGACATCGCCGTCGCTCCCGGCGGCGTCGCGGGAGCCCTGCTGTCCAAGGAGGGCGCCCGCGTGCGCGAGGCCACCGATCTGCACCGCGCCCCCGGCCTGCGCGCCGCCTGGGACTGGCAGTTGGAGGCCTGGGGCTACGTGCCCGGCACGAAGGCGCTGCGCGAGGAGCAGTGGGTGTGGGTCGTCCCGCCCGGTGAGAACCGCTGGCTGCTCACCGTGGACCGCTTCGTCCTCGAACACGCGGAGGACATCCGGCGCGGCCTCGTGGACCACGCCCGCACCCGCGCGGCCCACGTCTCCGAGGAGATACAGCCATGAGGGGGCTCGGGAAGAAGCCTGGCGACACGCCGGAGCTGCGCGCCGCGGCCCCGCACGACCTGCCCGCCGACAAGCAGCGCGTCCTGAAGCACGCCCGGCGCCTGGAGGCGTGGACGCTCGTCTACCTCGCCTCCGCCATCGTCCTGCTCTACCTCACCCTGGGCTCGTCCCAGGCCATGAAGGCCGCGTGGCTGGAGGACCTGCTCAGCCTCATCCCGCCCATCTCCTTCCTCGTCGGCAGCCGCGTGGCGCATCGCAAGCCGTGCGCCGAGTACCCCTATGGCTACCACCGCGCCACCACCATCGCGTACCTCGTGGGCTCGGTGGCCCTGCTCTTCATGGGCCTGTGGCTGCTGGTGGACTCGGGCCTCAAGCTCATCACCGCCGAGCACCCCACCATCGGCAGCGTCCAGCTCTTCGGCCATACCGTGTGGCAGGGGTGGCTGATGATGGCCGCGCTCCTCTGGAGCGGCCTCCCCTCCATCTTCCTGGGCCGCAAGAAGCTGCCCCTCGCGGAGGAGCTGCACGACAAGGTGCTCCACGCCGACGCGCTGATGAACAAGGCGGACTGGCTCACCGCCGCCGCGGCCATCCTGGGCATCCTCGGCATCGGCCGGGGCCTGTGGTGGGCGGACGCGGCGGCCGCCGGTGTCATCGCGCTCGACATCGCGTGGGACGGCCAGAAGCACCTGCGCACGGCGGTGGGAGACCTCATGGACCGCGCGCCCCGCACGCTCGACTCCGAGCACCACGAAACCCTCCCGCGCCAGCTCCGCGAGGCACTGTGCGGCCTGCCGTGGGTGGAGGCCGCCCAGGTGCGCGTGCGCGAGGACGGACACGTCTTCTACGCGGACGCGCTGCTCGTACCGCGCGAGCGCGGGCCCGAGCTCGTCAAGCGGCTGGGCAATGCCGCCGAGGACCTCAAGCGCCTGGACTGGCGACTGCGCGAGGTGCTGCTCGTACCCGTGGACAGGCTCGACTGAAGCGGCCCCTGTCGTCCGCCGGACGAAAGCGGCTCTGGCTTCAGCGTGACGCGGAGAACAGCTCCGTCCGCGCCAGCGGATGCGCCTCCGCTCGACGCGGCGAAGCCTCCGCCGCCGCGCGCCGATCCTCCGCTCGCCCGGAGGAAAGCGCGGGACTGTCCCCTGGGTACATCGCGTGGGGGGTGGCGCATCCCTATTCCATGGTCGCTGCCGTACGCACGTACGCCCCTGTCCCATCCCCCGTATCCAGGAGATTCCAAGATGGCCGCCACCACCCCCATGCCCTCCAACTCCACTTCGACCATGCCGATGATGGGCATGAACCCCATGCCGATGATGGGCATGAGCCCCATGCCGATGCCGATGATGATGCCCATGGGAATGAACCCCATGATGGGCATGGGCATGAACCCGATGATGGGCATGGGCATGAACCCCATGATGGGCATGGGCATGAATCCCATGATGTCCATGGGGATGAACCCGATGATGGGCATGGGCATGAACCCCATGATGGGCATGGGCATGCCGATGATGATGCCCATGATGATGCGTCAGATGGCGCCGATGATGGTCCGGATGACCTGTGAGATGGGCAAGGACGGCATGATGTGCCGGATGATGCCCATGGAAGGTCAGGACATGACGATGCTGAAGGAGTGCTGTGACGCCATGAACGCCATGATGGCCATGGGCGCTCCGGTGATGATGATGTGCAACGGCATGCCGATGATGATGGGCATGTCCCGCTAGAGCACGAACTGCCTCAGCCGACTTCCTCGGCGTACGTCATCACCAGGTACATCTGCACGTCGTCCGTCCCCACGTTCCGGTAGACGTGGGGCCGGTCGGCCTCGAAGAGGATGGCGTCACCCGCCGCGAGCAGGTGGTGCTCCGTGCCCACCTCCAGCTCCAGCGTGCCGCGCGTGACGATGAGGTTCTCCAGTGTCCCCGGTGGATGCGGCTCGGCGCGCTCCTCGCCTTTGTCCTTCAGCAGCAGCTCGTAGAACTCCACCCGCCGCGGCTCGTCGAACGGGAAGAGTGCCCGGGACACGAAGCGCCCGTCGTGCGACGTGAGGCGCTTGGCCTCTCGCGCCCGCATCAGCCGCGTGCCCGCCCCGCCCGTCATGCTGATGAGCGCGGAGAAGGGCACGTCCAGCGCCCGGGCAATCTTCCACAGCACGTTGATGGTGGGAGCGCTCTGCCCCAGCTCAATCTGTCCCAGCATGGCCCGGCTGACGCCGGAGGCCTTCGACAGCCGCTCCAGCGACAGGCCCCGCTGACTGCGCAGCCGGCGCAGGTTCTTCCCCACTACGGGCGCCAGGTCCTGGTCCGAGTCCGGCGGTGCCGACTCGTAGGTCCACGCCTGCTCGCCCTCGGGGGGAGCCGCCTGGGAAGGAGGTGCCGGCTCGGTGGCCGGACGGGAGGACTCGGTGGATTGGCGCGCTTCACGGCGGCCCTGCTCGGCCGCGCCCGCTTTCCGCCGCCCCGTGTTCTCCCGAACCGACTTCATACCGGCCAGACTACAACCCACACCCAGACCGGCATCCAGGGCCGTACCGGCGCGGGGCGCATCATCTGACACTGCTGGGCCTCACGCTTCTTGCGGAAGTCCTGCAGGTCGATAACCGCTGCGCTCATGGGTGGCCTCTTTGTTACCGGATGGATGTCCGTCAAAACGGATGGACGGAATATCCGTTATAGCGGACGCGCCGTCAAGGCAACGGAAAGCACGGGTGGGGTGTCTCCTAGTGACTCTCGGTGGAGTAGGCCCAGAGCTCGATGGGGGTCGCGTAGTAGACCCAGCCGAAGAAGCCCCCGACGGCGGAGCGGGCGGGCGGCCGGAAGTACGGCGTGTCTCGCGCTCCGAGCAGCTTCAGCAGCCCGCCCACCGTCACCGTCCAGAGCACCTGCAACGTGAAGGTGAGGACATAGGAGAGCGCCACGAAGGGCAGGTAGAGCGGCCCGAGGATGCGCGCCTGCAGCACGTGGACCCGCTCGTGGTTGCCCGCGCCGCCCAGGTTCACCGTGCCCAGCGTCTGCAGCACGTCATGGCCGAAGCCCGTGCCAGGGCCCGTGGCCTTGTAGACGACCCAGCCCCTGCCCTCGGATTCGCTCCGGGACAGGTCTCCGAACCACGGGTAGATGAGGTTGCCGAGCACGAAGCCGAACAGGGTGTTGGGCAGGCTCCACGTCGCGTCCACCAGCAGCTCCAGCCACCCCTTCCCCGCGCCCAGGTCGTAGCTGCCCAGCACGCCGGCCTGGAGGCCATACCCCCCGCCCAGCACCAGACCGGCGGACAGTGCCACCCCGGCGGACAGCGCGCCTCCCGTGAGCAGGCCGACGAGCAGCAGCGTCAGCACGGCCAGGACGGTGAACGACAGGAACGTCAGCAAGCCTCGAAGGAACCTCGACATCGTCTCCTCCAGTGCGGCCCGCCGGGCGGACCCTGGGATTCACGGGGAGGAGGCGCGAGTCACGCGATGTGACGGTTCCAGGAAGGGAGCCCCCGCCGGCCGGGGGGGCTCCGCGAGCCGTGTGCCCTTCAGCGCCCGCCCGCGCCTTCGCGGAAGGTGTCGCAGGCCTCGACGGTGCCCTGCTCCATGCCGCGGCGGAACCAGTGCACGCGCTGCTCGGACGAGCCGTGGGTGAAGGACTCGGGCACGACGCGGCCCTGCGCGCGGCGCTGGAGCGTGTCGTCGCCAATGGCCGAGGCGGCGCCCAGGCCTTCCTCCACGTCGCCCTGCTCCAGCAACTGGCGCTGGCGTTGCGCGTGGTGCGCCCAGATGCCGGCGAAGCAGTCCGCCTGGAGTTCCTGGAGCACCGACAGCGCGTTGGCGTCCGCCTTGGACATCCGGCTGCGCTGCGCATGCACCTGGTCGGAGATGCCCAGCAGGTTCTGCACGTGGTGCCCCACCTCGTGCGCCACCACGTACGCCTGCGCGAAGTCACCCGGCGCGCCGAAGCGGCGGTCCAGCTCGTCGAAGAAGCCGAGGTCCAGGTACACGCGCTGGTCCGGCGGGCAGTAGAAGGGCCCCACCGCGCTGTCCTGCGTGCCGCACGCGGACCGCACCATGTCCGTGAAGAGCACCAGGCGCGGCTGCGCGTACTGCACGCCGAGCGGCTCCAGCAGCCCCGGCCACGTGTCCTCCGTGTCCGCGAGCACCACGGCCACGAAGTCCTTCAGCTCCTCCTGCCGCGGGTCCACCGGCTGCCCCGAGCCACCGGTGCCCGAGTACGGCCCCGGGCCGCCGCCCTGCAGCACCTCGGATGGGTCTCCCCCCAGCAGCATCACCAGCAGGGCCACCACGATTGACGCGGCCCCACCGCCCACCGCCAGCGGACGGCCGAGCCCGCTGCCCCGCCTGTCCTCGATGTTCGAGCTGCGACGCCCACCCTGCCATTTCATGC
>NZ_JABBJJ010000518.1 GCF_012933655.1 Pyxidicoccus fallax | reverse complement strand
TGCCAGGGTCCTCCATGGGAGGGTTGGGCACGTCGGGCCCCTGTTGCGATTGCGGCTCGCTCGAGCAGGCAATCAGACACAACGCCAGACCACTGGCGGGCAGCCATCGATGCCACATCTCCGTCCCCCTCCCTCATACGGCTGACTCAGGCCAGGGTGGGGGCAGCGGCAGGCAGGAGCCAGGAACGTTCACTCGTGGGAGGCTGGTCGCCTGCTCGGGTGTCAGGCCCCGCGGGGATACTCCTCTCGCAGTGCGTTCCGAAGGAGACACCCATGACGAGCCCGATGACCGGCATCTCCACCGCGCAGCCCGTGCCCCCTCGGGAGCAGCAGGGCATGGCGCCGGTGGACAAGCAGGGGGAGTCGAAGTTCGACGGAGTCCTCGCGGACAAGGCCCGCGCCACCGGTGAGGTCTCGGGGGTGTCCGCGGCCGCGCCCACGCACGCGGTGGAGGGAGTCCCGCCGACGGAGCGGCCCGCGCTCCACGCGGTGTCTCATGTCGTGCGCGCCCTGGAGCAGGGGCAGCGCGACTTGGACCGCATCATCCAGGAGGCAAGCTCCGGCAAGCAGTTCTCCAACGCGGAGCTGCTGTCCCTTCAGGCCTCCATGTACCGCTACACGCAGGAGCTGGACCTGGTGAGTCGCGTGGTGGAGAAGGCGACCACCGGACTCAAGGACGTCGTCAAGACGCAGGTGTAGCGGCCCTGCTCAGTGTTCCTCGAACATGGCCTGGATGACGCGCCAGGCGCGCTTCACCTCGCGCCCCGAGCGGTGGGCGAGGAAGTCGCAGATCTCCGCCACGTCGTCAGTGCGCTCGCGCTCGAAGCCCTGGAAGAGCGTCTTCAGCGACACGTCCAGTCCCACGGACAGCTTGCCCAGCGTGTCCAGGGAGGGAGAGAAGGAGCCGCGCTCGATGCGGCGGATGGCGTCCACGGAGAGATCACTGCGCTCGGCGAGCGTCTCCTGTGTCAGCTCCCTCGCGTTCCTCAATTTGCGCACGTGGTCGCCGAACCTCCGGTGCAACCGCGTCCAGTTCGCCAACCTGTTCTTGGGTTTCTCCATAAGAAGCGGCGGATAATTTGGGGCATCGACCTTCCAAGTGAAGTGAGGATGTTCGGGGCTTGACCCTGCATTTGTGCGGGGCCCGTTCCGCCAGGTTGTGCTGTCGAAGATGCGTCGGACGCGCGCGGCTTCGTGCCGGTGGGGCTGGACAGTTCCAGCAGGCAGGGAGGCGGGCTGGCCGGGAAAATGCGTGGGCGGGGGCTTTCGTCTACGCTGCCCGCCGCATGACGCATTCGGAAGTCCGGCGGCGCGGGCGGCGGACGTGGCTGCCCGTCCTGGCCTGTGGCCTGCTGGCCACCTTCGACATCGGAGCAGAGCCGCTGAAGGTGGCGCCCGTCGTCCCCACCCCCGTCGCCGTGCGCGCGCCGCCGGCCGCGCCGCGCCGGGAGATGCCTGCTCGCCCGGCACGCGTGCAGGCGCTCCAGGAGCTGATGGAGCGGCTCGGCGCACCCGGGGCCCGCGTGGATGACCCGTGTGTGACACCCGCGGAGGACGGAGGCTGCGCGCGCACCGCGCTGGCGCCCTTCTTCGAGTCGCTGGACGCGCTGGCGGCGGGCACGGCATCCGGCCCCGTGGTCATCGAGGCGTTCGGCAACTCGCTGATCGCCGGCGACCGCATCGTGGACATCCTCCGCGACGACCTGTCGCTGGCCTTCGGGAGCGCGGGGCGCGGCCTGCTGCTGGTGGACCGGATGGCCCCGTACGGAGGCCGCACCCGCACGGGCGTCAGCGCCGCCGGGTGGCAGCCGCGCACGCTGGGAGAGCTGCGCGCGCCGCCGCTGCCCTTCGGCATCACCGGCGTGTACCACGTGGCCACCACCGCGAAGGCGCGCGGGCGCTTCAAGCTGGAGGGTGAGTCGCGGGGCACGCTGTGGTGGCTGGACGTGCCGCGCGGCGGGGCGCTCACCGTGTCCAGCGGCGGCCAGGTGCTGGCGCGGACGGAGCCCTCCGGAGACGGCACGGCGCGCGCCACCCACTTCGAGCTGCCCGCGGGCGCCACGACGGTGGACGTGGTGGCGGAGGAGAAGGGCGCGGTGGTGCAGGGCGTGGTGCTCCAGCACGCGCGGCCCGGCATCGTCCTGGACATGCTGGGCGTGCCGTCCGCGGACGCCGGGCTGTACGCGCGCATGGACGACGCCATCCTCCGTTCGCAGCTCGCCGAGCGCGCGCCCCGGCTGCTCGTGTTCTTCCTGGGCGGCAACGAGTCCAAGCGCCTCGAGTGGAAGCGCGTGAATCTGGAGACGGTGCGCGCGGACCTGAAGGCGCTGCTGGGCCGGGCACGGCTGGCCGCGCCGGGCAGCGCCTGCATGGTGGTGGGCCCCATGGACGCGGTGAGCGACACGCGCGGCGCGAGCAAGACGCGGACGCAGCGCCCGTTCCTGGAGGCCGTGGTCACCGCCGAGCGCGAGGTGGCGCTCGCGCAGGGCTGTGCCTTCTTCGACACCTATACCGCCATGGGCGGCAAGGGCTCGCTGATGCGCTTTCACGCCTCGGGCTTCATGCACGACGACATGGTCCACCCGCGCGGCAAGGGACTGGACCTGCTGGGGCACTTCGTCACGGACGCGCTGCTGCGCGCGTGGGTGGAGACGCCGCGCCCGGCCGGACGGGTGGCCGCCGCGAGCACCCCGCCGCCCCCGCCCACTCCCACTGCGGAGGCCACGCCATGAGCACCGCATCCCTGAAGTCCCTGGTTGCCTCCCTGCTGCTGCTCCTCGGGCCCGCGTCGCTCGCGGCTCCCCGTGGCTCGCCGGTGTGCGAGCCCGTGGGGGAGGAAGCCAAGGCACGGCGCGGTGCCGAGGCCACCGCAGCGGAGGCGGACACCGTCACCGCGCCAGCCGGAGACGGGGCGGGTGAAGCGGGCGCGAAGGGGAAGGGGCAGTCCCGGGCCGCGCCGCGTCCGTTCCCTCCGGAAGTCCAGCGCGCGCTCGACGCCATCGTGCGCGCGGAGATGTCGCAGGGGCCCGTGGCGGCCCTGTCCGTGGGCGTCACGCGGGGCGACCAGCGCTGGGTGTGTGCCTATGGCCAGCGGGACGTGGCGCGCCGCCTGCCCGCGACGCCGCGCACGACGTACCGCATGGCGTCCATCACCAAGTCCTTCACCGCCGTGGCGGTGCTCCAGTTGGCGGAGCAGGGCAAGCTGGACCTGGACGCGGACATCAGCACCCTGGTGCCGGCCTACCCGCACAAGCAGTGGCCCGTCACCGTGAGGGACTTGCTGGGTCACCTGAGCGGCGTGCCCACGTATGACGGCCTCGCCTCCAGCAACAACGTGAAGCCGATGACCACGGCGGAGGCCATCGCCGTCTTCGCGGAGAAGCCGCTCGCCTTCGAGCCGCGCACCCGTTACCTGTACACGACGTGGGGCTTCAACCTGCTGGGCGCCGCGGTGGAGGCGGCGTCGGGCCAGTCCTACCGCGACTACCTGCGCGAGCACGTCTTCGAGCCCGCGGGCATGGAGCACGCGGACCTGGACATCATCGCCACGCGCGACGAGCACCAGGCCGCGGGCTACCGGGTGGCGGACGGCACGCTGAAGCCCTCGCGCTTCCTGGACGTGACGAGCCGCTTCGGCGGCGGCGGCACCCGCGCCACGGTGGGGGACATGCTGGCCTTCGGCCGCGCGGTGGTGGACCACTCGCTGGTGTCGCGCGAGACGATGGGCCGCATGCAGGCGTCCATGGCCACCAGCGACGGGCGCCTCACGGACTACGGCATGGGCTTCGCCACCTACCCGCTGCGCGGCCACTACCTGGTGGCCCACGCGGGCGGGCAGCCGGAGACCACCACGCTGCTGGTGATGTTCCCCGCCGAGGACACGGTGATTGCGCTGGCCACCAACGTGGAGGGCGAGGCGAAGCGGATGCGGCGCCTGTCCATCCGCGTGATGGAGCAGATGCTGGAGGACGGCCTCACCCGCCGGGACGCGCACCTGGCGGACGGGGTGGACTCGGTGGTGTACGAGGGACTGGGCCGCATCGCCAGCTACGGGCTGGCGTACCACCAATGGGCCACGCGCGGGCCGGGCTCGATGCCGGCGGACGAGGACCTGCCGGGCGCCTTCGCGCGGGTCTCCGAGCTACTGGACCGGAAGCTCATCGCGAAGGACTCGCGCGCGGCGCTGGAGCGCATCCGCGGCGCGCATGACCCGCGCCTGGGCTCCGTCTTCATCCGCGTGGGCGCGCACATGGCGCGCAAGCTGGAGGAGGCCCACGGCCCCGAGCGGCTGCGCGCATACCCCGCCGAGGGCGCGCTGGCCTTCTTCGCGGACTACCTGGCCGCCTGCGACGCGCGGGGCCTGCCCGACACGGAGCGCTTCGGCGAGCCGCTGCGCAGCGACCTGCTGCGCTTCGTGTCGAGCTGGAAGCGCGCGGAGGTGCCGGCGCTGCGGCGCATGCGGCTGGACGAAATCCAGAAGCCCGAGACGCACTGGCCCGCCTTGAAGGAGGCGGCGGCCGCGGCGCCGGAGCTGCGTCCGGACTACTCGGACGAGCTGCTGCGCATCGCCGAGGGCCACGCGCTGAAGAAGCAGACGGCGGCGCGGCTGCGCTGGCTGGAGCGCGCGGTGGAATTACAGCCGCGCAGTGTGGATGCGCGGGTGGCGCTGGCCAACGCGCTGCTCGCGGCGAAGCGGGATGCGGAGGTGCTGCCGCACCTGCGCGAGGCGCTGGCCACGCCGCACGGGGCACTGGCGCTGACGCCCGCGGGGCTGATGAAGCGCGCGAATGAGGCGGAGTCCCCGCGCGTGGCCCTGGGCCTGTTGCGCGCGGGCACGGCGCTGCACCCGGAATCTCCGGAGCTGTGGGAGGCGCTGGCGAAGCGCGAGGGCTCGCAGGGGAACAAGACGCAGGCGAAGGCGGCGCTGCGGAAGGCCCGGCGCGCGCGAGAGGTTGGCGCCGCGCCCGCGTCCTCCGCGAGCCGCTCCGCCGGAGAGCGCGGCGTGCCGGACGACCACGGACTCGTGCGACCGCGCTGAGGCGCCGACGGCCCCGGGTGGCGGCCCGATGGAGCCGCTGTGCCGCCTTTTCGAAGGGCGCGGCAGCCCCTGGGCGCTGCCGGAATCGCCCTTGCGAAACAGGCGCGCTGAAGCCGTGCCCCCGTCATGCGAGGATGGGGCCCTGTCATGAACCTCCTCTGTCCCCACTGTCGGGCCTTCGTCGTCCCGGGTGCGCAGTCCTGCGGCATGTGCGGCATGTCGCTGCTGCGCGAAGCGGTGCCCGGCTCCTCGGAGCCCGTGTGCGCCGTCCATCCCCACCTGCTGAGCCTGAGCGCGTGCGAGCGCTGCGGCAGCTTCGCGTGTCCTCAATGCCTGCGCCGGAGCGACCGGGGAGAGGCGCTCTGCGCGTCGTGCCATGAGCGCCTGCCGGCGGGACTGGTGGCGTGGGACGAGCGCGAGGTGCACGGGACGCTGAAGGCGTACTGGAACACGTGCCTGGACATCATGTTCCGCCCGATGCCCACCTTCGAGCGCCTGCGGCCGACGGGCTCCCAGGGCAGCTCGCTCGGCTTCGCCGCGCTGAGCAGCTTCGTGGGCAGCTTCACCACGATGCTCATCTACATGGGCTTCATGGCCTTCTTTCCGATGCCGGATGAGACCATGCGGGCCGACAACGTGAACCCGCAGGCGTTCCGGTACTTGGGAGCGGGCCTCTTCGGCGTGGTCATTCTCCTGACACCCCTGTTGGGGGTGCTCACCACGCTCTTCACCTCGGGGCTGGACCACCTGCTGCTGCGGCTGATGGGGACGGCGCAGCCGTTCGAGGTGACGCTGCGGGGCAACTCCCTCTCCCAGGCGCCCTTCCTGCTGGGGCTCATCCCCTTCTGCGGCATCTACGTGGCGCCGTTGTGGGCCTTCGGCCTGCGCATCATCGCCTACAAGAACATGCACGGCGTGAGCTGGGGCAAGGCGACGGCCGGGGCGCTCGCGGCGCCCCTGATGACCTGCTGCGTGTGTGGCGGCGGCTACCTCGCGCTCTTCATGGCGGTAGCGGGCATTTCGGGGG
>NZ_JABBJJ010000517.1 GCF_012933655.1 Pyxidicoccus fallax | reverse complement strand
GGCGGGACGGGAGAGGGGGAGGAACCAGGTGGGAGGGAAACGCTTTCACGGCGTCTTGCTGGCGTGCGTCGCGGGCCTGATGGTGGCCTGCGGAGGCTCCGGCGCGAGCGGTGGCACGACGGACGACGGCCCCGGGCCACAAGATGAGTCACCCAACGGGCCACCGAGCCCACCCGCTGAGCAACCCGACGCGGGCGGCCCACCGCCCACGGAGGTTCCCGACAGCGGAACGCCGGACGCGGGGCCGACTCCGGAGCCACCGGATGCGGGCCCGCCGCCGACACAGTCCACCCTCTGCCTTCCCACCGCGGGCGAGGCCCGCTGGGTGAAGGAGGGTGAGCAGGTCACCGCCACGGTGAAGTGCGGCACGGGCCACACCGGCGCCGACGTGCGCTTCACCGTGGAAGGCCTGCCCACGGGCGCGAGCTTCGACGAGGCGACCGCCACCCTGCGCTGGACGCCCACGCGGGCCCAGGCGGCGGTGTGGCACCTCACCCTGCGCGAGCGGAGCACGGGCGAGACGGGCACGCTGAAGGTGGGCGTGGCGCCGGACATCGTCGTCTCCGACAAGGTCCAGTTCGCCGACCCGGCGAAGTACACGGAGGAGTACGGCCTGCCCGTCTTCCACCTGTTCTTCGAGGGCAGCCTCACCTCGGGCGGATACAAGCCCGCGCAGCTCGTCTACCGGGGGCGCCGCTACGAGATGGAGGCGCAGTACCGCGGGGCCACGTCCAGCGTGTTCCCCAAGCGCAGCCTCACCTTCAAGTTCAAGGACGAGGACCTCTTCAACGAGCCCGTCTACGGCGACGGCTTCCTCAACCGGAAGCGCGTGGTGCTCATCACCACGTTCAATGACAACTCGTACATGCGCTCCCGGCTCGCCTTCGACCTGTGGAACCGCATGGCGCCGGACCACGTGAAGATTCGCACCTTCAGCGGGGTGCTCTACGTGAATGGCCGCTTCATGGGGCTCTACACGGCGTCGGACCACGTGAGCAAACGCCTCATGGACTGGCACGGCATCCCCAAGGACGCGGACCTCTACAAGGCCGTGGACAACGACGCCAACTTCTCCCGCCTGACGAAGCGGGGCGTGCCCAAGGACAAGCTGCACGCCGGCTTCGAGAAGGAGGAGGGCACGCCCGAGGAGGGTGACTTCGGCGACTTCGACACCCTGCACGAGCTCATCGCCTTCGTCGCCGACTCGGACGCGGACACCTTCCGCGCGGGCTTCCCGCAGCGCATGAAGGCCAGCGACTACCAGGACTGGTGGATCTTCAACACGCTCATCCTCGGCGTGGACTCGCAGGCGAAGAACTCGTACCACGCCTACGACCCGGCCACCCGGAGCCAGTGGCGCTACATCCCCTGGGATTTGGACGCCACGCTCGGCCAGAGCTTCGACACCACCCGCACGTCGCCCACCTCGCGCCCGACGTTCGCGGAGGACAACCTGCTCTTCAAGAAGATGCTGGCCGACCCCACCATCGCCGGGCCCATGCGCGAGCGGTACCGGAAGCTCTTGAGCGACGAGCTGAAGCTGGAGACGGTGCTCTCCCTCATCGACGGCTACGTGAAGGAGACCGCGCCCGTCGCCCGGCGCGACTGGGCGAAGTGGGGGGATGATTACGTGGGCTTCGCCAAGCCCACACCCGACCCCGTCCAGACCGGCTACAGCAACTTCCCCAACTGGCACACGCGCCAGGACTTCAACTCCTACGAGGAGGAGGTCGAGTACGTGCGCCAGTGGGTCAAGACGCGCTGGCCGGCCCTGCGGGAGCAGCTGCCGTAGGGTGACGGAGGGCCCGCCAGCTCGCGACCAGCTCGCGGGCGGCGCCGGGCCAGTCCGGGTGCAGGAAGGTGAACCCGGCCTGGAGCAGGCGGCCGGGCACCACGCGGCGGCTCTTCAGGAGCAACTCCGTGTCCGTGCGCATGAAGACCGCGCCCACCTCCAGCATCCACTTCGCGGCGGGCAGCCCCAGTCCCACGCCCGCCGCGTCGCGCAGCACGCGCATGAAGTCCCGATTGGGCAGCGGGTTCGGCGCGGCCAGGTTGAACGCGCCCGACAGGTCCTCACGCCCCATCAGGAACTGGACGGCGCGCACGAAGTCCTGCCCGTGAATCCAGGACACGTACTGCCGCCCGTTCCCCGCCGAGCCACCGAGCCCGAAGCGCACCAGCCGGAAGAGCACGTCGAAGACGCCCTCGGCATCGGGGCTCATCACCATGGCGGTGCGCAGCGCCACCTTGCGCGTGCGCGGCGTGTCCGCCTCCTGGAGCGTCCGCTCCCACGCCTTCGCGATGTCGATGCTCTGACGCCAGTACGCGGGAGCGTCGGGCTCCTCACCGCCGATGATGCCGGTGGCCTCGTCGTTCGGCGCGTCGAAGCGGTGCGCGTAGAGGGTGGCGGTGCTCATCTGGAGCCACAGCCGGGGCGGCCGCTTCGCCTGGGCGATGGCCTGCCCCACCACGCGGGTGGACTCCACGCGCGAGTCCATCATCGCCTGGAGGTTCTCCGGCGTGTAGCGGCAGTTCACGCTCCGCCCGGCGAGGTTGATGACGACGTCCGCGCCGTCGACCTCCGCGGCCCAGGCCCCCAGCGTGCGGCCATCCCACGACACGGTGCGGCTGCCCTCGCCTCCCCCACCCCGACTGAGGATGACGACCTCGTCGCCGCGCGTGCGAAACGCCCGCGCCAGCAACCCGCCCACCTGCCCCGTGCCTCCCGGAATCACGACCTTCATGACCAACCCCCTCTGCCGCCACGGCCCGTCCCCCGGCCGCGGCACTCACTGTGTCCGGGTCTCTCTTGCTCCTTTCGGATTCCCCGTGCAATAAATAAAGTGAACGCGTTCACTTAAAATAGGCACGGGATGAAGAAGCAGGGCGAAGCGAAGGAGGGAGCGAAGCGGGGCCGAGGGCGTCCCCGGGGCGCCACGGAGCAGGGGCTGGAGACACGCCAGCACCTGTACGAGACGTCGCTGCGGCTCATCGCGGCGCGCGGCTTCGACGAGACGACGCTGCGGGACATCGCCCAGGAAGCCGGTGTCAGCGTGGGGCTGCTCTACCGCTACTTCCCCAGCAAGCGCGCCATCGTGCTCGCGCTCTACGAGGAGCTGTCCGCGCGGTACGCGGAAGCCGCCGTGAAGATGGGCGTGGGCCCCTGGCGCGAGCGCTTCCTGTTCGCGCTGCGCACCAGCCTGGAGGTGCTCGGCCCGCACCGCGAGCCGCTCACGGCGCTGGTGCCGGTGTTGGTGGGAGGCAAGGAGGAAGGGCTCTTCTCGCCCGGCACCGCGTTCTCACGCCTGCGGGTGCAGGGGGCCTTCGTCGACGCGGCGCTCGGGGCCACGGACGCACCCGGTGGAACGACGGGCCCGGCGCTGGGCCGCGTGCTCTACATGGTGCACCTCGCGGTGGTGCTGTGGTGGTTGCTCGACAAGAGCCCCCGGCAGCGCGCGACGGACGGCCTCATCCGGCTGCTGGAGCGGCTGCTGCTCCCTGCCTCGCTCGCGCTCAAGGTGCCCGGAGCTGGTGCCTTCGTCCGCACCGCCGACGCCCTCTTCCGGCAGGGACTGCTGGGTGAGCCCGCGGCGCCGGGGGACGCCGGGGAGGAGCCGGCGTCCTGAGCCGCTCCTATGCCCGGGGCTGGGCCGCGAGCAGCGCCTTCACCCGCTCCACCACCGGGGGCAGCACCTCGCCGATGCCCGCGTCGATGCGCAGGTCGGCCACCTCGTCGAAGGGCGTCTCGCCGCGGTTGAGGAGGATGAGCTTCGACCCGGCCTCCATCGCGATGCGCGGCATGTCGTTGGCTGGCGACACCACCAGCGACGAGCCGATGGCGAAGAACACGTCGCTCTCCGCCGAGTGCATGAAGGACCGCTCCAGCTCCTTCGCCGGCAGCGGGTCGCCGAAGTTCACCACCGAGGAGATGATCCGGCCCTTGCACACCGGGCAGCGCGGCTGTCCCTTCAGCGGGCGGTGGGCGCGGTAGCCCTCGCCCCACACGCGGCGGTCCCACCCCACCTGCTCGAAGGTGAAGCGCGACTCACAGCCCAGACAGCGCATCAACTTGCCGTTGCCGTGCAGCTCCGCGAGCCGCTCCAGCGGGAAGCCCGATGACAGGTGCAGGTTGTCCACGTTCTGCGAGATGAGGAACTTCAGCAGCCCCAACTGCTCCAGCTCCACGAGGCACAGGTGCGCCACGTTGGGGCGGATTTGCGAGGGAGGCGCGCCCCACTTCGGCGGGGGCAGTCCCGCGTCCCGGCGGGTCCACACGCCGTCGGGCCCGCGGAAGTCCGGCAGGCCCGAGTCGGTGCTGATGCCAGCCCCGGTGAAGGCCACCAGGTGCTGGCTGGCGGCAATCCACTCGGCCGCCTGCTCGATTTGTTTCTGGAGGTCCGCACTCACGGTGGGCGCCTTTCGCTGGCCGCCAGAGGCCAGACCTCATTCAACGCGCCACACCGTGAGAGCCATTCCGGCCTAGAACTGCGCCCAGCCCGGCACGCGCGGGTAGGGAATGGCGTCGCGGATGTTCTGCAGCCCGCACATGTAGACGATGAGCCGCTCGAACCCGAGCCCGAAGCCCGCGTGCGGCACCGTGCCGTAGCGGCGCAAATCCCGGTACCACTGGTAGTGCTCGGGCTGGAGGCCGAACTTCTTCATGCGCGCGTCGAGCACGTCCAGCCGCTCCTCGCGCTGGCTGCCGCCGATGATTTCGCCGATGCCGGGGGCCAGCACGTCCATGGCGGCCACCGTCTTCCCGTCCTCGTTGATGCGCATGTAGAAGGCCTTGATTTCCTCCGGGTAGTTCATCACCACCACGGGCCGGCCCACGTGCTCCTCGGAGAGGTAGCGCTCGTGCTCCGTCTGGAGGTCCTTGCCCCACTCCGGCGCGTACTCGAACTTCTTCTTCGCCTTCTTCAGGATGTCGATGGCGGCCGTGTAGTCGATGCGCTCGAAGCTGGAGTTGATGAACTTCTCCAGCCGCTCGATGACGCCCTTCTGCACGCGCTCCTCGAAGAACTTCAGGTCCGGCCCGCAGTCGGTGAGCACCGCCTTGAAGACGGCCTTGAGGAAGCGCTCGGCCAGGTCCGCGTCCGCGTTGAGGTCCGCGAAGGCGATTTCCGGCTCAATCATCCAGAACTCGGCCAGGTGGCGCGTGGTGTTGGAGTTCTCGGCGCGGAAGGTGGGGCCGAAGGTGTACACCTTCGACATGGCGAGGCAGTACGCCTCCACGTTCAGCTGGCCGGAGACGGTGAGGTAGGCCTCCTTGCCGAAGAAGTCCTTGTGCCAGTCAATCTTGCCTTCCGGCGTGCGGGGCGGGTTGACGGTGTCCAGCGTGGAGACGCGGAACATCTGCCCGGCGCCCTCCGCGTCGCTGGCGGTGATGATGGGCGTGTTGACCCAGAAGAAGCCCTCTTCATCGAAGAAGCGGTGGATGGCCGCGGCGGCGCGGTGGCGCACGCGCGTAATCGCACCGAAGGTGTTGGTGCGCACGCGCAGGTGAGCCACCTCGCGCAGGAACTCCAGCGTGTGCTGCTTGGGCTGGATGGGGTAGGTGTCCGGGTCGTCCACGAAGCCCAGCACCTGGACCTCGTCCGCCTGGACTTCGAAGGCCTGCCCCTTGCCCTGGGACTTCACCAGCGAGCCCCGGGCGACGACGGAGCAGCCCGCCGTCAGGTGCAGCACTTCCTTCTCATAGTTGGGCAGGGTGGCCGGGGCCACGACCTGGATGGGGTCGAAGGTCGAGCCGTCGCTGACGTTGACGAAGCTGATGCCCGCCTTGGAGTCGCGGCGCGTGCGCACCCACCCGCGGACCTCCACCTTCGTCCCCTCCTCCAGCGCGCCCGCGAGGACCTTCTTCACACTGACGACCTGCATTGACGCTCTCCCTTGAGCCGAATGCCGATTCCAGATTCCACGTACGAATCGGCAGGGAGTTAGCCGTGCGCCGGGCCGGAGAACAAGCGCGGCGTGAGCCGGAATGTCCCTGAAACCCTGTCCGGCAGCCCCCTTTCCGGCCATGGATGGGGGCCGCCAGGAGCCGCGCCAGGGGCCGGAAGCCTGGGGGGGCCTGGAGTCCCCCTTCCCCACCCCACCCGGAGGCCCTTCCCGGGGCTTCCAGGGGC
>NZ_JABBJJ010000516.1 GCF_012933655.1 Pyxidicoccus fallax | reverse complement strand
CAGCCGCAGGCGCCCGCCGCCCCGCAGGCCGTCGCGCTTCCCCCCGAGGTCGCCGCCGCGCGCGCCCTCAAGGAGAAGCCGAAGATCAACGAGGTCGGCGTGGAGACGCTCTTCGGCGAGGACCTCATCTCCGAGAAGAGCCTCGACGAGGTCATCCTCAGCTACCTCGCCGGCGAGGGCGACCCGTCCTGAGCCCGCCGTGACGGCCGGGTCCGGGCGCGCCACTCGCGGCCCGCCCGGTTCGTTGCTTCCCCGTGCCCGGCTGCTTCCCGTGTCCGCGCTCGCGCGCGGTGCTCCGGACGGCTGTGACAAGCCCTGGACAGACCCTGTACAAGCTCTCGGGGCCATTCGTTGAATCGGGGGCTTACGGAACCCGGAGGCTTTGACGGACCTGGAGCGCGATTCCCATACTCCGCGCCATGGTCAAGCAACTGGACGGCGGGGGTGGCGCCGAGGTCCTGGAGTTCCCGAGGCAGGAGTCCCTGCTGGATGCGGACTCGCTGACGGGCGAGCGGCTCAAGGGCATGTCGCCCGAGGAGTTCGACCGGCTGCCCTTCGGGGCCATCAAGTTGGACGGGGAGGGCCGGGTGGTGGCCTACAACGCCGCCGAGGCCGCGCTGGCGAGGCGCGAGCGGAAGGCCACGCTGGGCCGGCGCTTCTTCGAGGAGATTGCCCCCTGCACCAACACGGCGAGCTTTCGGGGGCGGCTGGACGCGCTGGTGGAGCGGGGAGGCGAGGCCACGGAGCGCTTCGACTTCAAGTTCCTCTTCCCCTGGGGCGCGCGCGACGTGCGCATCCGGCTGATGGTGCTGCGCGACGGCTCGCGCTGGGTGTTCGTCACCGCGCTCAACCGGAGCCTCTGAGCGCCGCCGCTCAGGGCAGCACCCACCGCACCCAGGCGTAGCCGTAGACGGTGAGCGCGGCGGCGGCGAGCACGTCCAGGAGCAGCCCCGCCTTCATCATCACCGGCAGGCGCACGTAGCCGCTGCCGAAGACGATGGCGTTGGGGGGCGTGCCGGCGGGCAGGGCGAAGTCGCACGAGGCCGCGAAGGTGCTCACCGCCAGGAGCGGCCGGGACGCGGGCAGCACGTTGAGCATGACATTCACGGTGGCGGTGTTGGAGGCGATGGCGGACAGCACGATGGTGGCGCTGGCCACCACGGCGTGCTGGGCCAGGCCATGCAGCGACTCCAGCCCGGACAGCCGCGTGATGAGCCACGAGGACAGGCCGCTCGCCTCGATGCCGGCCGCCAGGGCGAAGCCGCCGCCCAGCAGGAGCAGCGTGTCCCAGGGCACCCGGCGCAGGGCCGCGAAGGACAGGCGCCCCACGGCCACGAGCACCAGCGCCCCCACGATGGCCACCGCCGCCTCGTAGTGCTTGCCGGCCAGCTTGAAGCCGTCGAAGGCGCGCGCCACGGGCGGGGCGAGCAGGGCGCGCAGCGGGTCGCCGAAAATCCACAGCACCGCCGCCACGAGGAACACCCCGCCCACCACCCGCTCGCCGGAGGACATGGGGCCCAGCTGGGCCAATTCCCGGGCGATGACGTCCCCGCCCTGGCCGGGGCCCAGCCGGTCCTTGCGCCCCCAGCGCCACAGCACCGCCCAGGCCAGCGGGAGGAAGAGGAGGACGAAGGGGAGGGCGGCGACCATGTACTCCACGAAGCCCACGTCGGCGCCGAAGCGTCGCGACACCACGCCCGCGAAGACGGAGTTGGTGGGCGAGCCAATCTTGGTGCCGACGCCGCCCACGTTGGAGCCGTACGCCACCGCCAGCATCAGCGCCGCGCCGAAGTGTCGCAGCTGGCGGCCTTCGGAAGCCTCGAGCTGGGCGATGAGCGCCATGCCGATGGGCACCATCATCACCGAGGTGGCGGTGTTGGAAATCCAGAGGGACACGGCGGCGGTGGCCGCCAGCATCCCGAACAGGAGTCGCTGGGGCCCGGTGCCGATGGCGCGCATGATGAGCAGGGCGATGCGCCGGTGCAGGCCCCACTGCTCCAGGGCGGCGCCCAGGGCCATGCCGCCCATGAAGAGGAAGATGTACGGGTCCACGAAGGGCTGCGCGGAGCGGCCCACGGCGACGAGCACGCCTCCGTCCCCGAAGACGCCCAGCGCGGGGAAGAGCACCAACGGGAGCAGGGCCGTCCAGCCCATGGGGGCGGCCTCGGTGAACCACCAGAGGGCCATCCACGCGGCCACGGCGGCGGCGGCGGCGGGGCGGTGGCCCATGCCGGGGATGGCGTGCAGCCCGGAGGGGATGAAGTAGACGAGCGCGGCGACGACGGGCCCGGCGATGCGTCCCACCCACTGTCCTGTCGTCGTCCGAGGCGCGGCGCGCTGGCTCATGCCCCTCCACCGTCGCACAGGTGGCTCCAGGGGTGGGAGGGGAAAGCCCGCCCACTCGCCGGGCGTGCGTGGGGCGCTGGCGCCGGGCCGTGGTAGGTTGGCGGCCCCCGCGCGACGCCATGATTCAGTTCTTCCACGTCTACAAGGCGTATCCCGGCGACCCGCCGGTGCTGTCGGACATCAACCTCAACGTGGAGAAGGGCGAGTTCGTCTTCCTCACCGGCCCGTCCGGCGCGGGGAAGACGACGCTTTTGAAGCTCATCTTCTGCGCGGAGAAGGCCACCAAGGGGCAGATTCTGGTGGGCGGCCGCAACATCGCGCGCATCCGCGAGTCCGCGGTGCCGTACCTGCGGCGCAACATCGGGGTGGTGTTCCAGGACTTCAAGCTGCTGCCACACCGGACGGTGGAGGACAACGTGTCCTTCACGCTGGACGTGCTGGGCGTGCCGCGCGCGGAGGCCCGCGAGAAGGTCCGGCGGATGCTGAAGCTGGTGGGCCTGGAGCACAAGGCGGACTCGTTCCCCCTGCGCCTGTCCGGTGGAGAGCAGCAGCGCGTGGTGATTGCCCGCGCGCTGGTGAATGACCCCACCATCCTCCTGGCGGACGAGCCCACCGGCAACCTGGACCCGGCGCTGACGGTGGAAATCATGGACCTGCTCACCCAGGTCAACGTGCGCGGCACCACGGTGATGGTGGCCACGCACGACGCGACGCTGCTGGCGCGCTACCAGAAGCGCACGGTGCGGCTGGAGCGCGGGGAGATTGTGTCCGACGAGGACGGCGTGAAGGCGGCGCGGCGGATGGTGGCCGGATGAGCGTGGTGGCGAAGGCGACGTACTTCTGGCGCTCGGCGGCGGTGGGGCTGCGGCACTCGCCGTTCGTGCACTTCATCGCGGTGACGACCATCGCCATCGCCCTGTTCTCCGCGGGCATGGCCCGGGGCGCGGCGCGGGTGCTGGACAACCTGCTGGCGTCCTTGGGCGGCGAGGTGGAGGTGACGGTGTACCTGTCGCCCGAGATGGGCGAGGACGAGGTGCACGGCATGCGCACCCGCGTGGAGGAGGTGAGCGCGGGGCAGGTGACGGTGGTGCCGCCGGACGCGGCGCTGACGCGGCTGCGCACGGAGCTGGGAGATTTGGGCGACGCGCTGGCGGAGCTGCCGGAGAATCCGCTGCCCGCGACGCTGGAGCTGCGCGTGCCCCCGGAGAAGCGCAACCCGGCCGCGCTCCAGGCGCTGGCGAAGGACCTGCGCGCGATGCCCGGTGTGTCCGGCGTGGACTACGGCGAGGCGGCGGTGGAGCGGCTGACGGCCATCGCCCGGGCGCTGCGCTTCGGCTCGCTGGTGGCCTTCGTGGTGGTGCTGGGCGCCACCGTCATCATCGTCGCGGCCACGCTGCAGCTCGCCATCTACGCGCGGCGCGGCGAGATTGAAATCCAGAAGCTGGTGGGCGCCACGGACCGCTTCGTGAAGGCGCCCTTCCTCCTGGAGGGCCTGCTGCAGGGGCTGATGGGCGCGGGCGTGGCGCTGCTGGGGCTGTGGGCCTTCGGGCACGTCCTGGGGCCCACGCTGGGACAGCTCTTCGCGTTCCTGCTGGGGCCGGGCGTGGGCGCGGCGTGGGTGGAGCCGCGGCTGGCGCTGGAGCTCGTCGGCGCCGGGTGCGGCCTGGGCCTGGGCGGCAGCTTCGTCGCGGTGGGGCGCTTCCTGCGGGTATGAGCCGGTTCGTCCCCCTGGCACTCGTGCTGGCCCTGACGGCCTCCACCGCGTCCGCGCAGCAGCCGGAGGAGGCGGAGCAGGCGGCGCTGCGCGAGAAGCTGGCCACGCAGCGCGCGACGCTGGCCCTCATCGAGTCGAAGAAGCTCTCCGTGCTGGAGGGCCTGGAGATGATGGAGGAGATGGCGTCCTTCTCCCGGCGCCGCGTGCGCGCGCTGGAGGGGGACCTGGCCATCTTCCGCCGCCGCGTGGCGCTGGCCGAGCGCGAGGAGGCCGTGCTGCGCGAGGCGCTGCGGCTCCAGCTGCGCCGGCTGTCCCCGAGGCTGCGCACCCTCTACCGGCTGATGCGCCGCCGCCCGCTGGAGGTGCTGCTGTCCGCGGAGGACTTCGCCGCGCTGGTGTGGCGCGCGCGGGCGCTGGAGGCCAGCATGTCCGGCGACCTGGAGCTGTTGCGCACCGTGCAGCGGGTGACGCACCTCCAGCGGCAGGCGACGCGCGAGCTGAAGCGCCTGCAGACGTCGCTGGCCGCGCGCGTGGTCTTCCTCCAGGAGCAGGAGAAGCTGGCCCGCGCGCAGCAGGAGGCGCTGGAGGAGGTGGTGGGCGCGCTGGCGGGCGAGGCGGAGCTGGCGAAGCGCGCGGTGCGCGAGCTGGAGCAGGCGGACGCGGAGCTGGCGCGCGTGGTGGCGGACCTGAAGGAGCTGCCCGCCACGCACGGCTTCGGCGCGCTGCGCGGCAAGCTGCCCCGGCCGGTGAGGGGCGTGGTGGAGGTGGGCTTCGGCAAGGTGGTCAACCCGCGCTTCAACACCGTCACCGTGCAGAAGGGCATCGACATCCGCGCCGCCGCGGGCACGCCCGTGCAGGCGGTGGCCGACGGCACCGTCGTCTATGCCGGCGCACTGCGTGGCTACGGCAACCTGCTCATCCTGGACCACGGCGATGGCTTCCACACCCTCATGGCCCACCTGGCCACCATGACCCCGCCGCTCGGGGCCACCGTGACGGCGGGTGAAGTCGTGGGCGAGGTGGGCGACACCGGCTCGCTCAAGGGCGCCTACCTGTACTTCGAGGTCCGCAGGGCCGGTCAGGCCGTGGACCCGGCGCTCTGGCTGGCCCCTGCCTCCTGACGCATTGCGGCAAAGTGCCATCGGGCTTGTTATCCTCTGTGGCACCCCTTGGAAGAGGAGCAGGCAGGCGCATGGACTTGATGGGCGGGATGCAGAAGGTGATGCGGCGCATGCTGGTGGCGCGCGGTGTCGAGTCCTCGACGGTGCAGGTGGCCGGCCAGGGGCTGCACCACTACTCACTGAAGGGCGAGGGCAAGGGGCCGCCGGTGGTGCTGGTGCACGGGCTGGGCGGCTCGGCCAACGGCTTCGGGCGCACCTTCTTCGGGCTGGCGAAGCGCTTCTCGCGCGTGGTGGCGCCGGACCTGCCGGGCCACGGCTTCTCGCTGGAGTACTGCGGCGGAGAGGTCTGCGTGCGCAACCAGTTCGACGTGCTGCGCGCCTACGTGGAGCAGGTGGTGGGCGAGCCGGCCGTGGTGGTGGGCAACTCGCTGGGCGGAGCCATGTCGGTGAACCTGGCGGCGGAGTACCCCCAGTGGGTGCGCGCGCTGGCGCTGGTGGCCCCGGCGGGCGCGGAGCTGCCCGAGGAGGAGATGAAGTCGCTGCTCGCGTCCTTCACCGTGCGCTCCCCCGCGGAGGCGCGTGCCTTCACGCGCAGGCTGTTCCACCGGCCCCCGCTGCCCGCGCTGCTGTTCGCCTACGAGCTGCGCCGCTTCTACGACACCCCCACCGTGAGGGCGCTCACCGCCGAGGCGCTCGCCACGCGCGCCAGCCTGGAGCCCGACAAGGTCCGCAACCTGGCCATGCCGGTGCTGTTCCTCTGGGGCGGCAGCGAGCGGCTGCTCCCCTCGCAGACGCTGAAGTGGTACCGCGACCACCTGCCGCCGCACGCCCAGGTGCACGTGGTGGACGGCTTCGGGCACGTGCCACAGCTGGAGCGTCCGGACGAGCTCGTGTCGCACCTGGTGCGCTTCGCCGACACGGCGGGGCTCTGACGGCCGGGGTAGAGTGGGGC
>NZ_JABBJJ010000515.1 GCF_012933655.1 Pyxidicoccus fallax | reverse complement strand
CCCTGGCGCTGGCCCAGCCCGCCCCGTCACCGCGGCCCGCGAAGGCCCCGGCCGCCCGGGCAACCCCGCGGCCGTCGAAGCAGTACTCCGTCGAGCAGTTCATGAAGACCACCAACGTGATGGGCGCGTCCTTCTCCCCGGACGAGAAGCGGGTGCTCTTCACGTCGAACCAGTCGGGCATCTACAACGTCTTCTCCGTGCCGGCGGCGGGCGGCAAGCCCACGCAGCTGACGCGCTCCACCACGGAGAGCACGTACGCCGTGGGCTACTTCCCCAAGGACGAGCGCTTCCTCTTCTCCCGGGACCAGGGCGGCAACGAGCTGGAGCACCTCTACGTGCGCACCCCGGACGGCAAGGAGAAGGACCTCACCCCGGGCGACAAGCACCGCGCCACCTTCTTCGGCTGGAGCCATGACGACTCCGCCTTCTACGTCCAGAGCAACGAGCGCGACGAGCGCTTCATGGACCTGTACCGCTACGACGCCAAGACGTACGCGCGCACCCTGCTCTTCCAGAACGACGGTGGCTACGACCTGGGCACCGTGTCCCCGGACGAGAAGTGGGTGGCACTCGAGAAGCAGCGCACCACGGCCGACAGCGACGTGCACCTCTACAACGTCGCCACCAAGGAGCTGAAGCACCTCACTCCGCACAAGGGCATCGCGTGGTGGATAACGGCCACCTTCGACCCGGGCTCCACCGCCCTGTACCTCCTCACCAACGAGGGCAGCGAGTTCACCCGCGTGGTGCGCTACGTGCTGGCCACCGGGAAGCTGGAGGAGGTGGAGAAGGCGGACTGGGACGTGATGTACACGTACTTCTCCAAGAACGGCGCCTGGCGCGTCACGGGCATCAACGAGGACGCCCGCACCGTCATCCGCGTCCATGACGTGAAGGCCAACAAGTCGCTGGCGCTGCCGCAGCTCCCCGAGGGGGACATCACCGGCGTGTCCATTGCCCGCGGCGAGAAGCGCATGGCCTTCTACGTGAGGGGCGACCGCTCCCCGACGAACCTCTACGTCTACGAGTTCGACACGAAGAAGCTCACGCGGCTGACGGACACGCTCAACCCCGAAATCGACCCGAAGGACCTGGTGGAGTCGGAGGTGGTCCGCTTCAAGTCCTTCGACGGGCTGCAGATTCCGAACATCCTCTACAAGCCGCACCAGGCCACGCCGGAGAACAAGCTGCCCGCGCTCATCTGGGTGCACGGCGGCCCTGGCGGCCAGACGCGCAAGGGCTACCAGCCCTTCATGCAGTACCTCGCCAACCACGGCTACGTGGTGCTCGGCATCAACAACCGCGGCAGCTCCGGCTACGGCAAGACGTTCTTCACGGCGGATGACCAGAAGCACGGCCGCGAGCCGCTCCAGGACTGCCTGGAGGCGAAGAAGTACCTCGCCAGCCTGCCGTACGTGGACGGCTCGCGCGTGGGCATCATCGGCGGCAGCTACGGCGGCTACATGGTGCTGTCCGCCCTGGCCTTCCACCCGGACGCCTTCAACGTGGGCGTGGACATCTTCGGCGTGTCCAACTGGCTGCGCACGCTGAAGAGCATTCCGCCCTACTGGGAGTCCTTCCGCGAGGCGCTCTACCAGGAGGTCGGCAACCCCGAGACGCAGGAGGAGATGCTGCGCGCCGTCTCGCCGCTCTTCCACGCGGAGAAGATTCGCAAGCCGCTGCTCGTCATCCAGGGCGCCAATGACCCGCGCGTGCTGAAGGTGGAGTCGGACGAAATCGTCCAGGCCGTGAAGAAGAGCAAGGTGCCCGTCGAGTACGTCGTCTTCCCGGACGAGGGCCACGGCTTCAGCAAGAAGAAGAACGAGGCCGAAGCCTACTCGCGCACGCGCGCCTTCCTGGACCAGTACCTCAAGCAGGCCAGCGCGACGAACTGACCTCCCGCCGTCTACCGCAGGCGGAAGGGCACCTTCACCACGCGGTAGACGGTGATGGGCCGGCCCTCCAGCAGGGCCGGCTGGTAGCGCCAGGTGCTCACCGCGCGCACCGCGGCGGAGACGAAGGGCTCCTCGCCCCGCAGGACGGTGACGTCCCGCACCTCGCCCGCCTCGGTGACGACAATCTTGAGGATGACCTGGCCCTCCTTCCCGGCGGCGCGGGCGGCCTGGGGGAACTCGGGCCGCGCGTTGGAGGCGAGCTCCACCGGCGGCTTCGCCTCCTCCGGCAGGTTGATGGGCCCGGAGCCGCTCGCGGCCCGCGCCGAGGCCGCCACCGTCCGCCCCGGCGACCCGCCCACCGCGGGCCTCGCCGTGGCGGGTGCCTCCAGCGGCGTGGGCGCGCTCATGAGCTCCGGCGCGCTCAGGCCGCCTGGCTCGGGCGCGGGAGCGGCGGCCACGGCCGGGCGCCCTCCACCACCGCCGCGCTGGCGCTGCAGCCGCTGCGTGAAGAGCACCTCGCCCGAGCCTCCGGCCACCACCCGGTCCGTCTGGTAGCCCTCCAGCACGAAGGTCAGCTCCGCCGTGGCCATGCCATCCGGCCCCGGAGGCACCTCCAGCACCAGCGGCGTGACACCGCGCTCCTGCCCCTTCCAGAAGACGCGCGCCCCGGCCGGCTCGCTGGAGACGCGGAAGCGCACCGGCCCCCGGGGCGCCTCGGCGGCCGGCGCCACGGCGGGCGCGGGAGTGACGGCCACGGGGGCCACGGGCCCGGCCTGCGTGGCCCGGCCCCCGCGCGAGCCCAGGAGGAACGCGCCGGCGCCCACGCCCAGCAGGGCCACCGCGCCCACGACGGGCCAGCGCCACGAGCGGCGCGGCGGCACGGGCCGGGGCAGGGACTCCTCGTCCACGCTGATGTCCAGCACCATGGTGCCCTCTCGCGCCGGGTGCGGGCCGGTGGCGGGCGGCAGGGCGAGGTGCGGGGCGCTGATGGGGCCGCTCACCGCGAGGCCCGCGGCGTCCCGCAGCGCATCCAGCACCTCGTCCATGGTGGCGTAGCGCTGCTCGGGGGCCTTCTCCAGGCAGCGGCGCACCACGGCCTCCACCGCGTCGGGGATGGCCAGGTCCGGGCGCAGCGCGCGGAAATGCGGAGGCGGCTCCTTGTGGTGCGCGAAGATGAGCTCCAGCGCGTCCTTCGACACGAAGGGCGGCCGGCCCACCAGCATCTGGTAGAGCAGCACGCCCAGCGAGTAGATGTCGCTGCGCGCATCCGCCACGTTGCGCGCCTGCTCCGGCGCCATGTACGTGGGCGAGCCGAGGAAGGTGCCGCCCTGGGTCATCTCCGGCACGGCGAGGCCCGCCCCGTCCGGGAGGAAGGACTTCACCAGGCCGAAGTCCAGCACCTTCACGTGGTCCTTCTCGCCGCCGCCCTCCTCCGCCACCAGCATCACGTTGGCGGGCTTCAAGTCCCGGTGCACCACGCCCAGCCGGTGCGCCTCGCGCAGCGAGCGGCACACGCCCCGGGCGATGTCCACCGCGCGCGTCCACGGCAGCGGCCCGGCGGCGAGGTGCTCCGCCAGCGTGCGCCCCTCCAGGTACTCCATGGCGATGTAGAAGGTGCCGTCGTCCGTCTTGCCGTAGTCGATGACGGTGACGGTGTTGGGGTGGCGCAGCTTCGCGGTGACGCTGGCCTCCAGGAAGAAGCGCTGCTGGAACTCCGGGTCCCTCGTCGTGGGGAAGGTGGGGCTCAGCACCTTGAGCGCCACCACGCGCTCCAGCGGCAGTTGCAGCGCCCGGTACACCCGGCCCATGCCACCGGCGCCCAGGGGCTCCAGCACCTTGAAGCGGCCGTGGAGCACCTGGCCGAGCAACGCATCCCCGGTGGGGGCCGGCGCGGCGGTCGGGGACGTACGCGAGTCTGTCTGCATGGCGATGACCTCGGGGGCACCGTCGCACGTGGGCGTCACGAGACGGTCGAGCCCCGGTCACGGCAGCGCCAACACGGCGCAACACGTGGGCACCCGGGGCCCTACGAAAAAACACCGGCGCGGCGGGTGGGGCCGTCACTCCACGGCCCCCTCCACCGCGCCAGTCACGACCCGCCGGACTTCCGGCTCCCGAAGGCGCGGGCGGAACCGGCCGCCCGCGCCTTCGGGTGACTTCAGGCCCGGAGCGGGTTCACCACCTCGGGGCACTTCCAGTACGTGTACTCGCAGGCCTGCTTCGACTCGTCGCAGGGCACCTGCATGACGGTGATGAGCTCGCACGGGTGACGGGGCGCCTCGGTCCCGCTCCCACCGCGCGTGTGGCCGTCGCCGCCCGTGTCGCGCGGCGACTCCTTCACTTCGTTCGACTCCTGCACGTCGGGCGGAGGCGCCGCCACGGCGTGGTTGCCCGCGGGCTTCGCGCTCGTCGCGCGCCCCCCGCGGCCCTTGCGAGAAGCCCCGCGCGACTCCTGGCGCGACTCCTGCGGCGGGGCCACCGAGGGCGTCAGCACCTCCGGCGGCAGCCCGTGCGCCGCGCCCAGCACGGCCCCCAGGACGTAAAGCTTCGTGTTCATGCGACCCCCTTGCCGGCCGCGACCGCCGCCTCGCCCCACGTGGCGCGGCGGTACCGGTGCGACGGCAACGACGTAGGTAGCATCCGGGTCTGACATTCCCCGCACTCCCGGACAGGGCAGGCGACCACCCGCCAGGGAGGATTCGTGGCGCTGGATATTGGAATGTCAGCGGCTGCGGCTAGGATGGCGCGCCCGCCCGGAGCCCCCAGCACCATGCCTTTCCAGATCAACGTCCACGAGCAGGACCACATCCTCGAGGTCATCTACCCCCCGCAAGTCACGGCGGAGGACCTGTCCGAGTACCTGACGGAGGTGAAGAAGGCCATCACCTCCCTGGGCGGCGAGTGGTCCGCGCTGGTGGACCAGTCGCAGCTGCGGGTGATGCCCCCGGACGTGGTGAGCGCCATGGCCAGCCTCAACGCCTATGCGCAGCTGCACGGCATGAAGCGCTCGGCGCGCGTGGTGATTGACCCACCCTCCGGCCTCCAGGCGTGGCGCATGACGAAGCGGGCGATGCTGACCATCCCCACGCGCACCTTCGAGACGCGCGGCGAGGCGCTGGCCTGGCTGAAGAACCCCGACGCGGACTGACCATCCGCGTATTTGCAACCGGGTTGCCATTTCACCGCTCCGGGGATTTCACGTATAGTGAGCAAGCCTGCCCTCCGGGCGGGCGTTCCCCCTTCAGGAGTGGTCACGACATGCCCCTCATCCGCGTTGGCGCCCGCAGGAAACTGTTCGGCGCGCTGCTCAGCACCCTCTCCCTCGTGGCCTGCGGCCCTGCCCCTGAAGCCGAGCAGACCGGGGACACCGCGCAGCCCACGGCCACGGACAAGCAGCCCGTCGTCTACGGCACCGACAACCGCACGGACGTGTACGCGCACTCGGACGCCACCCTGCGCGCGCGCGCGCAGCAGGCGACGGTGGCGCTGATGAGGCCGTCGGCGCTCAACCTGTCCAACCCCAACAACGTCACCTTCAACGCGTCCACGCTGCGCAGCGCCTACAACCTGTGCAGCACCGAGCGCTTCCTGACGGACCCGACGCCGGCGTTCTGCTCGGGCACGCTCATCGACGACGACCTGGTGCTCACCGCCGGGCACTGCATCACCAGCGCCTCGGATTGCGGCAACACGCGCTTCGTCTTCAACTTCTACCGCACGAGCGCGACCGCCCTGCAGACGGTGACGACCGCGGACGTCTTCTCCTGCCAGTCCATCGTCGTGCGGCAGCAGTCCACGACGAACGGCCGCAACCTGGACTACGCCATCGTCCGGCTGGACCGCGCGGCCACGCCGCGCTTCGCGCCGGCGCCGGTGCGCACGGTGGCCGAGCCCATCTCGGTGGGCGCCAACGTGACGGTCATCGGCTCGGGCAGCGGCATCCCGTTCAAGATCGACTCGGGCGGCTCGGTGCGCGACGCGCGCGCGTCCACGCTGGACTACTTCATCGCCAGCACGGACACCTTCGGCGGCAACTCCGGCTCCGGCGTGTACGAGATGAGCGGCTACACGGTGGCCGGCATCCTCGTGCGCGGCGAGACGGACTACGTCTCCAATGGCTCCTGCAGCATCGTCAACGTGTGCACGGAGGCGGGCTGCCGGGGCGAGGACATCACCTACGTGCGGCCCGCGCTGGAGGCGTACTGCGCGGTGGCCACCAGCGCGCGGCTGTGCACCGGCCTGCCGCCGCCGCCCCCGCCGC
>NZ_JABBJJ010000514.1 GCF_012933655.1 Pyxidicoccus fallax | reverse complement strand
GAGACAGTCCCCACCCGTACTGCAAATCCCCCGCCCACCCGCCTCACGGCGCGCTCAGGTTGAGCAGCTTGCCCACGGGGACGGTGCGGTGGTCCTTGATGTTGTTCCACCGCATGATGTCCTGGACGCTGACGCCGTAGCGCTGGGCCACGGACCAGAGCGTCTCGCCCTCGGCCAGCGGGTGCACCCGGCCGGCGGACCTGCCCGGCATCGTGTGCTTCGCCACCACCGTGCCCGCGCGCTCCTGCACCTGCGCCCCGGCGGGGTCTCCATCCGGCCACACGTGCAGCAGCGAGCCCACCTGCAGCGTCGGGTTGCGCCGCTTCAGGTTGTTCCACTTCTTCAGGTCGTCCACCGACACGTTGAACTTCGTGGCAATCACCCAGAGGCTGTCCCCGGACTGCACGCCGTACGTCACCCGCGTGCGGCCGGCGACCTTCTCCGTCTTCACCGGTCCCGCGGCCACCGGCCCCTTGGGCGTGCCCGCCGGCACCTCGTCCTCCGGCCGGTGCACCACCACGCCGCTGCGCCGCGCCTGCGCCACCTTGTTCGCCAGCGCCGCGCCCGCGTTCTTGCCCGCCGGCACCGGAATCACCAGCTCCGCGCCCAGCCGCAGCGTCCGCACCGACTTGAGCTGGTTCATCTGCAGAATCGCCTCGGTCGCCGTGCCGTACTTCTCGGCGATCTGCGACAGCGTGTCCCCGCGCTTCACCTTGTGGATGCGGAACGTCAGCCGCTCCGCCGGGGCCAGCCGCTGGTAGTTCTCCGCGAAGCGCTGCTTCGCGCCTTGGGGCAGCCGCAGCTTGTACGGATTCCTGGCGCTCGCCGGCGGGGTGCACCAGCGCTTCAGCTCCGGGTTCAGGTCCTGCACCGCCTTCACCGGCACGCCCGCCGCCCGCGCCACCACGTCCAGGTCCGCGGCGTCCGTCAGCTCCACCTCGTCGAACTCCAGCACCGGCTCGGGCTCGAACTCCTCCTCGGAGAAGCCGAACGCGGACGGATGCTTCGCCACCAGCGCCGCGGCGATGAGCTTGGGCACGTAGTGCTTCGTCTCCTTCGCCAGCCCGCGCTCCTCGGACAGCACCCAGAAGTTGTTCGTCCCGTGGCGCTCCACCATGCGCCGCACGCGCCCGGAGCCCGTGTTGTACCCGGCCCACGCGAGGTACCAGTGCCCCAGCTCCCGCTTCAAATCCCGCAGGTACGACGCCGCCGCGTGCGTGGCCTTGATGGGGTCCCGCCGCTCGTCCACCCAGAAGTCCTGCTTCAGCCCGTACTGCTTGCCCGTGCTGGAGATGAACTGCCACGGCCCCGCGGCATGCGCCCACGAGTACGCGTGCGCGGAGAAGCCGCTCTCAATCATGGCCAGGTACACCGTGTCCTTCGGCAGCCCGTACTGCTCGAGAATCGGCTGCATCACCGGCACGTACCGCGCCGCGCGCGACATCCACTTGCGGAACCAGCGCCGCCCCGGGCCCTGGAAGAACTGGATGTACTGCGCCACCAGCGGCTGCATCTCCACGGGGATGTCGTAGCGGTCTTGAATCTGCGCCACGTCGAACGTCGCCAGGTCCGTGATGAGCGGCAGCGGCGCCAGCTCGTCGTCCTCGCGGAAGGTGGGCTCGTCCAGCGCGTCCAGCATCCGCATGCGCAGCGGGTTGGCCAGCCCCAGCCGCCTCAGCGACTGCATCACCTCCGCGCTCGGCCGGGCCGTCGGGTCCAACGTGGCGCCCTCCAGCGCGCGCAGCTCCTCCAGCTCCGCGGACTCGGACTCCACCTCCTCGCTGGTGGCCTCCTCCTCGGGGGCGGGCTCCTCCGCCGCCGCCTCGGGGGTGGCCTCGGTGGGGCCCTCTCCCGTCAGCAGGCGCTTCTCGTCCGCGGCCAGCACCCGCATGCCGGGCGGTGGCGGCGGCATGGGCGGCGACGCGCCCTCCGAGGCGGGGAGCGAGGCCAGGGCGAGCAGCAGCAATGGGAGAGGCGGCATGGAGTCGCTTACCAGGGGCGCCCAGAAGCAGGCGAAGCCCGAAGTATTCGCGCTTTTTCTTGACAGTCAAACAAGGAGTCACGCGGTGCGACTCCTGGCGGGACTCCAGGTAGGAGCAGGCGTGCGGGCGAGGCCTACTTCTTCGCGGGCTCTGCCGGCTTTCCGTGACCCGGCCCGAGGATTCGCGGCAGGTACGTCGCGAAGTCGAAGTGGGGCGAGTTCTCCGGGTTGTGGCAGGTGACGCACAGTGACTCGCCCGGCGAGGCGAGGATGTTGTCCTTGGACGGCGCGTCCGCGTGCTCCGAGCCCGGGCCGTGGCAGCCCTCGCAGCCGACGTCCTCGCGGCCGGCCACCTTGTCGAGGCGGCACACGCCGCCGGGCTGCTCCCAGCCCGTCACGTGGCAGCTGACGCAGTTGAGGTGGAACTGCTTGCCCAGGTCCTCCAGCGTCTCCCACGCGTGGGAGTGCTTCGTCTTCTCCCACTGGGGGAAGGCTTCCTCGTGGCAGGTGCGGCAGGGCTCGTTGCCCACGAAGGCGGCCTCACCCTTCTTCGGGGCGGGGCAGTCCTTCCCATGCTCCTTCGCCCAGGCGAGGTTCATCTTCCCCACGTCCGCGTCGTAGGCCGCCACCAGCGCCTGCGCGTCCGGGTGCGAGGGCAGGCCGGACTCCAACGGCACGAAGCGCAGGCTGAAGCTGTTGACGCCCGCGGTGGCCTGGGGCGGCGCCGTCAGCAGGGCCTGCTTGCGCGCCACCAGCTCGTCCCGCTTGGACTGCTTCAGCGCCTTCAGCCGCGGGTCCACGCCGGGCAGGTTGATTTCCTTGTCCAGCATCGCCACCCGCTGCTCCAGCGACGCCACCTCGCGGCCGGTGTCGGCCTGGAGGGTGAAGGGGCCGGGCTGGGGCGCGTAGCCCAGGTCCACGCGCAGGAGGGAGCGCCCCTTGCTCTGCAGGGCCACCACCGGCACCGCGGCGCGCACCAGCTTGTTCTGCTCGCCGCTGAACTCCGTGGCGGTGCGCGTGGCCACCACCACGTCCGCCGCCAGTCCGGGGCGCTCCGCCGAGGCCTGCGCCGCCTCCAGCGTGGCGTCCAGCAGGGCCAGCACGAAGTCCGCGCCCTCCTTCCGGGCGCGGGCGCTGGCCTCCACCAGCTGCTCCGGCGTGTCCGCCGCCACCACGCCCACCTTGCGCGCGCCCGCGGGCAACAGCTTCACCGTGCCGGGGGCCATCTCCGGCAGCCCCAGGCCCTGACGGAAGTCCTCCCCGCGCGTGTCGTCCAGCGGGCCCGTGGCGCGCACGGACAGCCCCATCAGCCGCATGGCGTCCGCCAGGGCCTTCGCCTTGCGCTCCTCCTGGGGCACCTGGCCGGGCTTCAGCTCGGGCTCGCCGAAGAGGCTGTTGCCGCCGTCGACGTAGAGGACGGGCAGGGCGCCCTTGCGAGCCTCCAGCACCTGGGCGGCGGCGCGGCCGATGCCGCCGCGCATGTTCTCGCTGCAGCCGCAGGGGCCCAGGTAGCCGCGCGTGTCGGCGGAGACGAAGAGGACGGCCCCCGGAGCGTTCGCGGAGGCCGCGGGCGCCCCGGTGGCCGCCGGAGCCGTGCCGGCCTCGGCCTGCGGGGGCGCTGACTCCTTGCGCATGCACCCGGCGAGCGACGCGCCCAGCAGCGCGGCGACGAGGACGGTGCGCATGGGCCTCACCAGAGGATGCTCTGCACCAGCTCGTCGATCTTCTCGCCCATCGCCTCCAGCCCGTTCACCTTGGACAGCGAGCCGTCGGCGCCCACCTGCTCCGCGAGCTTGGACAGCTCGTCGTCCGGCAGGCTGGAGAAGAGGACGATGGGGATGTCCTGCGTGCCGTACTCGTTCTTCAGCGTGCGGCAGATGTCCGTGCCCTTGGCCTCGGGCATGTGGATGTCGGTGAGGATGAGGTCCGGCCGCCAGCTCTGGAGGGTCTTCTCGAACTCCATCAGCGTCGAGGTGGCCACCACCTCGTAGCCGCGCGCCTCGAGCACGGCCTTCTCCATGGCGAGCGTGATTTCGCTGTCGTCAATCAGCAGGATTCTTCGCTTCTCGGACACGGCGACCTTCCTTGGGAGGCGTTTCTATCCTACCCCCACCCGTCGCACCAACGCTTTCCCACCCGCTGAGACAGGCCCGTCCGCTCCCACGTCCTGCTGTCCACCGTCGCACGCTCGGCCGCCCGTGGGGCATCCCCCCACTTCTTCCTTGCGGGACGCTCAAAAGGAGTATGGAAGGACCCATATGATGCACCGTGACAGCTCGGGCCGTTGGGCCCTCGTCCTCGTCTGGAGCGTCCTCTGGAGCCTGCCCGCCCTGGCGCTCAACAACGGCCTGGGGCAGCCCCCTCCGACGGTGGACCGGCAGACGCCGCACGCCACCGTCCAGGGCTTCCTGTCCGCGGCGCACCGGGGGGACTACGCCCTGGCCGCGCACTACCTGGACCTGGACTTCATCCCCCGCGCCGAGCAGGCCGAGCGCGGCGCCGCGCTCGCCCGCCGCCTGAAGTTCGTCATCGACCGCAAGCTCGCGGTGGACCTGTCCTCGCTGAGCAAGGCCCCCGAAGGGGACCCGCAGGACGCCCGCTTCGACCAGCTGGGCACCATTCCGCTGGAGGGCGCCAACGTCCCCATCCGCGTGCAGCGGGTGACGGCGGAGGGCGCGCTGGTGTGGGTGTTCAGCGAGTCCACGGTGCGGCAGGTGGACCCTCTCTTCGCGCAGTACGGCCCGAGCGTGGCCGAGTGGCTGCCGCCCTTCTTCTTCTCCGACACCTTCCTGGGCCTGGAGCCCTGGCAGTGGCTGGGCCTCCTGGTGGTGCTGCTGGGCAGCCTGGGGCTGGCGGTGGTGCTGGAGCGGGTGGTGCTCGCGTTCGCCCTGCGCGTGGCACGCTGGACGCGCATCACCTGGGACGATGACCTCGTCGCCGCGGGCAAGGGGCCGCTGAAGCTCGTCGTCTTCTCCGCGCTGCTGGTGGCCGGCACCGTCCTCCTGCGCCTGCCGGGCCCCTGGCAGGACCTCTGCAACCGCGTGGGCTACTCGCTGGGCGTCGTCTCCCTGGCCTGGTTCATCCTGCGCTTCCTGCGCGTGTCCGCCGCCTTCGTGCAGAACCGCGTGTCGTCGGAGATGAAGGACGCCTCGCGCGCGCGCAGCGTGAGCACCCAGCTGGTGGTGCTGCGCTCCATCTTCGAGGTGGCCACCTACGTCATCGCCGTCGCGCTGCTGCTCATCCAGTTCGACGTGGTGCGCAGCGTTGGCGTGTCGCTGCTCGCCTCCGCCGGTATCGCCGGTATCGTGATCGGCCTCGCGGCGCAGAAGTCCATCTCCACGCTGCTGGCCGGCATCCAGCTGTCCATCACCCAGCCCATTCGCATCGGTGACACCGTCATCGTGGAGAACGAGTGGGGCACCGTGGAGGAAATCACCCTCACCTACGTGGTGCAGCGCACCTGGGACCAGCGCCGCCTGGTCATCCCCATCACCCAGTTCCTCGACAAGCCCTTCCAGAACTGGAGCAAGGGCAGCCCGGGGATGCTCGGTGCCGTCATCCTCCAGGTGGACTACTTCGCGGACATCGACGCCATCCGCGCGGAGCTCAAGCGCATCCTGGAGGGCGAGGCCCGCGAGATGTGGGACGGCCGGGTGGGGAACGTGGTCGTCCTGGAGGTCATGGACCGGACGCTCACCGTCCGGGCCCTGGTCAGCGTGGCGAACTCGGAAAAGCTGTTTGACCTGAGAGCCCTGGTCCGCGAGCGGCTGGTGCAGTTCCTGCGCGCCAACCCCCAGTGGCTGCCCGTCACCCGCACCGAGGCCCGGCCGGTGCCGGCGCCACCGTCTCCACCGCCCCCGGACAACCAGACGCCGGCCGCTCCCCAGGCCACTCCCAGGGCTTGAGAAAAGCCGGCGCGGGGAGGGAAGCGCGGGAGCGCTTGCGTGTCGGGTGGCGGACGCTTGAATATCCAGCGCGTCGCGCCGTCGGAGCGCGGGAACTTACGCATCTATCGCTCGGGGAGTCTTCGAGATGAAGCGTCATGCCAGGTTGTGCGCGGCCCTCCTCATGGTGGCCGCCGCCGCGCCGCTGACCGCCAGCGCGCAGTCCCGTGGCCGCACGGATGGGCCCGAGGAGTCGGAATACGGCAAGGGGGGGTATGGTGACCCGGGTGGGCGG